>NZ_BAAJPA010000018.1:0-89350 GCF_057552235.1 Kistimonas ophiarachnellae | reverse complement strand
ACTTTAATTAGAAAACCCTGATCAGGCAACTGGTCAGGGTTTTTGCTTTGTACGGTTTTTATATTCTTCTTACTTCTTACTTCTTACTTCTTACTTCTTACTTCTTACTTCTCACTTCTTTTGCTTCATTGAACCTAAATTTCGTAGTCTAAAATCGAAAAAGCTTTGTATCCCCGTGTTGAACATGGGGTTGACTAAATCCAAACATTTACTCATTGGGTGAACCTAATAATTCAGATCAACTTATACAAATCGATTTTTCTAACTGCGGTTCAGTCCTCTGTGGCCTGTTCTGCGTTGCTCGGAGAAATTGTCAGATTTCTTTTATAGGTCGATTTGCGAAGGAAACCGATGTTGTATGCCGGTAGAACGTTGGCTTGCAAGTGAACCGAGCCATATTAACTAGGCCACAGACTGCCTTAGCAAAGCAAACCTTGCCAGTGCTCCAGATCGTAGTTAGAAAAAATGACTGGTATTACTCCTTCAGGGGCACCGATTTCATGAAGTTTAACTGTGAAATTTAGATTGAAGTTTCACTTAATAAATCACAGCTGGCTGGTTAAGACATTTCAGGCTTACACGACTTGGGTTTGATGCAACCAAATTCAGGAAGGTTCCAAAAATCCCTGAACACAGAATGCTCATGATTTATGGGAAGGAAAAAGCTGGATCCGGACAGAAATATTAAGAATTCAAAATAAGGGAGTGCTGAACACTCCCCAAAAGAAAAGTTAACGAAACGCGGGCGAATAGAATACTGGCTGGTTTGCTCTGGCCTGGATCACAAACCTGAATTGTCGCTTCTTGCCTTCAAAGACAGGGTTATACCAGTAGGCTGTGTATTCCGCGAATTCCCCTTCATCCTCCAACATCTGGATAGCAATATCATAGCCATTGTCATCGACCGGTATCTCATTGACGACGAGAGGCACCCATTCCTTGCCATTCTCGCTACTTTCAATGCTAATCAAGGGTTTATGCAGGTTAATTAAACCTGGACCCACATCCTGCCATTTGAAGGCCCAGTAGCCTTCTTCATTGCTATAGGCGTGCTTATATTCAGGTGCAGTCAGTACTGAACGGATGGATTCATTTGGCTCAACAGCATCAGGCACAAACTGTCGGGTCTTCAGTGTGTATTCTTGGGTGTCTGGCAGATCACGGACGTTATCTGAACCCTGAAGGAGACTATCCACCAGATTAACCGCATGTCCGGTTATGACTGGCTGGGTATATTTGCCATATATGGTATGTCCGCCTTCGTAATACTGGATCGCATATTCTTCAGGTGTCGTCATGTACCCGGTATAACCATTGGCAAGACTCGATACCATGACGTGACGGATAGACTGGCCATGATTTTCATAGATTTCCCGAATGCCGTCTTCTATCCGCTTGCCAGATTCGGCAGTGATTTCATAAGGCAGTGGGATGATGGCCATATCCCCAATCTGGAAAGCCTGGAACAGTACAGTCCTTGGAAATGAATCCTTGGGTTCAAGAATTCTCTGCAGCGAATCAAAACCGAGTATACGACGCTCTCCGTTACAGTTATCGGTAAAGAATGTGCGGCGTGATCCCTGCTTGAAAAAAGGAAGGTATCCGATAACCGGTGACGTGTGTTCAAAGGGAGCGGCAGCGAGAGTATTACCAGCAGCCGCTTCCTCACAGATACTGACGTCGTCATAGGTATTGTTGTTTCTGATATCCAACTCCCGGGTTGCTGTACGGAGAGACAGGGTATCAGAGAGTTTCGTATCCAGAGACTGGAACAGATTCCAGGCGTGTTTCGCTATGCCTTTGCCGACGCGGCGTGATTCAATTTGCCCCAGCATTTCCAGGCGGGATGCAGGTGCCATATCACCGTGGGTACCTTCGAATGCACCAAAGACAACGCCCTGTTCTGTGTTGTACCCCTGTTCAATAGCCCACTTCACATCGTTTTGAATATAAGCCCAGATATCTGCATTGAAGAAAGGATCACGCTCAGGCACCCCTGTGCCGTGTATGGAGAAGCTGGCAAAAGCGCCGGCAGGCTTGTAGGTGCCATCTTCCTGTTGTGTATCGATACGCACCATGTAAAGCGCAGGGTTGATGGCATGGAAGGCATCACTGGCCGTGTCAGCAAGATTTTTCGTTGTATCGTTATTCAGATACGGTTCCAGTGAACGGTTCCTGGTCCATCCCCACACATCAGTACGTCCGGTAGCGACTTTGGCGGGTTGTTGTGAGTCATACGCTTCGATGATGGCCGTTGAGAGTTGTTCAACCAGGAAGTCAAAGTAGACCGGGTCAAAGCCATCCTTGTGGGACGCATGTTTGTTATAGAAGGCACTTCCAAGGTATTGGCCAGGACCGGAATGCGTGTGTGTGGCTGTTATGGCGAGGTTGCCTGCATCAATGTCGGTCTTTTGGGCGACAACTTCTGCCACTTTACCCTGAAGGATGCGTGAACCTGCCAGCAGATCGGTTTGTACGATGGCCAGTGCATTACCTTCAGCATCTTTCAGGTAGAAGGCGCGTGCCGCCAGTCGATTACGGAAGCCTTCACCGGTTGTTGACCACATGGAGTAGCCAGCACGGGGGAGTCCGGGAGGAGGCGTGATATCGGCGTGAGCGACACCTGCAGTCAGCTGTCCTGTTGAAGACTTCTGCTGAGCTTCGGTATAGGCGACACGGTATGTTTCAGTATTGGCACAGCCGGAGATGAATAAGACGGTAAAAAGCAGTGCGGGCAAATGCCGACGCAGTCGTACGAATCCTGTCATGACATGTCCAGTATTATTATTGTTGTACTTTGGTACTACTTTATAGCAGTCATGGCAGTGTTCCAATAACACTATCGCCATCAGGAAGAGGCATATTAGCCAGTTTATCGCATGTGAGGCAGGGAAATTTGATCATGGCAGGAATCCTTTCCATGCCATGAAGCGGAGTATATGAGCTGGTTTGTCTTGTGTTGACTAGGCCAGCTGACAAAGTGGGATACATCCCGGCTGCGCAGCTCTTGGGCCCAGCCAGCGATAGATTTCAGTCTGCTCGGGCGGACAGGAGGCACAGCCTTTGTTGCACCCCAGTGTCTCCTTGCATACGCGACCTTTTCTGATCCAGTGACCCAGCATGCCACGGAGCGCGTCCGGGCTGCTTTTAAAGTGTTTGGCCAGATCGGCCAGGCTGACCTGGCCTTGCTCGGCCAGGTAGTTTTTCAGGGGTATCAACATTACGAGCTACAGCAACTATTACCAGAGGTGACTGTTACCGGCACTTTGTTGTCCATTTCGATGCTGCCGAACCGGCGCAGCCCAATGATGACTGCGATGAACACTGCCAGCATACCTGCGATCCAGCTGGTCGCGCTGACAGGGCTCTGGGTCCAGATAGACGCCTGGTAGTACAGCGTGGCGGCCAGGTAGCCCATGAAGAAGGTCCACGAGCCGATGAAGACCGTCCAGCGCATGTTGGTTTCCCGGTAGATCGCACCCAGTGCAGCGACGCAGGGCGTGTACAGGAGAATCATGAGCAGATAGGCGATAGCAGCCGCCTTGGTAGCGAACAGCTGTTGCATAACGCTCAGGTTGGTCGCGGCCATGCCCTGTTCTTCTGCGACGGCGCCACTGTCAGAAATAACACCGATTTCGATGCCCAGGGGATCAGCCAGGCTGTCACCAATGGCTGCCAGGTTTTCCGGAACCGTTGCCATGGCTTCGCGAATACCGCCCCAGAGGCTGTAGTCTGCAGCGTCATCTGCAGAGGTGGCGCCAGCCAGCTGGCTGTACATGGCATCTAACGTGCCGACAACGGCTTCTTTCGCAAAGATACCCGTAAAGATACCCACTGCTGCCGGCCAGTTTTCCTCAGTCATACCCATCGGGGAGAAGACGGGGGTAATGGTACGACCCACTTCACTCAGTACCGACTTCTCAGTGTTTTCATTTCCGAAAGTGCCATCAGTGCCCATGGAGTTCAGAACACCCAGTACGGTGACAACGAGAACGATGATTTTACCCGCGCCCAGAATGAAGACTTGCAGACGATCCCAGGTGCGCAGCAGTACCTGCTTGACCAGGGGGCGATGATAGTCTGGCAACTCCATGATGAACGGGCTGGTTTCACCGGGAAGCAGGGTGCGCTTCATGATGACAGCCGTCATAACGGCCACGGCAATACCGATCAGATAAAGCGCAAATACCACATTCTGGCCGTTATAGGGGAAGAACGCGGCAGCAAAGAGGACATAGACCGGCAGTCGCGCACCACAGGACATGAACGGGGCCATCATGATTGATAGCATCCGGTCCCGGGGATTCTCCATGGTACGTGCGCCCATGATGGAGGGCACGTTACACCCGAAACCAACCAGCAGGGCAACAAACGACTTACCCGGCAGACCGATCGCGTTCATGGCGCGGTCAATAACGAACGCCGCCCTGGCCATATAGCCGGAATCTTCCAGAATGGACAGAAACAGGAACAGGCAGGCAATAACCGGGATAAAGGTTGAGACAGTCTGAATACCGGCGCCAACGCCGTCCGCCAGCAGGGTAATCAGGAATTCCGGGGCGCCCATATTGCTCAGAACATAGCGGCCGCCATCAACCAGCACTGTGCCGGTGAAAATATCGAAGAAATCAATGAATGCACTGCCCACCTGAATGGTAAACAGGAACATGAGGTACATGACGGCCAGGAAGATGGGCAGCCCTAACATCCGGTTCAGGACAATCGCATCAATCTTGGCACTGATGGTTTTGGATAATGTGCCACGACGCTCAAGCACCTGAGCAGTAATAGTGCTGATGAACTTGTAGCGTGCATCTGCGATCAGGATATCAGCATCTTCACCACAGGCCTCTTCCAGCGCGGCGCGACGGCAGTTAACGGCACACAGCATGTCGCTGTTGAGCCACTGTTCCAGGTCACTGTCGCCTTCCAGCAGTTTCAGTGCCAGCCACTCGGGCTCAACACGGTTTTGTGTGGCGATCGGTGCCAGTTGCTCTGCCAGCTGACTGATTGCCAGCTGCAGTTCTTCTGAAGGCACAGTATTGTGTTGTACTGTTGCATCGGGGTTTTTAACTGCCCGATTGATGACTTCCTGAAGTTCTTCAATCCCTTTGCCACGGCTGGCCACAACCGGTACGACCGGGCAGCCAAGCTGGCGACCAAGCTTTTCAACATCAAGCAGCATGCCCTTGTCTTTCAACATATCCATCATGTTGAGGACCACAACGACCGGTTGCTTCATTTCCAGCAACTGGGTGGTGAGGTACAGGTTACGCTCGAAATTGGATGCATCAATGATATTGATGATCAGATCCGCATGGCCGGAGAGTACGTAATCCCGGGCAATACGTTCATCGAGGGAAACGTCCTCACTGATAACATCCAGAGAGTAGGTGCCGGGCAGATCCACCAGGGTAATGTGCTTGCCGTGGAAGTGGTATTCACCGGTTTTCTTTTCAACCGTGACGCCCGGCCAGTTGCCCACACGCTGACGAGCGCCGGTCATGGCGTTGAAGAGACTGGTTTTTCCCGCGTTCGGGTTGCCGACAACGGCGACTGTAAAGGAATCAGACATCTTACCGGGAGACCTCGACAATACGTGCTTCTTCACGGCGCAGGCTCAATTGGAAACCGCGCAGCTCCAGCTCAATGGGATCGCCCAGTGGGGCGACACGGCAGACCTTGAAGGTGGTGCCGGGTGTCATGCCCATGGTGAGCAATTTGCGTCGGTAAGTACGCTGGTTGGAGGAAAAGCCGGTGATGGTGCCGGTGTCTCCAACAGTCAGGTCGCCCAGTGTCAACGTCATAGAATGGTGATCCTCCCGCAGCGGCTGATCCCTTCAGGGGTCAGAGCGAATTGCGAATAGTGTAACAATTAAGAATCATTATCATTTTTTAGTAAAAAAATATCATTGATCATCATCAATATCCGACAGGTGGTTATATTTCGATCAATGAATAGTTACCTGCACATCTAATCCCATTTACCTGGGCTTTGGCATCGGTGTATGCCGATGTGTTGTAGGGTTATGTACTCTATGATCCTCTGCGAAAATGCTTAATGGCAGAGAGAGTGACTATAAAAAGACCCACACTTGCCATGGTGACTAACTAACCCTATGCAGATTCCGTAATGCTGTATAAGTATGGTGAAAAGCGGCTCTGTGTGGCGGGATTTTTAGAGAAAGAACTCAAGTATTTTTATCTGATAACCAATCATCCGGTTATATGTACCGCTATATGTGGTCAAAGGTATTCCCATTTTTTTCCCTGCCTGGCTTGTGTAAGCTCACATAGCCGTATTCATATTACAGGTGGTGCTACTGGTATAAAAAGCTGATATCCATGTTAGTTAAACTGTTAATTTTTTCCGGCTATGAACTTTATGCCCTGTGTTTGCTTCTAATTCATAGAAAAAACTGAAGTTAATAGAGGAATGGAGTATATGGAAAGAAAAGCATCTATACCTGTTGCAAGGGGGGGCGTACGTAGAGAAACTGACAGCGGCGATGCTGCGTTAGAAGGTGCCATTGGAGAATCAAGCCTTGAAAAGGCGTCAGCAGGTCACAGAAGTGTTGAAGTTAAACCGCCAGCACAAGAAGTGAGTTTTTCTAATGTATCAGATTTTCAAACATATGAGCAGTTTCTTGAGAATAGTGAATGTAATAAGAGCGATGTAGAAAGCGCGGTGAAGATATTAGACAATTACAGAATAATTGGTAGTAAACCGCTTCTACCGAAATACACGTCAACCTTTGAAGGTTACACTGTCGACCTTATTGGAGAAGGTTTATTTTCACAGGTATTAAAAGTATATACGAAAACACCAGAAGGTGAGTTGGATAGAAGAAAGAGTTTTGCTATCAAGTACCAAACTCAATCGTCAAACGAACAAGCTCTGATGCATTTCATTACTGAGATTGATATGATCTCCTCATTGTCGCCGAATCCATACATAGTCAAGCTGTTTTCGTCATTTGTAATTAATGGTGATCAGAAAGTGCTTTGCATGGAGTTGTGTCAAATGGATCTTTTCTGCTACTTAACTCAAAAAACGCAAGTTGACGTCCCCGAAAAAGACGCTCGTAAGCTTATAGCGGATGCATGCGACGGATTAGCCTTCCTTCATCAGTTAAACATAATTCATAGAGACATAAAAATAGATAACCTGTTGTTAGGTTATGATGGAGTCTGGAAATGGTGTGATTATGGATTTTCTGTGAAGGTGGCTTCTGAGGGGGAAGAATACTCTTCAAGTAGAACTCCTGGAACTCCTAGTTATGCTGCACCGGAGATGTTTGTAGATTTTGAGCCTGCTATATATTCAATGTTTTCTGATCGCTGGGCTCTGGGTATCGTTTTTCATGAGATAGCGGTCGGTTCTTCTGCAGAAGGCTTTTATGGATTTATCAGAAAAGATGATAATGCGAAGCTGTATTCTACGGAAGTGCAAGAATATAATGCGTTTATTTCTAGTATCGATAAAAAGGAAGTTGATCATCAGACTATTGGTTCAATCATTGAAGAGAAGTTTGGGGATAGGCAAACTTTTTATATAACGCCTTACGATGAGTTCCCTGAAAAGTTGGCTGGATACCCTTGGCGGAAAGAACTCGCTGTATGGAGCAGAGCAGCGCTAAGGAGAGTCAAAGAAGATAGGGTTGATCCAGCGATAATCGCCGATGATCAGCGAAGAAAGCTGAGTAAGTTAGACCAGTCAAGTCATGTGTAGAAGTCGCAGCGTGATCCTTGTTAGCGTTAACACTCGGTTCAACCGGTAAGATACTGTGGCTGAATCCCTGGCAGGTTTGTGTGGCAAGTGGGTGATTCCCGCGAAAATAAGGTGCGGGGCATGAGTGTCAAGATTGCCTGATTACCTGTGATTTGCGCTGCGCGTAAGAGATATCTCACGTACCAAGAGGGAGTTGTCGGCTATTGTCAAATTTCCGGCAGGGTTACATTAACCCTGCAAGGACAGCGAACGCACAGGGCAGTGTGGCGCACGGAAGCGTACAAACAACGATCGTCAGAACCCCGGTTTCGGGGTTTTGTCGTTTATAGAGAGTGTGTTTTCGTCCTGCCCATCAGCCTATACTCTTTCCAGATCGTTGTTGCCTCTTCCCGACTCCTTGATTGGCCTGGCCATGAAACATGCGCATATCGATAGTCGCAATCGTCTAGTCATCGCCTTCTTGCTGACTGCAGGCTTTATGTTTGTCGAAGTGGCGGGCGGTCTGGTCTCCGGATCCCTGGCCTTACTGGCGGATGCCGGGCATATGCTGACGGATGCCGCGTCGTTATTTCTGGCATTAATCGCGCTCCGTTACAGTGAACGCAAGCCTGATGCACGGCGAACCTTCGGGTATCACAGAACAACGACACTGGCTGCTTTTCTCAATGCACTGTCCCTGTTTGTGATCGTGGCATTTATCGTGGTTGAAGCCTGCAAGCGCCTCTGGCATCCCTCTCCGGTGTTGAGCGGCACGATGTTACTGGTGGCATCCATTGGGTTGGTCGTGAATATCATTGCTTTCGCCATACTCCATGGTGGCGATCGCCATAACCTCAATATGCGTGGGGCAGCCCTGCATGTTATGGGGGATCTGCTGGGTTCTCTGGCTGCCATTATTGCCGCGCTGGTTATCATGCTGACCGGATGGACACCCATTGATCCGATTTTATCCGTTGTGGTGTCAGGTTTTATTCTGCGCAGTGCATGGGCACTTTTAAGGCAGGCTGCGCATATTTTGATGGAAGGTGCCCCTGAACACCTGGTCGCTGAAGAAGTACGTCTGGCGATTGTTGAACGGGTGCCTCAAGCGCTGGATGTGCATCATGTGCATATCTGGGCATTGTCACCGGAGCGGGTTCTGATGACCCTGCATGTCAAAACCACGGAGCTGGCCAGTAACTGCAAAACATTGAAAGCAATCAATGATGTACTGCGGGAACGGTTCGGTGTTGATCACGCTACCATTCAGCTGGAACAGGATTACTGCACGGATTCTGAGCCTCCCCTGGAAAGTCAAAGCGATCTGGTGCCTGACCATGGTCATTAAATTTCCGGAAAGGACAACTTTTGTACCAATAATAATTGACCCCTGACGTTTGATGAGGACAATGTGCGCCCTGCAATATTCAATTGTATTTTTCGCATTTTTTCTTGTTCATAGCTGTATTTATCTGACCGTGAATGAGTAAAGGGGGTGGCCACAAGCAGTGGCTCGTTGTCCAACAGGATTTATCAGGAAACGGAAGGATTTTAGATGACCTTCTTCAAGCATATTCTGGCGCCAATTGTCTTCGCCTTCAGCCTGAGTGGCGGTGTAGCCGCAGAGAACGTTGTGCATGTGTACAACTGGAGCGACTACATCGCCGAGGATACGATAGAGAACTTTGAGAAAGAAACCGGTATCAAGGTCATTTATGACGTGTTTGACAGCAATGAGGTCCTGGAAGCCAAATTGTTGTCCGGCCGCAGCGGCTATGATGTCGTTGCCCCTACCAGCGAGTTCCTGGCCCGCCAGGTAAAAGCCGGCGTATTCATGCCGCTGGATAAATCACGCCTTCCAAACTGGCGACACATGAACAAGGATCTGCTCAAACAGCTACAGGAGCATGATCCCGACAATACCTATGCAATGCCGTATATGTGGGGAACAACCGGTTTAGGTTACAACCCTGACAAGGTGAAAGAGGTGCTGGGTGATAAAGCCCCGGTTGACAGCTGGGCCCTGGTGATGGACCCGGAGAACATGAAGAAGCTGTCAAAGTGTGGCGTTGCGTTCCAGGATTCTGCGACAGAGATGATGCCGGTGGCGCTCTCCTACCTGGGACTGGACCCGAACAGTACCAAGGCCGCAGATTACCGCAAGGCGGAAAAGGCGTTGCTTGCCGTACGCCCCTATGTGCGCTATTTCCATTCCTCCCGCTATATTTCGGATCTGGCCAATGGCGACATCTGCGTGGCCGTAGGTTGGTCCGGCGACGTATACCAGGCGGCGGACCGTGCCGACGAAGCCGGCAACGGGGTCAATATCAGCTATTCCATCCCGAAGGAAGGCTCAGGCCTCTGGTTTGACATGCTGGCTATTCCAAAGGACGCGGCCAATATCGAGAATGCGCACCGTTTTCTCAATTACCTGATGAAGCCGGAAGTGATTGCCTCCATTTCCAATTACGTGGCCTATGCGAATCCGAACGATGCCGCGACGCCCCTGCTTGATCCTGAGATCCGCAATAATCCCGGCATATACCCGGATGCCGAGACCAGCAAGAAACTGTTTACTTTCCGGGAAGTCACATCATCGCTGACCCGAACGATTAACCGAAGTTGGAACCGGATCCAGTCCGGGCAGTAGCCGCCTGATCAATGGCCGATTGTTGTTTTCCCGTGGGCGAATCCAGGATCTGACCGGTAACGGGCAGATGGGGAACTTTTTCCCGTAATCGCCCTCTAGAAAAACAACTCCGGCCATTGTTGAGCACTTGCGGCATGTCCCGCCGGTGCTCATGGACTACATTTGAAACACTTTCTGTTTACAGAGTTTTGTCGGCTGGCGCACTCGCGGCCCGGTCGAGTGGAGACGTATTTTCATGGCAGTAACGTCCACCTTCTACAAG
Organism: Kistimonas ophiarachnellae; assembly: GCF_057552235.1. Taxonomy (NCBI): domain Bacteria; kingdom Pseudomonadati; phylum Pseudomonadota; class Gammaproteobacteria; order Oceanospirillales; family Endozoicomonadaceae; genus Kistimonas; species Kistimonas ophiarachnellae. The sequence continues at coordinate 78,727 of NZ_BAAJPA010000018.1, read as the reverse complement.
AAGAAACTAAGCGCCCGGGAAAAGAAAGAAGTCCTGGTGCGCATTGACCGCGTCAGCAAGCACTTTGATGAAACGGTGGCGGTGGATGATGTCAGCCTGACGATCCACAAGGGTGAGATCTTTGCCCTGCTGGGTGGATCCGGTTCCGGCAAGTCCACGTTGTTGCGTATTCTGGCCGGTTTCGAAAAACCTACCGATGGACGTATTTTCCTGGATGGTCAGGATATTACCGACCTGCCGCCGTATGAACGCCCCATCAACATGATGTTTCAGTCGTATGCGCTGTTTCCCCATATGACCGTGGAACAGAACGTGGCGTTTGGCCTGAAACAGGATCGGCTGCCCAAGGCGGAAATCGCTGACCGGGTGGCGGAACTCCTGAAAATGGTGCGGATGAGCAAGTATGCGCGCCGTAAACCTCATCAGCTGTCCGGTGGTCAACGACAGCGTGTAGCTATGGCTCGCAGTCTGGCCAAGCGGCCCAAGCTGCTGTTGCTGGATGAGCCTATGGGCGCGCTCGATAAGCAGCTGCGTACCCAGATGCAGCTGGAAGTGGTGGAGATCCTGGAAACAGTAGGCGTCACCTGCCTGATGGTTACCCACGACCAGGAAGAAGCCATGACCATGGCTGACCGGATCGGCATCATGGACGCCGGCTGGATCGTGCAGACCGGTACGCCGATGGATATTTATGAAACCCCGAACTGTCGTATGACAGCGGAGTTTATTGGTTCCATCAATATCTTCGCCGGTGAAATCGTTTCCGATGCCGCCGACCACGTCATTATCGACAGTAAGGATCTGCCGGTACCCGTTCGTATCGGTCACGGTATTACCACGGCGCTGGAAGAACGGAAGGTCTGGGTTGCTGTTCGTCCGGAAAAAATCTTCGTGGATGTGGATAAACCTGAAGAAGAGCATAACTGGGCGAAAGGCGTGGTGGTTGATATCGCCTATCTTGGCGCGCACTCCGTGTATTACGTGGAACTGCCCTCCGGCAAGGTAATCCAGTGCAACATGGCCAACGTAGAGCGCACCGCGGATAACCCGACCTGGGACGATGAAGTGTATGTTTCCTGGGATTCCACCAACTGCGTGGTGCTGAATTCATGAAATGGTTAACTAACTGGCAGGAAACCCGGAGCCGCTTCGGCCGGGGGCTGGTGATCGGCACGCCGTACCTGTGGCTGGTGCTGTTTTTCCTGGTGCCGTTCGCCATTGTCCTGAAAATCAGTTTCGCGTATTCCGAGATTGCGATACCGCCGTATTCGTCCATTTTCGAGTATGTCGATGAAGCGCTGACCATTGTCCTCAATTTCGGGAACTACCTGTTCCTGGCGGATGATGAGTTGTACTTTGCCGCCTATCTTGGCTCGGTGAAGATCGCTTTTATTTCAGCGTGCCTCTGCCTGTTGCTGGGTTATCCCATGGCCTATGCCATGTCACGGGCATCCAAACGACGGCAGACGTTACTCGTGCTGCTGGTGCTGCTGCCGTCGTGGACTTCGTTCCTGATCCGGATCTATGCGTGGATGGGGATTCTGAAAAACAATGGGTTGTTGAACAACTTCCTGATGTGGCTGGGGGTGATTGATCATCCCCTGATTATCATGAACACCAACCTGGCGGTCTATATTGGCATTGTGTATGCCTACCTGCCGTTCATGGTGCTGCCGCTGTACGCCAACCTGGTGAAACTGGATAACTCGTTACTGGAAGCGGCGCAGGACCTGGGCGCGCGCCCGTGGGAATCCTTCTTCCGGGTAACGCTGCCACTGTCCCGCAGCGGCATTATTGCAGGTTTCATGCTTGTGTTTATTCCTGCGGTCGGTGAAGTAGTCATCCCGCAGCTGCTGGGTGGACCGGAAACCCTGATGATCGGTAAGGTGCTCTGGCAGGAGTTCTTTAATAACCGTGACTGGCCGGTGGCCTCTGCGCTGGCGATGGTGATGCTGTTGATCCTGCTGTTACCGATAGCACTGTTTAACCATTTCCAGGCCCGTGAGCTGGAGGGCGAACGATGAAACGGAGTTTGTCATTCACCAACCTGATGCTGGTGGCCGGGCTGGTTTTTCTCTACGTACCGATGCTGATCCTGGTGATCTACTCGTTTAACGAGTCGCGCCTGGTGACCGTCTGGGCGGGTTTTTCCGGCAAGTGGTATCTGGAACTGTTCCGGGATGACCAGTTGATGGCCGCCGTCTGGACCAGCTTGCAGATTGCGTTCTGGACATCCTCCATGGCGGTGGTGTTAGGCACGATGTCGGCATATATCATGACGCGTTTTTCCCGTTTCCGCGGGAAAACGCTGTTTAACAGCCTGATCACTGCACCACTGGTTATGCCGGATGTCATTATTGGTCTGTCGTTGCTGCTGCTGTTTGTCTTTATGGCGCAAACCATTGGCTGGCCGCAGGATCGCGGCATGCTGACCATCTGGATTGCCCATGTGACCTTCTGTACGGCTTATGTGACGGTCGTCGTTTCATCGCGGTTGCGGGAAGTCGATGTTTCCATTGAAGAGGCGGCCATGGATTTGGGCGCCACACCGCTGAAAACATTTTTCCTGATTACGATTCCGACCATTGCCCCGGCTTTGGCTGCGGGCTGGCTGTTGTCGTTTACGCTGTCACTGGACGACCTGGTTATTGCGAGCTTTGTGTCTGGCCCTGGCTCAACCACGTTGCCGATGGTGGTCTTTTCATCGGTACGACTGGGTGTGACACCGAAGATCAATGCGTTGGCGACGTTGATTATCCTGGTAGTGTCGTTGGCAGCATTCATTGCCTGGTGGCTGGCGAGACGTGCGGACCTCCAGCAACGGGAGGCGGAAGCGCTTAAAGGCATGGATGAACTGTAAACGTCCATGATGCTGTTTTCGTCAGGCAGGTTCTCCCTGCCTGGCGTTATAAACAACGTGTCCTTCATCCCTGAATAGCCGGAAAACGGCAATGGCCTCGTTGGTGAGGATATTGTCGGTGACTTCTATGCCGCGCTTTTGAAACTCACCTTTCCAGTCCGGATGGATTGGCCCTTCATCAAATCCGGTAATCTGTTCCAGTTCCGGACCACTGCCTGCAACGACCAGCGACCGTATGCCAGACCATAAGGCAGCGCCATAACACATCACACACGGGCGCCAGTTCACGACCAGCTGGTAGGCTGGCAAACCTGCGCTGCCCAGGTCCCATTGCCCGAGGGCCTTTTGTGCCAGTGACAATGCCATGACTTCGGCATGCGCAGAGGAACAGTTACTCTCCATTACCCGGTTGACCCCGATGATTACCCGTCGTCCAGAGTCCCGCTCAAATACGCCAGCGGCAAATGGCCCGCCCGTATTATGTTCAATATTCAGTCGTGAGAAGCGGATAACCGCAGCCATCCGTTCTTCCAGAGAAGGCAGACATTCGGGCAAGAGGTTATTTTCTCTTTCTGCCCATGCCGGTAATGCGAGTGAGAATGCCCGGGACGTCATAGGTCGTATTCAGTTCACTTGATTCAGATTGAATAGTCGAATTAACAGACGCTGCAGCAGCGGTTGCGGTAACCACCGTCTGATAAATGGCATCACGAAACTGCCACGACCGATTCTGATGATAGCTGGCTTTCTCTCCCGCAGCAGGATAGAGACCAGTTTTTCCGAAAACGCCTCAGCCGTGGTGGGTCTCTCCTGCGAGGCGCCTGCTCGTCGGCGAAGTGTTTCTTCAATCGGTTGATAGAGAGAATTTTCTGGCAGGATTTTTTCCAGTTCCCGTGTAGCGGTTTTGCCAAAACTGGATTGAATGGCGCCAGGTTGCACGGTAATGACATCGATCCCGAAGGGAGCCAGTTCGATTCGCAATGCTTCTGATAGCGTATGCAGTGCCGCTTTGGAGGCGCAGTAAACACCGGAAAATGGTGAAGTGAGTATTCCGGATACACTACCAATATTGACGAGCGTACCGCTGCCCTGCTGTCGCATGGTGGGGATAACTTTCTGGATCAGATAGATGGGGGAGAACGTGTTGGTTGTGAATTGTCGTTCGATTTCGGCTGCCGGAGTCTCTGCAATCGCGCCCATGGCACCATAGCCGGCGTTATTGATCAGCATATCGATCCTGCCGTCAGTGGTCAGGACATTATCGACGACTGCATCGACCTGTTTTGAATCTGTGACATCAAGTGCGGCTGTTTTAATCCCCAATGGTTCAAGGTCTGCAATGGAATCCGGATTGCGTGCTGTCGCCCAGACGTTGAATCCATGACGACACAGGCTGATGGACAGCGCACGGCCGATACCTGTAGAGCAGCCGGTGATCAGTACGGTTTTCATTGTTGTTGTGCAGCTAACTGGCTTAGGGGGATGGGTATTTTATCCCCCCGGATGGCAGGCGACCAGTTGAATGGCGGTGGTCAGTGGCTGATGGATTCTGCGGTGTCTGGCTGCTCCGTGGTGACAGGCGCATCAATATAGCGGATGTTCACCCGTTTCATATTACAGAACAGTTCATAGGGAATGGTGCCAGCGTGCTGGGCCACTTCGGCTGCAGGTAATTCTGCACCCCATAGCGTGACTTTATCGCCTGTTTTGACGTCTGGCAGATCGGTCAGGTCAACCGTCATCATATCCATGGAAATCTTGCCCATGATACGGGCACGTTTTCCGTTAATAACGACAGGGGCACCGCTGGGAGTATGACGAGGGTAGCCATCTGCATAACCAATAGCCACCACACCGGCTCGAGTGGTTCGATTGGTGATAAATGTACCACTGTAACCTACGGGAACGCCTGTCGGCAGGTCGCGGATAGCAATGATGCTGGAGGAGAGTTCCATGACTGGTTTCAGTTTCCCGGCATGCGGATGATTGACATCAAAAGGTGACGCACCATAAAGCATAAGGCCAGGACGAATCCAGTCGCCATGCGCATCTGGCCAGCCGAGAACGCCGGGGGAGTTACACAGACTTGTCTCACCCTCCAGCCCTGCCGTGATTCGCCGGAACGTAGATAGTTGTCGACGGGTATAGTCACTGCCCAGGTCGTCGGCGCAGGAAAAATGGGTCATGAAAACCATATCCCGAACCTTGCCGCTTTGGATGAGCGTCTGGTAGGCCCTGGGGAAATCCTGTGGCAGAAAACCGATGCGATGCATGCCGGAATCCAGTTTCAGCCAGATGCTCAGTGGTTCTTTGACCGGATAAGCCTGCAGCATGTCGATTTGATCCTGATGCTGGATAACCGTCGTCAGTTGGTATTGTTCGATCAGCGGCAATTCATCTGCAGAATAAAAGCCTTCCAGCAGCAGGATAGGCGACTGTATGCCGTTATGTCGCAGTTCCAGGGCTTCTTCAATGCAGGCGACAGCGAGACAGTCTATTTGTTCTGATTCCAGTACCCGGGCGATCGTCAGGGCGCCGTGTCCGTAAGCGTTGGCCTTGATGACGCCAACCACTTTGCTGCCGCTGAATTTGCGGGCAAACGCAAGGTTATTTCTCAGTGCCTGGAGGTTGATGGTGGCCTGGGCTGGACGGCTCATTGGAAAGCAGGGCTCCGTTCCATAGTGGCTGCGACAGCATGATATACGTCGGCGACAGCAGGGAATAACTGATCTATCGGGTGGACAGGGCATAAAATCATGGCCTGAGTCATTGTTTTACCATGATATTCACCGGAAATGGAATCACTTCTCTGCAGACGTGATAGTATTCAACCTACGACAGGCTCGCTGTTCCGACGATGGTGGGAGAGCTTCGCAAGTTGACATCCCTGTGTCGTAAACAGATTCGTACAGAGCCTGGTATCTCCTGCAGGTTCGGTGTCATCGGTCAGTTAACGTATTTACACGATGCCTTATTAACCAGGGCAGCGTTTACTGTCGATGGCTTCTCAGTGCTCCAGAGTATCGATTCGTATCATGAGAAACAGGAAAGAAATTACACGACAGCTTGACAGGATTGACCGGAATATCTTGAGGGTTCTGCAAGAAAACGGCCGTATTTCCTATGTGGACCTGGCTGACAAGGTGGGGCTCAGTACGACGCCCTGCATGGAGCGTGTGAAGCGACTGGAAAGGGAAAATGTTATTCAGGGGTATAGTGCACGTCTGAATCCGAACTTTTTGGAAGCAGGACTGCTGGTGTTTGTCGAGATCAGCCTGTATTCCAAATCTGCGGATATTTTTGATGAGTTTCGTCAGGCGGTGGGCAGTCTGCCGAATGTGCTGGAGTGTCACCTGGTATCAGGTAACTTTGACTACCTGATCAAGGCCCGGATCTCGGAGATGGCGTCATACCGCAAACTGCTCGGTGATATCCTGCTGAAACTGCCGGGCGTCAGGGAATCCAAGAGCTATATCGTCATGGAAGAAGTGAAGGAAACGTTAAGCCTGCCGATCGAGTGCTGATCCATCAAATACAGTGAAGGAGTAACAGACCCTTTTCGTGTTTGTTGCTCCACCCTGTGTTCAGGATACGGCTGACAGTATGGGGGCCAGTTGATTTTTCACGGTGGTGAGTCCTGTCTGTTCCAATAATTCTTCCATGTTAAACAGGGTCGTCAGACTGCGTATTCTGCCGGACTGCAAGTACCACACCGATATCGCTGAGAGGGTAATCACCCGGTCTGAAGGTTCGACGCCGGGCAGTGGTTTTTTCAGGGTGCCGTAAAAGGTGGAGGTTGTCGCCAGTTTGTTGTGGTCAACGATGATGTCGTCGGTCAGAACTTCCAGGTCCGGCATGTAATGCCTCACCAGCTGAATAGTCTGACTGAATCCCTGGAAATCGGTTTTTCGTCCTATTAACGAATTGAAGTAAAAGAAGTCTCGGGTATGGCAATGGGCCAGCAGTCTCTCTTTACCCCGGTTCCATGACCATTCAATGTGACGGCGAACCAGTTGCTCGCCGGTTAAACGCTCCTGTTCCACTGACACAAATGGTTTTGGATTCATGCTTGCATCCCAGGTGCGTGAAAGTATGGCCGGGTTCGGGAAACTGACCGTACAGTGCTCGAACGATCAAGCGCTTACTTAGAAGTCGCGGATAAAATACTGCAGTGCGACGTTATCCTGTTCTGAAATGTCTTTGACCCGGAAGCCTGCGCCGAAATCTTCACTGAAACTGGATGGCTGACACCAGACGCATTCCGCTGACAGCTCAATGTTATGCTGACCAGAGATAGTATTAGGAAGTTCCATGGTGAGATTCAGTTGCTGTTGTTCGGACAGTTCCCGGGTCGTGAGCAACATGAACCCTTCTTTTGAAATGTCGAACAGGCGACCGAGCTTTTCACCCGTGATGGTGTCAAAGACAAACGCTGTACAATCAAGGCGCTTGCGAACATGTCTGCGTTGTTCAGTAAATGTCTCGTTCATACAGTGACAAATAATATTTCTATTTATTGGCCGTCCAGAATACCTGTTCTGTCATATGAGCACAAAATTTCTGTAACAAACAACGCGGGCTTCTGACTGTCGGGGCTTTGCTTAACATGTTGTAGGAAAATGATTACAGGCGGTGGCGGCAAATTACTATTTAAAAGACATTGGTCTTACATTTTTGTCATGGCTCTGAAATCCTGTACTAAGCTGAATGCAATATCATCTAACTAACAGCCATAAGCAGGGTAAATACGATTTTCGTCCTCTTTGAATGTGACGAAACGTAGAGTCGGTGCAAGTGAATGCGCTGGTCTTGTGGCACGAAGGGAGGGATTCCGCTGTGTTCAGGACGATCACGGGTACCAGACTCAATGATCTTCATTTCAAGCATGACGAATCGTCTGGCCTGAAGGCCATTGTCGCCATACACGATACTTCACGGGGACCAGCCTTGGGCGGTTGCCGTTTTATTTCCTACCAAACCACTGATGAAGCCATTCAGGATGCTGTGCGTCTGGCGAAAGCCATGAGTTATAAAGCGGCGCTCGCAGGACTGGATCAGGGCGGCGGCAAATCCGTTGTGATGGCGCCGGGGGGCGACTTTGATCGTGAAGCTTTGTTCAAGGCTTTCGGGCGCTTCGTCAATGAGTTGGGCGGACGATATATCACCGCGATGGATTGCGGCACATTCACGGAAGATATGGACACTATCGCGACTGAAACCGCCCATGTTACCTGCACAACTGCGATGGGGGATCCGGCGCCTTACACCGCACAGGGCGTGTTTGGCAGCATCAAGGCCTGCGTGGCGGCCTGCAAGGATCTGCCGGATTCATTGGATGGTGTCACTGTTGCCGTTCAGGGGCTGGGGCATGTGGGATACGCATTATGCCGGTTGCTGCATCAGGCCAAGGCTCGCCTTATTGTGGCTGACATTGCGCAGGACAAGGTTGACCAATGTTGCAAAGCATTCAATGCCGAAGCGGTTTCGCCTGAGGATATCCACACGGTGAACTGTGATGTGTTCAGTCCCTGCGGGTTGGGCGGCATTCTGAACAATAAAACGATCCAGTCACTGAAATGCCGCGTTGTGGCCGGTTCGGCAAATAATCAATTCGCAGATCCGGACTCCGGTCTATCTTTACACCGTCAGGCAATCCTGTATGCACCGGATTACCTGGTCAATGCTGGTGGGCTGATCTTTGCGTCGCTGCGCCATGTAGGCGAGTCAGACAAGGTGATCAGGAAACGGATTGATGGCATTGGTGAGACGCTGACACAACTGTTCAAGCGACAGGCGCAAACTGGTGAGCCCATCTCGCTGATTGCAGACCGAATGGCCGAAACAATTCTTTACGGAAATGATCAGGGACGTATGACAGCCTGAAACAGTAACCGGAAAAGACTGGGGGGTATATGACAAAAGCTCATGAAACCATTCCCTGGGTTCAGTACCTGGATGAAAACGCCGAACTGACACAGCCATTGCCGGGCTGGGCAGAACAACCTGAAATATTGGTCGACTACTACGAAGCCATGGTATTTGCCCGGCAGGCAGACCAGAAAGCGGTTGCTCTGCAACGGACCGGCAAGATGGGAACCTATCCCTCCTGCCAGGGGCAGGAAGCCCAGGGAGTTGTTTATGGGAAACTGCTGGAAAGCAGCGATGTGTTTGTTCCCTATTACCGCGACCATCCGGCGCTGGTGGCCCGTGGTGTCCGTTACGCTGATATTTACCGCTACTGGGGTGGCGACGAAATCGGCAGTGCATCTGAAGGGTATGGTCAGGATTTTCCCAACTGCGTACCTATAGCAACCCAGGCACCCCATGCTGCAGGGATTGCCAGTGCCTTCAAACTGCGGGGTGAGGAACGGGTGGTCCTGACGACTTGTGGTGATGGTGCGACGTCCAAGGGGGATTTCCTCGAATCCTTGAATCTTGCCGGCGCCTGGCAGTTGCCGGTGGTTTATTTCATCAATAATAACCAGTGGGCGATTTCCGTACCACGTTCTATCCAATGTGGGGCGCCGACACTGGCCCAGAAAGGGGTGGGTGCCGGTTTACATTGTGTGCAGGTCGATGGCAATGATGTCATTGCCTTGCATGAAGTCGTCAGTGCCGCGTTAGATCGTGCCCGTCACAAGCGTGGTGCAACGGTGATTGAAGCGATCAGCTACCGGCTGTCCGATCACACCACGGCCGATGATGCGGGTCGCTACCGTCCTTCTGAAGAACTTCGGGAAGCCTGGGAAAAAGAACCGATCAAACGTCTGCGGGACTTTTTGCACGCGAGAGGGCACTGGGGGCCCGAGAAGGAAACGGCATTGCAGGAACGCGTGGCCCAGCAGGTTCAGGATGAAGTTGATGCGTACCAGTCTACTCCCCTGCCAACCATTGATGACCTCTTCGATTATCACTACGCCAATACGCCCAAAGGATTGGACGAGCAGAAAGAGGAAATGAAGTTGGGAGATCTCGGTCATGACTAAGATCACGATGGTAGAAGCGGTCAACAAGGCGTTGGATGACGCGATGGCTTCTGATGAAAACGTCGTGGTGCTGGGCGAAGATGTTGGTACCAATGGCGGGGTTTTCAGGGCAACAATCGGTCTTAAGGAAAAATATGGTTTCAAGCGAGTTATGGATACTCCGCTGGCAGAGGCGCTCATTGCCGGTGTTTCCATCGGGATGGCCTCTCAGGGGTTAAAGCCTGTCGCGGAAATCCAGTTCATGGGGTTTATTTTTCCCAGTATGGAGCAGTTATGCTGCCATGCCGCGCGCATGCGTAACCGGACTCGCGGGCGGTTGACGTGCCCGATGGTGTTACGGGCGCCTTATGGTGGCGGCATTCATGCACCCGAACACCATTCTGAAAGTACCGAAGCCCTGTTTGCTCACATTCCAGGCTTACGAGTTGTAATTCCTTCATCACCGGTACGGGCCTATAGTCTGCTGCTGGCCGCCATTGCAGATCCTGATCCGGTCATCTTTCTGGAGCCCAAGCGCATTTATCGTTTGCAGAAACAGGAAATGCCGGCAGTAGGTACTACCTTGCCACTGGATACCTGTTTTACCTTGCGAGAAGGACAGGATGTCACGCTGGTCAGCTGGGGCGCCTCCATCAAAGAAAGTCTGGAAGCAGCTAAAGCGTTGGGTGAAGACGGCATCAGCGTGGAAGTCATTGATGTAGCAACCATCAAGCCGCTGGATATGGATACGATTCTGGCGTCTGTACGCAAAACGGGTCGCTGCGTGATTGTCCATGAGGCAGCCAGGAGTTTTGGCGTTGGTGCTGAAATCGCTGCGCAGGTATCTGCCGAGGCCATCTTTGAACTTCAGGCGCCGGTCAAGCGTGTGGCCGGGTACGACATCACCATGCCTTACTACCGCATGGAAGATCACTATCTGCCGGATACGGAACGCATCGTTCGGGCGATCAAGGAAACCGTGATGTTTCAATAGCCTGCGGCGACAGAGACCTGTGACCGTAGCGGAATAGTCTGATTTTGCTGTCACCTTTCAAAGGGGGTGTGCAATGCGTTTTTTCAAGTTACCTGATCTGGGCGAGGGGATTCCCGAAGCGGATATCGTCAAGTGGCATGTCAAACCCGGTGATCAGGTTGAGGAAGACCAGCTGCTGGTGTCTGTGGAAACCGCCAAGGCGGTGGTGGATGTGCCTTCGCCTCAAAGCGGTGTGATCGGCAAACTGTTTGGTGAACCGGGTGATACCCTGCATACCGGAGAACCGCTGGTGGAGTTTGCCGGCGTTGAGGAAGAAGATTCCGGCACGGTTGTCGGCAAGTTGGAAGAGGCGCCGGAATCCGCAGATGACGATCAGTTTTTTGTGGGTGTTTCGCCATCAACGGCAGAGAGTCAACGGGTGCGTGCAACACCTGCGGTAAGAGCCCTGGCGCAACGGCTGGGTGTTGATATCAATACGGTGGAGCCATCGTCACCGGCTGGCAACATTACCGCTGAAGATGTCGAAAAGGCAGCCTATACCAGTCCGCTGGGTGAGGAAGCGGAAACCCTGCGCGGTGTTCGCAAACATATGGCCAGAAACATGGCGGCTTCTGGTGAGTCCGTCGTACCGGTCACACTGTTTGATGATGCGGATATTGGGCATTGGGAAAAAGGCACGGATATCACTGTCAGAGTCATGCTGGCTATTGCCGAGGCCTGCAGAGCAGAACCGTCGTTGAATGCCTGGTTTGATGGAAGAACTTTCAGTCGCCGTCTGTTTGATCAGGTACACCTTGGTGTAGCCGTTGATTCTGACCAGGGACTGTTTGTGCCGGTGATGCAGGATATCGGTAACCGGTCAGCGCAACATCTTCGGAAAGGGTTGGATACAATGCGCCGGGATGTGGAAAACCGTTCCGTCCCGCAGGATGAACTGAAAGGGGCCACCATCACGCTGAGTAATTTCGGCACGATGGCAGGGCGTTATGCGACGACAATTGTTGTGCCACCGATGGTCTGTATCCTGGGAACCGGTGTGATCAGAGAAGAAGCGGTTGTTGTGGATGGCAAGGTGGAAGTACACCGGATCATGCCGCTTTCTCTCAGCTTTGATCACCGTGCTGTCACTGGCGGAGAAGCTGCACGATTCCTCGCAACCGTCATCAAGCAGTTGCAGAGTACATAAATTCGTTTTAAAACCTAAAGAAGGCTAGATTAAAAAAGAGAGACATAAAATCAGGCTGGCAAGGCAGTAACCGATAGATACCGGGAACAGCAATAGCGTTCCCGGCCATAACAAAGGTTCAGCTTGGATAAGGAACCGGATCGACCGGGCAAATCGCAGGGCATTGATGCCTGTTGTTGCATCAGCAGTGGTACTGGCGGTTGCAATATTATTCAGACAGGGCAGGTGATCGAGAAATGGAAATTTTCAATAAGTACCAGGAGCGTTATCAGTCAACCAAGCAGGAAGAGATGTCCCTGCAGGAATACCTGGAGCGCTGTAAGGATGACCCCGCAGCTTATGCCAATGCCTCAGAGCGGATGCTGAAAGCCATTGGTGAACCGGAAGTTGTGGATACTTCCCGTGATCCGATTCTCAGCCGCATATTTTCCAACAAGCTGATCAAACGCTATAAGGCGTTTGAAGAATTCTATGGCATGGAAGATGCCATTCAGCAGATTGTTTCTTATTTCCGTCATGCTGCGCAGGGACTGGAAGAGAAAAAGCAGATTCTTTATCTCCTGGGTCCTGTCGGTGGTGGTAAGTCATCGCTGGCAGAACGTCTGAAAGCGCTGATTCAGGATGTACCTTTTTATGCCATCAAAGGTTCCCCTGTTTTTGAATCTCCACTGGGACTGTTTAATCCCCAGGAAGATGGCCGGATTCTGGCAGAAGAGTACGGCATTCCCCAGCGCTATCTGCGGGGCATCATTTCTCCCTGGGCGGTAAAGCGTCTGCATGAATACGGCGGCGACATCACCAAGTTCAAGGTGGTGAAGTTGTATCCCAGTATTCTTGACCAGATTGCAGTCGCCAAGACAGAACCTGGTGATGAGAACAACCAGGATATCTCCAGCCTTGTCGGTAAGGTGGATATCCGCCAGTTGGAAGAATATTCCCAGAACGATCCTGATGCTTACAGCTTCTCCGGCGCCCTCTGTCGCGCCAACCAGGGGATTATGGAATTCGTGGAAATGTTCAAAGCGCCCATTAAGGTGCTGCATCCACTGCTGACCGCGACTCAGGAAGGGAACTACAACAGCACCGAAGGCATGAGTGCGATTCCCTATGACGGCATCATTCTGGCGCACTCGAACGAGTCCGAGTGGCAGAGCTTCAGAAATAATAAAACCAATGAAGCGTTCATTGACCGGGTAAACATCGTCAAGGTGCCTTACTGCACCCGGGTTTCTGAAGAGATCAAGATTTACGAGAAACTGTTGCTGAACAGCTCACTGCGTGAAGCGCCCTGTGCGCCAGATACCCTCCGGATGCTAGCCCAGTTCACGACGCTTTCCCGTATTAAGGAACCCGAAAACTCCAACGTCTTCTCCAAGATGCGAGTTTATGATGGCGAAAACCTGAAAGATACCGATCCACAGGCCAAGCCCCTGCAGGAATACAAGGACGCTGCCGGTGTGGATGAAGGTATGGATGGCCTTTCCACCCGTTTTGCTTTCAAGATCCTTTCCAAGGTCTTCAACTTCGATCCGTCGGAAGTGGCGGCCAACCCGGTGCATCTGCTTTATGTGCTGGAGCGGGAAATTGAACAGCAACAGTTCCCTCAGGAAATTCAGGAGCGTTACCTGCGTTTCCTGAAAGAGTTCCTGGCACCGAAATACATTGAGTTCCTGGGTAAAGAGATTCAGACCGCTTACCTGGAATCCTACTCAGAATACGGCCAGAACATCTTTGACCGTTACATCACTTATGCGGATTTCTGGATTCAGGATCAGGAATACCGTGATCCGGAAACCGGCGATATTCTTGACCGCTCTGCCATCAATGATGAACTGGAGAAGATCGAGAAAGCCGCCAGCATTGCCAATCCGAAGGATTTCCGAAATGAAGTGGTGAACTTCGTGCTGCGTGCCCGGGCTGGCAATAACGGTAAGAACCCAAGCTGGCTCAGCTACGAGAAAATGCGTTCGGTCATCGAGAAGAAGATGTTCTCCAATACCGAAGACCTGTTGCCGGTCATTTCCTTCAATGCGAAGGGCAGCAATGACGAGCAGCGCAAGCACAATGAGTTTGTGAAGCGCATGGTCGAGCGGGGTTATACCGAGAAGCAGGTCAGATTGCTGGCTGAATGGTATATCCGCGTCCGGAAGTCTCAGTAGTGTAGTCACCGCCATGCCAATGCCGGCGCCTAATGGAAACCGCAGGGACTGCGGTTTCGGCGTCGGAGCATGGCAGACAGGGCTGCGCTGTTTCCTCGTATCAACGAGTCTCTGCTTGCCACACGGAGTGTGTAATGAGCATCATTATTGACCGCCGCCTCAACGGCAAGAACAAGAGCACGGTAAACCGTCAGCGGTTTATGCGGCGGTATAAAAAACATATCAAGAAGGCGGTATCGGATGCGGTGAACAAACGCAGCATCACCGATGTCGAAAGCGGCAGCGATATCTCCATTTCCCAGAAGGATCTGTCGGAACCCATTTTTCATCATGGTCAGGGTGGCATGCACCGCAGCATTCATCCCGGCAACAAGGATTTCATCAAGGGCGACCGAATCAAGCGACCCAATGGTGGCAGCGGTCGTGGCGGCGGTGCTGGTCAGGCCAGTAACCAGGGCGATGGTATGGATGAGTTCACCTTCCATATCAATCACGATGAATTTCTGGAATTCATGTTCGATGACCTGGAACTACCTAACCTGTCTGAAAAACAGCTGTCTGACATGGTGGAATTCAAAACCCGTCAGGCTGGTTTTGTAACGGCAGGGCCGCCGGATAGACTCAATATTGTCCGTTCTCTGCGCAGTGCCCATGCTCGCCGAATTGCACTTTCGGGTGGTACACGTCGGGATATCCGCCAGATGAAACGTGAATTGCGGGAAATGGAAGTCCAGCCCGACGATTACGATGAAGAACGGGCCAATTTCCTCCGTGAAGAGATCAAGCGACTGAATGGCAAACTGAAGCGTCTGCCGTTTATTGATGATATTGATCTGCGCTATAACAATTTCGTCAAAGTGCCCCAGCCTTCCAGCAAGGCGGTGATGTTCTGTGTGATGGATGTTTCAGGTTCCATGACACAGGAAATCAAGGATATGGCGAAGCGCTTCTTCATCCTGCTTTATCTGTTCCTGCAGCGGAATTACAAGCGGATTGAAGTAGTGTTTATCCGGCATCACACCGCCGCCAAGGAAGTGGATGAAGAGGATTTCTTCTATTCCCGTGAAACCGGTGGAACCATTGTTTCCAGCGCCCTGGAACTGACCCGGGACACTATCCGCAAGCGTTATTCGCCGACAGATTGGAATATCTACGTTGCCCAGGCGTCTGATGGGGATAACTGGGAAGGCGATTCCTCAGTCTGCACCAAAATCCTGGCCAATGAGCTGATGCCGCTGGTGCAGTATTTCTCCTATGTGGAGATCACCGACCGTCAGCACCAGAACCTGTGGCGTGAATACGAAACCATCCAGGACCAGTTCCGGGATTCCTTTGCCATGCAGCAGATCAAGTCCGCCAGTGATATCTATCCGGTATTCCGGCGCCTGTTTGAGAAGAAGGAAGCGTAATGGGTAAGAAAAAAAAACCGCTGTCCACGGAATCGGAATGGACCTTTGATCTGATCGAGGAGTATGACCGTGAGATAGCCCGGATCGCGGACAAGTTCCGGCTGGACACCTATCCCAACCAGATTGAAGTCATCAGTTCGGAGCAGATGCTGGATGCCTATGCCTCTGTTGGCATGCCACTGATGTACAGCCACTGGTCATTTGGTAAGCACTTCCTGAGCAACCAGCAAAGTTATGAGCGTGGCCGGATGGGACTGGCCTATGAAATCGTCATTAACTCCAATCCCTGTATCGCCTACCTGATGGAAGAAAACACCATCACCATGCAGGCACTGGTAATTGCCCATGCCTGTTATGGCCATAATTCTTTCTTCAAGGGGAATTACCTTTTCCAGACATGGACGGATGCCGAATCGATCATTGATTACCTGTTGTTTGCCAAGAACTACGTCAATCAGTGTGAAGAGAAATACGGTATCGATGCGGTTGAAGATGTACTGGACGCCTGCCATGCCCTGATGAATCAAGGCGTTAACCGGTACAAGCGACCACGCCCGATTTCCGCGGAAGAGGAAAAGTCCCGTCAGGAAGAACGGGCAGAATATATCCAGCGTACCCTGAACGATATCTGGTCCACGATTCCGCAGCAGGAAACGGAAGTTGAAGAGAAAGAGACACGTTTCCCGGAGCATCCCGAAGAAAACATTCTCTATTTCCTGGAAAAGAATGCACCGCTACTGGAAACCTGGCAACGTGAACTGCTCCGGATCGTTCGCAAGATGGCGCAATATTATTATCCCCAGCGCCAGACCCAGGTCATGAATGAAGGTTGGGCGACTTTCTGGCATTACACCATCATGCATGAACTGTACAACGAAGGTCTGGTAACGGAAGGCTTCATCATGGAGTTCCTGCATTCCCACTCCAACGTTATCTTCCAGCCCGATTTTGATGACCCCCGTTACTCGGGCATTAATCCCTATACGCTTGGCTTCAAGATGTTTATGGATATTCGCCGGATCTGCGAAGATCCTACTGATGAAGACCGCGAATGGTTCCCGGATATTGCCGGTTCCGACTGGCTGGAAACCCTGCACTTCGCCATGCGTAACTTCAAGGATGAAAGCTTTATCCAGCAGTATCTCTCGCCGCGAGTGATCCGTGAATTACGGCTGTTTTCCATTATGGATAATGAGAAGAAAGCCTATATGGAAGTGGATGCTATCCACGATGAGCCCGGCTATCGTGAAATTCGGGAAGCGCTGGCTGCTCAGTACAATCTGGGCAACCGCGAGCCCAATATTCAGGTCTACAATGTCAATGTCAAAGGAGACCGGGCGCTAACCATTCGTCACTACATGCACCAGGGGCGCCCGCTGGGTGAAACCACCGAAGAAATTCTTCGTCATGTGCACAAACTGTGGGGCTTTGATGTTCGGCTGGAATCGGTGGATGAAGAAGATCAGGTCAAGCGGACAGTCAGTTGTCCGCGGAAGCCGGGGAAAGACAGCTCTAACGCGATGATAGAGCTTACCTGATACCCATACTGTTCATGTTATACAGCAATAAACACCGCCATAGTGAATCAGGCGGTGTTTTTTTATGTGAGATGTACTATGGTTTGGTAAATTTTTCCGGATAGTGGAGTAGCGACGTTGATTGTTGGCTCCTGTCCGGCAACTGTCTGAATGCTGATCACATTATGATAAAAACAGATCGGGAGAGCACATGAGTATGGGTATCGATCCTTCTTGGTATAAAGGTCTATTACAGCTGTCAGCTTGGGAAGTGGTGGGTGCCACGCTGATTCTCACGCATATAACAATCCTCGGTGTCACACTCTATTTGCACCGTTTCAGCGCCCACAATGCGATTGACCTCCATCCGGTCATCCAGCATTTCTTTCGTTTCTGGTTATGGCTAACTACGGGTATGAATACCAAAGAATGGACGGCTATCCACCGTAAGCACCATGCGGTTTGTGAAACGGCGGATGATCCACACAGCCCGGTAGTCAGAGGCTTGAATGAAGTGCTTTGGCGGGGCTCAGAACTGTATCGTGCCGAAGCCAGGAATGAAGAAACCCTGCGTCGTTTTGGTCAGCGTTGCCCGGAAGACTGGATTGAGCGGAATGTTTACAGCCGGTTCTCCAGCCTTGGAATTACCCTGATGTTTATTGTTGATGTCGCCCTGTTTGGCGTGATTGGGATTACGGTCTGGGCGATACAGATGATCTGGATTCCTATCTTTGCTGCCGGTGTGATCAACGGTGTTGGCCATTATTTCGGTTATCGTAACTTTGAGTGCAAAGATAACGCCCGCAATCTTGTTCCCTGGGGCTTTCTGATCGGTGGCGAAGAACTGCATAACAATCACCACACCTATCCTAACTCTGCGAAGTTTTCCGTCCGCTTTTGGGAATTTGATATAGGCTGGCTCTGGATTCGTGCCTTGAAAGTTGTCGGTTTGGCCAAAGTGAAATTTACCCGTCCGTTGGTTTACCGGGATATCACCAAAAAGGAAATAGACCACGATACGATCCTGGCAGTGATCAACAACCGCTTCCAGATCATGGACAACTACCGTCGTACGGTCATCGCGCCTCTGGTCAAGAATGAACTGGCCAAGACGGAAGGCAAGAAAAAACAGATGTTGCGTCGTGCTAAAAAGCTGTTGTCTCGTGAGAATGCCTTGCTCAAACCTGATCATGTTGAGCGCCTCAATACGATTGTTGAGTCCAGCCATGCGTTGAAAGTGATTTATGAGAAGCGTCTGGCGCTGCAGGCTATCTGGCAGACATTTAAAGACAAGAATGATCGTCTGGAAGCGCTCCGTGAGTGGTGCCGCCAGGCGGAAGCCAGTGGTATCCGCTCACTACAGGAATTTGCCATGCAGTTACGTACGTATACCCTGCCCCAGATGGCTTGATCTTATGGCAGTCTCTGCGTTGTTCGCAGGGACTGTTTTCCCCTTCTGCCTGCCTTGATCCATCATCGAAAACGATGATCTGTTGATATCCATCAAATCCTCATCAAAGTCGACAATTTACCCTGCCAGCGATAATTGACAGTGGTAGCTGTGGGGGCAGTAGGTGTGGATTGTCTGATGAAAGCCTGGCGCGAAAATGAAAAGGATTTACATGGCTGGTTGCTGAAACAGACGGGTGACAGTGAGCAAGCCCAGGACTTGCTGCAGGATGTCTTTTTGAAATCGCTCAGAAATAAGGAGCGTTTTTGCTCACTGGAGCATGCCAGAAGCTGGTTCTTCACCATTACACGCAATACCTTGATTGACGCTGTCAGGAAACCGCATCCTGAAACCATGCCGTTTATTGATCAGGTTCAGCAGGTATCCGATACACCGCTGCTGCTTGAACTGCAATCCTGCATGATGCGCGTGCTGAGTGAACTGGACGACAAAGACCGGGATGCGATTGAACGGTGCGATATTCAGAAAATGTCACAGGAGGATTATGCCTGTTCAGTTGGCTTATCACTCCCCGCTGCGAAATCGCGATTACAGCGTGCGCGACAAAAGCTACGGACTCAGATGATCCAAAAATGTCAGATCCAGTTTGATGAAACTGGTGTCTGTGATTTCACACCCAGACACCGCACCTAACAGTTCAAAAAAATAGCTAAAAAAAGATGCATCTTTTTGCCGCTGGCTTCGTGTTTAGAGAAGACAAGACTCTAGCGGAGACCTTCCATGTTGCATTGGTTTACCCGGTTGGCGGATTGGGTGACATATTCGCTGCTTCAGCTAACCCCTGATACACCGCTGGCCAATGGGGTTCATTTCTTTATCGAAGATACTGCCAAGATACTGGTTCTGTTGACGGTGCTGATCTATGCCATCGCGATTGTCCGCGCGGGACTGAATCCGGAGCGGGTTCGTTATTATCTTCAGGGGCGGAGACGTTTCCCCGGTTATCTGATGGGTTCGGTTTTTGGTGCGGTGACACCGTTCTGCTCCTGCAGCTCGATTCCCCTGTTCATGGGGTTTGTCTCGGCACGTATCCCGCTGGGCGTGACGATGGCGTTTCTATTGACCTCGCCAATGATCAATGAAATTGCCATTGTCTTGCTGACGTCGTTACTCGGTATTCGTTTTACCGTTATCTACGTCGCGATCGGTATGACGCTGGGTATTGTGGGCGGTTTCCTGATGGATCGTATCAAGGCAGAACGTTGGTTAGTTCCCTTCCTGGCAAAGCAATATCAAAACCAGGGAAACTCAGCGGCCATTGATTATCAGGCCCAGGTGATGACCCTGAAAGACCGTCATGAATTTGCCGTGCAGGAAACACGTACCGTTGTCGGCAGAATCTGGAAATGGGTGTTTATCGGGGTCGGGATAGGCGCTTTCATTCATGGCTTTATTCCGGAAACCTGGTTCCAGACCTATCTCGGCGCTGGCCAGTGGTGGACCGTTCCCCTGGCATCTCTTGCGGGCATACCGCTGTATGTCAATGCGACGTCGGTGATTCCTGTTATGGGTAGTCTGCTGGCTAAAAGTGTGCCGCTGGGAACCACGCTGGCGTTCTGCATGAGTGCGGTTGCGGTCAGCCTGCCGGAGTTCATGATGTTGAAACAAGTAATGCAGTACCGGTTGCTGCTGATGATTGCGGCGTATCTGCTGGTGGCTTTCTGTCTGGTGGGCTGGCTGTTTAACGCCGTGAGTTTTTTGTAATCAATGCGATTTAAATCAACACATAAAGAGGCAATGTAATGAAGGATATAAACGTCTATGGCTCCGGATGCCGGAATTGTGTGATTACGGCTGAACGGGTTGAACAGGTGGCGCAACAGCTGGATATGACCATTCGATTAAATAAGGTCACTGATTTGGAGGCCATTATGAGTGCCGGCGTGGTCAGTACGCCTGCGGTGTCCATTGATGGTCGGCTGGTGCACTCCGGTTCTGTGCCGACACCGGAAAAACTCACAGAGTTCCTGAGCCAATGACAGTATTCTGACCCAAAATACGATCAAGACGACTGCTGCCTGACAGGGGCGTATTTCCTGCGAAAACCTTCAGGTAGTATGTCCGTCTATTTACTCTGGAAGATGCCTGATATGGAACAACTGCGCGACCACATTCAACAGTGGGCGCAGGCTGAGGGTTTGGAAACCCTGGTGGATACCGTCGGTAACCTGATCATTCGCAAACCGGCGACAGCGGGTATGGAAGATCGCAAGGGCGTGATCCTGCAGGCGCATCTGGATATGGTGCCGCAGTGTAATGCGGACAAACAGCATGTGTTTGAGCAGGATCCGATCACCACGATTATTGATGGCGAATGGGTTCGCGCCGATGGCACTACCCTGGGTGCCGATAACGGTATTGGCATGGCGTCTGCCCTGGCGGTGCTGGCTGCCAACGATATTCCTCACGGCCCCCTGGAAGTACTGCTGACCATCAATGAAGAAGCCGGCATGACCGGTGCTTTCGGTTTACAGGCGGGCTTGCTGAAAGGTGACATCCTCATCAATACCGACTCGGAAGAGGAAGGCGACGTCTACATGGGATGTGCTGGCGGTGTGGATGTTCAGGTGAACCGCAGGATTGGACGTCAGCCGTTGCCTGCCGGTTATCAGTCCTTTGAACTGACGCTGTCAGGATTAAAAGGTGGTCACTCTGGCTGCGATATCCACCTGGGACGTGGTAATGCGAACAAACTGCTGGCCCGTTTTCTGTTTGGTCATGCAGAAGAACTGGAACTGTGTGTCGCAGATATTCGTGGCGGCAGCCTGCGCAACGCGATTCCCCGTGAAGCGGGTGCAACCATTGCTGTGTCTGCAGCGAATGTCGATGCGCTGAAAGCCCTGGTGGATCGCTATCGTGGGATTCTGTCGTCTGAATTGGCGGCTACAGAACCAACGCTTAAGCTTGAGCTGTCACCGGCAGATGCTCCGGCTCAGGTCTTCACCACAGCAGATCAACGAACACTGTTGGCGATGATGCACGCCGCACCTAATGGCGTGATCCGGATGAGTGATGCCTTCCCCGGTGTTGTGGAAACTTCGACCAATATGGGGGTGGTGAAAACGGCTGACGAGCAGGTGGAAATCCTGTTCCTGGTACGCTCCACCATTGATTCCGGTCGTAACATGGTGGAGAACATGCTGCGGGCGCTGGCATTCACCGCCGGTGCGGACATGGAAGCTTCCGGTGCTTATCCCGGCTGGAAACCCGATGCGACCTCACCGGTCATGCAGATAGTGCGAGATGTTTACCAGGAAAAATTCGGCAAACTGCCGTCTATCCAGGTCATTCACGCAGGGCTTGAGTGTGGCTTGTTCAAGGAACCTTATCCGTCACTGGATATGGTATCGATAGGCCCAACCATCCGCTTCCCGCATTCTCCGGATGAGAAAGTGGACATCGCTTCTGTGGGCCGCTACTGGGAACTGCTGGTGGCTGTGCTGGGTGCGATACCTGCCAGAAACGCCTGAAACGGATACCCGTTTCTACACCGCGGCAGAGATTCCTCTGCCGCACTCACATCAAGAAATTACCCTTTTATTGATCATTATCGGGGTTTGGTGAAACAATTCTGTCACACAATAGAAAAATAATGTTCGAACAAGAACGAATGTAAACATGATCCTGGGGGATTTTATGCGTAAACCAGCCCGTAAGTTTCTGGCCGCAGCCGGTGCAGGCCTGCTTGCCTGCAGTCTGACAGTATCGGCACAGGCCGAGGAATTACGACTCCTGACGTGGGGAGGTTATGCGCCCCAGGAAGTGATTGACCTGTTTGAAAAAGAAACCGGTATTGACGTCAAAGTCACAGTATCAAACAACGAGGACATGATCTCGAAGTTGCGCGCAACCCGTGGTGCGGGCTTTGATCTGGCGCAGCCGAGCCAGGATCGTATCCTGGGCGCCCAGAAGAACTACCGTATCTACAAGCCGATGGATATGAGCAAGATTGATACGAGCCGGTTCATTCCTTCCATGCTGAAAGCCTCTGAAGCCAGTGCAACGATTGGTGATGATGTATATGCGGTGCCGCATATCTGGGGCACCAGCGGTCTGATTGTGAATCAAAGCACCGGTCAACAGGAGTACAGTTTCAATGACCTGTGCTCTGATGACTATGCGGGCAAAGTCTCCTACCGCCTGAAGCGTCCGACCCTGATCGGTTTTGCCTTTGCCATGGGAGAAGACCCCTTTGCGGCGTATGACGACCAGAAGAAATACGAAGCCATTCTTGGCAAAGTGCAGGACAAGCTGATCGCGTGTAAGGGCAATGTTAAAGCCTACTGGTCCGGTGGTGATGCCCTGATCAACCTGCTGCGCAGCGGCGAAGTCACCATGGCAATGGGCTGGGATGCCGGTGGCTGGAAGCTTAACCAGGAAAACGACAGGATTAACTTTGTCGCGCCGACATCCGGTGCGTTGGGTTGGATCGATACATTTGTATTGCCTGCCAAGGGACGTAATGACGAAGCCGCCTATAAATGGATTAACTTCGTAATGCGCCCGGATATTGCTGCGAAAATTACCACATCTGCCGGTAACTTCACTGCTGCTGTAGGTGCTGAAGAGTACGTGGATGCCGGGTTGCGTCGCAGTTACCAGCAGAGTTTCGACCAGGCCGCCCTGGATAATATCAAGTGGTATCCGCCGGTACCGGCCGGTCTTGAAACCATCGAGGGGAAAGTACTGGATCGCGTAAAAGCGGCGCAGTAACCCTGATCGGGAGGCGGGCTTCCCTGCCTGCTTCCCCCATGCATCTGGTTCTATCTCATCAGTAACAGCAGGATCTACCCATGCCCCCAGAGTTTGATCTCGAATGTCGGGATGTCTGTAAGTCATTCGGTGATTTTCAGGCTGTCAGGGACGTGTCGTTTGCGATTCCCCGTGGTGCTTTCTTTTCCATTCTTGGTCCTTCCGGTTGCGGTAAAACGACACTGTTGAGAATGCTGGCGGGTTTTCTGGAACCCGGCGCCGGAGCCATTGATATCAAGGGGCGCTCCATGCTGGGCGTTCCTCCCAATAAACGACCGGTCAATATGGTGTTCCAGCATCTGGCGCTGTTCCCGATGATGAACGTATACGAGAACATCGCCTACGGTCTCCGGCGTCGTAAAACGCCGAAAGATGAGATTCAGCGACGGGTCGAAGATGCACTGGAGCGTATTGGCTTACCCGGCATTGGTAGTAAGGCTATCAGTCAATTGTCGGGTGGTCAGAAACAGCGTATTGCCATTGCCCGCTGCCTGGTGCTGGAACCGGATGTATTGCTGCTGGATGAGCCGCTGGGCGCGCTGGACCTGAAGCTGCGGGAGCATATGAAGGTTGAGCTCAAGAAACTGCAGCAGGCGTTTGGCACGACCTTCGTTTACATCACCCATGACCAGTCGGAAGCCATGGTGATGTCAGACCAGGTGGCGGTCATGAACCAGGGACGTTTTGAGCAGATCGGTACGCCGCAGGAACTTTATTACCATCCAAAAACGGCGTTCGTCGCTGGATTTGTCGGTGAAAGTAATCGCTTCCAGGGCGTGGTTGAGGCCGTTACCGGTAATACCATCAAGGTTAAAACGGAATGTGGTCAGCTGTTTCAGGCACAGGCCGCCAACGGCATGCCGATGGATGTCGGCAATCCCGTGTCAGTTTTTGTACGGCCCGAAATCATCCATCTGGGCAAAACCGATAACAAGACGGCAGATAACCAGGTGTCAGGCGTCGTTGAAAATATTCTGTTTGATGGTGGTAACAGCCGATTACTGGTGCGCGATGCGGATACAGGTTCTGAACTTCAGGTCGTGTTGCCACAGACACACGAGTTCACAGGTATTCAGCGAGGTGATCAGTTATACCTGAGCTGGAATGCCGAACAGTGTCATTGCTTTGCAGGTTCTGGGGATGCCACGATTTCCGTACCGAAACCCGTTCAGGCACAAGCCACTGAGGCGGACGTATGATCAGAATGACTGGAAGCCGGCTGACGCTTTACCTGTTGATGATGCCTTTGCTGTTAACGCTTGGGTTACTGATACTGTTTCCCCATCTGGACATGATCAGTATCTCCCTGCGGGAACAGATCAGCTACGGTGAATACCGTTTTACCACTGACCACTATATGGAGTTCTTTACTGAACCCCTGTACTGGCGAACCTTCCTCCGCACGGCGGTCATGTCGATCATGGCGACAGCCATCACGCTGGTGATTGCTTTCCCTATTGCCTGGTATATCGCCAAACTGGCCCGGGGGCGTTCCCGTAACCTGATGTTCCTGGCTTGTCTGATCCCCTTCTGGGTCAGTGAGCTGGTGCGCACCTATGGCTGGATGATTCTGTTACGGGAAACCGGCGTCGTCAGTAATATGCTGCAGTGGATGGGACTGGTCGATGGCCCCATTGAACTGTTGTACAACGATGTGACGGTGATGATGGGACTGGTTTACAGCTCCATGCTGTTCATGGTCGTTCCGCTGATCACCACGCTGGATGGACTGGACGACAGCCTGGTTGAAGCAGCCTATGACCTGGGTGGCAACGGTTTTCATGCGTTGAAAGAGGTCATCATTCCTTACGCCATGCCGGGCATCGTCTCGGGCTGTATCGTGGTGTTCATGCTGACGTTGGGTAACTACCTGACACCAACACTGTTGGGCGGTAAGGATAGCCTGTGGTTTACCGATCAGATCTTCACACAGTTTATTACCCGCTTTAACTGGGAACAGGGCTCGGCATTCGGTGTCCTGCTGCTGGTGCTTTCCTCGCTGATTGTCTGGCTTGGCCTGAAACTTAGCGGACAGTCATTCCGGGATACCATGGGTAAGTGAGGAGCCGACCATGATTGCATCCATTCCCCAGAGTCTGGCGTTTCGCAAAACCTATGCGGCGTATGTCAGTCTGTTCTTTTTGTTCCTGATCGCACCGTTGGTGGTTGTGGCGGTCTTTTCATTTAACGACAGCCTGTTTCCTTCGCTGCCCTGGCAAGGATTTACGCTGGACTGGTTCCTGTCAGAAGGCGGTGGACGTACAGGCCTTTTTCATGACGACAAGTTACTGGGCAGTATCGGTATCAGTATGGTTGTTGCGGTTTGTGTGGCCCTGTTATCGGTGCTGGTGGCGTTGTCCAATGCCTTTCTGTTTGAACGGAATGAATTTCCCGGAAAACAGCTTCTCTATACGTTGATGTTGATTCCTCTGGTGATTCCCGGCGTTATTCTCGGTATTTCTGTACTGGTCTTCAGCAGTAATATCGCCAATGGCGCAGAGGATCTTTGGGGTTGGGATCTGAACTTTCTCCGTCCCGGGCTGCTGTTGATTGTATTAGGACAGTTCTCGTTTATTTCGACAATTTGTACGCTGATTATCTCTGCCCGGTTGCGTAAGTTTGATCGGGCGCTGGAAGAAGCCGCACTGAACCTTGGCGCCAGCCGTTTTGATGTGCTGTGGACTATAACGTTGCCTTGGTTGCGCCCAGCGTTGATTGGCGCTGCCATTGTTGCCTTCCTGATGTCATTTGAAAACTTTAATACGACGCTGGTGCTGGTTGGCAGTGATGCGCCCCTGACTATCACCATGTTCGACCGGATGCGGGAAGGTTCCACACCGGTACTGAATGCGGTATCGCTGTTGTTGATGGTGGCATCGGGTGGTCTGGCGCTGTTAAGTGTCTTTGTGCAGAGACCTGGGCCGCGCTGACGCCGACACCCTGAACCGGAACAGATGCAGACAGGGGACTTTGCAGGAAGTCAGTATTGCTTGCGCAATCGCATCTCTTGAAACCCTTGTCCGGCGAAGCTTGTCGGCTGCACTGGGCGTGTGCGCAAACGGCCAGGTCATGGGTTCTGACTCCAACAGCAATATCTGATTCAAATAGAGCCCGGATCAAGTGTCATCAACTATATTCATCGGACGCTATTATCAGAGCGTTCGATGAGTGATGCATAAAGGTACGACTGCAGGTTGGGGCAATGTTGTTGCTGTCCGGTGTCTGGCGTTTGCCCTGTTACTCTTGCCCAGGACACTTATTCCTTATGGGTATTGTTCATCGGGTGCTTCGGGCATTGATACCGACAATTACTCCTCGGGAATTTATACCGACAGCATTGTTTCTTATGGTGCTGGTAACACGGTCACGCTGTCAGGCAGTATGACGATGAATTACGACTCTGACCTTCGTGGTTCCGCAGCCTTCTTTGCGGACAAGCGGGGCTATATTACCGGTGCGGTGGATGATCTGACGATTAACCTGCTCAAATCGTATATGGGGGGCATACGTACCCGTGATGGGGGGGAAGTGATGCTCACGGGGCCGGTCACGATTAAGGGGCGGGGTGATAAGGTCGAGGGGCTGTCTTCCCTGATCGGCGAGGGTATCCATATCAACGGGCCTGTCACAATCGATGTAAAGGGGTATTTCTCCCAGGCGATCGGTTCCCTGCCGGGAGCAGTCACGATTGATGGACCATTGTTCGTGACGGCAGAAGGCGGCTATGCCCAGGGACTTTTTGTCAGGCACATCACCAAGCCTGGCGTAGTGACGCTCAATGGTGTGACGGATATCCGGGTGTCGGGACCGGAGGCCGCGGGCATCAGTGGCTGGAACAGTATCGTATATATTCATAACGCGCTGACTCTTACAGCCAGTGATGACGCGTGTGCGATACAGACCCTGAGTTCATCCCAGTATCTGTTGCCCCCTTCCACGATCACGCCGGTGGCTGATGATCCTGATATGCCCATGGCCTTGACAACTCGCAGCAGCATCCATTCGTCACAGCCCAATCCGCAGGTCATCAACATTAATGGCAAGATCAGTATCCAGGGCGAATACAACCAGCTGATCCTGGATCTGGACAGTGGATCGCATATCAACAGTGAGTTTGTGGAAGCTTCCAGCAAGGGCGTATTCCGGCTGCATTTTCATAAGCCGGACGCCAGGTGGACAACCGGTCACGGCTCCACCCTCGGCGGTGGCGGTAAGCTGATGCTGGATTTCGTCAATGGGGGCGTATGGGCATTACCGCTGTCAGATGTGAACCGGGTAGGCAGTGGCTTGCCGATAGCGCCCCTGACCATTGAACGTGATGGCAATTTTGTGATTCAGGGGCATGGAACCCTGTTAGGTCATGTGAATACCCTGATGGAGGAAGGTGAGCAGGCCACTTACCTGTTAGTGAAAAAGGATATTACTGACAGCCCGTTAGCATTGAACCTCGCCCAACTCACGGCCGTAACCGATCAGGACAACTACTCACTTGCCTTAAAACAGCAGAACGAGGGAAGTGACGGGTATCTGTATGGCATCCTGACACACCATGCGCCATTACCTGAACCGGTCATTGACCCGACGCTTTCCAATGTCGCATTAACGCGCAGGCTGCCTGTGGCGATGATTGATCAGAACCTGGCATCCCTGCTATTGGCGGGCATAACCCGGGCTGGTGCGTGTCACAACCCGCGTCGCGCTATGGGTGTTGATACTGTTCCGGATTGTGGCAATGCCGCAGATTCAGACGTTGCCCCCTGGCTACTGCCTTTTTATGTGCACACACGAGCCAAAGACCTGGATATTGATGGCGTACAGGCAGGTTACAAAGCCAATATCCGTGGGCTGGCGATCGGATTCATACATGAATGGGGTCATGGACGCTGGGGACTGGGTTTTTGGAATGGCAATGGCGACATGGATGCCCGGGGAGATGCCCGGCCTGCTACAAGTCATGCCGATTATCGGGGAGGTTCGCTGTTTGGCAATCTCTTCCTGGAAAACGTGCAGGCGTCAGCGGCGTTGATTCTTCTGCACTCTGATCACCGGTTGCACCAATACGGTGGGGTAGCCAGCCTGAAATCGGAGAGCGAAATCGACATATTGGGCGGGCAGGCAGGTTTGTCTCTACCCGTGGATTTGGCAATGTGGAGATTGACGCCGGGTGTTGGTCTGTCCTACTGGCATACCCGTCAACACGGCGCCGAGGTTATCGATCAGCAATCGGGGCAGGTCTATGGCAATGGCAGCAGTACACAGACCTACTGGCAGCTACCGTTGAGTCTGTCCGTCAGTTCTGTTGATCCGTTCACGACGCGCCACCCTGAGGTTGCCGTGATGCCGGACATCCGACTCCGTTTTGTACCATCATGGGGGGATCGGGATTTGCCGGTCACTGTGTGGCGCAACGATCAGCCGGCATTCAGGCTCAGGCAGTCAGGTGTTCGCAGAGATTGGTACAGTGTTGAAGCCGATATCGGCCTGCGGGTCGTTAGTAAGGCAGTTAACAGTACGGTGCGCTATGGTGTGAGTGCGTCCAGACACACGCTTTCGCAGCAGATAAGCGGTGAATTTTCCTGGACTTTTTAACGGCGTGGGCAAGAAGTTTGTCACTTCCCGTAGCGATCAGGTCGTTTCTTCACTGTCACGCGGTTTCGATCGTTTGCCGGTTTCTGGTGAATACTCGCGCGTTTCCCCTTCGGTATTTTCGCTACCGTTATATTCAGAGAACTCAGTCATTGTCGTTAGATAGTCAGTGGCAGCCTCAAGTAGAGAGATTCGAATTTCAGAGAGTTCTTTTTTCATTCGTGCAATTAAAACTGATCGGTTGATAGGGTCAGGGTCTGGATCATTCTTGCTCACCGGTGCTCTCCGGTTTTACTGTTTGAGAGAGTGTCCATAGTTCACGATTCACAGGCTCAATGCTATGACAAGGGAGTCTGAAGGGCTGACCAAAACGGTGAAGTTTCTGTGACCTTCCCGTTGTGCTGTCAGAGAGAATCAAGGGTGATTTGAATGCTGTTCGTGTGCAGCGTATGACGTCAGGGAAAAACGACGGAAAAGAAAATACCGGTTTTTTGCGATGAGATGAATTGGCGGGAAAGTACCAGAAAAAAGATTATTTTCAGGATGAAGTCGTCAGCAGAATATGCTTTCAGCGGCTGTGATGTTTGTCACAATTTTCCCAGTATCCCACAGAAAAACCTGAAGAAACAGACTGTTTTTCCGAGGGTGTTTTCCCTAACCTTGAAAGTGACATCGAATAACAATAACCAGCGATGTCGGTGAAAAAACAAAACGGTATGCCATGGAAGAGGGGACGGTGAAGCCCAACCATGGCGTGAAACTGACGGTCGGGGACAGCGCGGGAAGGATTGTTTACAAGTTTGGAGTGGGGCTGGATGCACGCCCGGCACGTCGTACACATCCGGTTTATAAAAACCAGAGATTCATTCAGGAAAGACGGGTGGTGAGTATGTCAATATTCCAACATTTCCAGGATCGTTATGACTCCACGGCTCAGGAAGAGATGAGCCTGCAGGAGTATCTGGAACTCTGTAAGAACGACCCCGGAGCTTACGCCAGTGCAGCGGAACGCATGCTGATGGCCATTGGGGAGCCGGAGCTGGTAGATACCTCCCGCGACCCGCGTTTAAGTCGTATTTTTTCCAACAAGATCATCAAGCGCTACAAGGCGTTTGAAGAATTCTACGGCATGGAAGAGGCGATCGAGCAGATCGTGTCCTACTTCCGTCATGCCGCCCAGGGTCTGGAAGAGAAGAAACAGATTCTTTATCTCTTAGGCCCCGTTGGTGGTGGTAAATCCTCCCTGGCAGAACGCCTGAAGCAGCTGATGCAGCAGGTGCCTTTCTATGCCATCAAGGGTTCTCCCGTATTTGAATCCCCGCTTGGGCTGTTTGACTCAGCCGAAGACGGCACCATTCTGAAAGAAGAATATGGTATTCCCGGCCGTTATCTCCGACACATCATGTCGCCCTGGGCTGTTAAGCGTTTGCACGAATACGGCGGTGATATCACCAAGTTCCGTGTCGTTAAACTGTATCCGAGCATCCTGAACCAGGTGGCGGTTGCCAAGACTGAGCCCGGTGATGAAAACAACCAGGATATCTCCAGCCTTGTGGGTAAAGTCGATATCCGTCAGCTGGAAGAGTACTCCCAGGACGATCCGGATGCATACAGCTTCTCCGGCGCATTGTGCCGTGCCAACCAGGGCATGATGGAATTCGTCGAGATGTTCAAGGCCCCGATCAAGGTCCTGCA
This sequence comes from Kistimonas ophiarachnellae, assembly GCF_057552235.1. Classification (NCBI taxonomy): domain Bacteria; kingdom Pseudomonadati; phylum Pseudomonadota; class Gammaproteobacteria; order Oceanospirillales; family Endozoicomonadaceae; genus Kistimonas; species Kistimonas ophiarachnellae. The sequence goes on along the minus strand of NZ_BAAJPA010000018.1, from coordinate 48,133 downwards.
CCCACTGCTGACAGCAACCCAGGAAGGTAACTACAACAGTACCGAAGGTCTGGGTGCGATTCCGTTCGAAGGTATCCTGCTGGCTCACTCCAACGAGTCAGAATGGCAAACCTTCCGTAACAACAAGACCAACGAAGCCTTCATTGACCGTGTGAATATCGTCAAGGTGCCTTACTGCCTGCGGGTTGATGAAGAGATCCGAATCTACGAAAAACTGCTTGAGCACAGCTCGCTGCGCGAAGCCCCCTGTGCGCCGGATACCCTGCGCATGCTCGCCCAGTTCATCGTGCTGTCCCGTATCAAGGAGCCGGATAACTCCAACGTCTTCTCCAAGATGCGGATTTACGACGGTGAAAGCCTGAAGGATACCGATCCGAACGCCAAGTCCCTGCAGGAGTACAAGGACGTGGCCGGTGTCGACGAGGGTATGGATGGTTTGTCCACCCGTTTTGCCTTCAAGATCCTGTCCAAGGTGTTCAACTTTGACCCGAGTGAAGTGGCGGCCAACCCGGTTCACCTGCTCTACGTGGTCGAGCAGCAGATCGAGCAGGCGCAGTTCCCGCAGGAAGCTTCCGAGCGTTATGTCCGCTTCCTGAAGGAATTCATTGCACCCAAGTACATCGAGTTCCTGGGCAAGGAAATTCAGACCGCGTACCTGGAGTCCTACTCCGAGTATGGTCAGAACATCTTTGACCGTTACATCACCTATGCGGACTTCTGGATCCAGGATCAGGAATACCGTGATCCGGATACCGGCCACATCCTCGACCGCTCTTCTCTCAACGATGAGCTGGAGAAGATCGAGAAGCCGGCAGGTATCGCCAACCCGAAAGACTTCCGTAACGAGGTGGTGAACTTCGTGCTGCGCGCCCGCGCCAACAATGAAGGCAAGAACCCGAGCTGGCTCAGCTACGAGAAGATGCGTTCGGTCATTGAGAAGAAGATGTTCTCCAATACCGAAGACCTGCTGCCGGTGATCTCCTTCAACGCGAAGGGTAGCCAGGACGAGCAGCGCAAGCACAACGACTTCGTGTCACGGATGATGGAACACGGGTATACCGAGAAGCAGGTCCGCCTGCTCTGTGAATGGTATATCCGCGTGCGTAAGTCCCAGTAATGCCTGACACGTGACGTGGGACGACGAGCGTCTCACGTCACCGTGTTACCGCATTCTATCTACTTCGCACGGGGCCGTATTATGACCAGTATCGTTATCGACCGGCGCCTGAACAGCAAAGGCAAAAGCACGGTGAACCGTGAGCGTTTCATGCGTCGCTATCGCCGCCATATACGCCGCGCTGTGAATGACGCCGTTAACAACCGCTCTATCACGGATACCGAGAGCGGCGAAAAAATCAGTATTTCCAACAAGGATCTGTCTGAGCCGTTTTTTCATCACGGCCAGGGTGGACACCGGGAACAGGTACACCCCGGCAACAAGGAATTTGATACCGGCGACCGTTTCAAGCGACCGGACAAGCAGGGGGGGAGCGCTTCCGGCGACGGCGACGCCAGCGATGGCGGCGGCGGTATGGATGATTTCGAATTCCAGATCAACCGGGATGAATTCCTTGAATTCCTGTTTGATGACCTCGAACTGCCCAACATGGTCCGCAAGGATCTGAAGGACAGTAATGAATTCCAGACCCGTCGGGCCGGCTTTACCAGTGCAGGTTCGCCAGACCGGCTGAACGTTGTGCGTTCTCTGCGTAGCGCCCATGCCCGCCGGATTGCCCTGGGCGGCAAAGAGCGTCGTGAGATTCGCGCCCTCAAGCGTGAACTGCGCGAGATGGAGGTCAGTCCCGAGGGGACTGATGAAGCGCGCGCCAAAGAACTGCGTGAACGTATCGCGGCGTTGAATGGCAAGCTCAAGCGGCTGCCGTTCATTGATGACTTCGACCTGAAGTTCAACAACCTGATCCGGGTGCCCATGCCGTCGAGCAAGGCGGTGATGTTCTGCGTCATGGACGTCTCTGGCTCCATGACCCGCGACATCAAGGATATGGCGAAGAAGTTTTTCTTCCTGCTGTATATGTTCCTGCAGAAGAACTACAAGGCGGTGGATGTCGTCTTTATCCGCCACCATGCCGAAGCCCGGGAATGTGATGAACATGATTTCTTCTATGCTCGTGAAACCGGCGGTACCGTTGTGTCATCGGCGTTGTCGCTGACCAGCGAGATCATTGAAGAACGTTACAACCCGAAAGACTGGAACATCTACGTGGCCCAGGCCTCAGACGGTGACAACTGGGAGGCGGATACGCCCAAGTGCACCAAACTGATCCGCGAGAAATTGTTGCCGCTGGTCCAGTATTTCGCCTATATCGAGATCACGGACCGCCACCACCAGAACCTGTGGCATGAATACCGGTCAGTGGAAAGCGAATATGAAGGCCAGTTTGCCATGTCCCATATTCGTTCGGCGAAAGACATCTACCCGGTATTCCGTGAGCTGTTCGAGAAGCGGGAGGCTACCGCATGAGAAAAGAACCTCTCTCGACCGGTCCCGAGTGGACCTTTGAGTTACTCGACAAATACGACAAGGAAATTGCCCGTATTGCCGAAGGCTACAAGCTGGACACCTATCCGAACCAGATCGAGGTGATCCGCTCGGAGCAGATGCTGGACGCGTATGCGTCCACTGGCATGCCGCTGATGTACAGCCACTGGTCCTACGGAAAACATTTCCTCAGTAACCAGGCCAACTACCAGCGTGGCCAGATGGGCTTGGCGTATGAGATTGTCATTAACTCCAACCCTTGTATCTCCTACCTGATGGAGGAGAACTCCATGACCATGCAGGCGCTGGTTATCGCCCATGCCTGCTATGGCCATAACTCCTTCTTCAAGGGGAACTACCTGTTCAAAACCTGGACGGATGCCGATTCCATCATTGACTACCTGCTGTTCGCCAAGCGCTATATTTCCGAGTGCGAAGAGCGTTACGGTATTGATGCGGTCGAAGATTTGCTCGACGCCTGTCATGCGCTGCAGAGCCACGGCGTCAATCGTTACAAGCGACCGCGGCCGTTGTCTGCAGAAGAAGAAAAGAACCGTCAGAAGGATAGGGAAGTCTATATCCAGCAGACACTGAACGATATCTGGTCCACTATTCCGAAAACGTTCCGTGAGGAGAAAAAACAAGAGGAACGGTTCCCGGAGCATCCGGAAGAGAACATCCTCTATTTCATTGAGAAACACTCACCGTTGCTGGAAACCTGGCAGCGAGAGATCATCCGCATCGTGCGCAAGCTGGGGCAGTACTTCTATCCCCAGAAGCAGACCAAGGTCATGAATGAGGGCTGGGCAACGTTCTGGCACTACAACATCATGAATGACCTGTACAACGAAGGCTTGATCACGGAAGGCTCCATCATGGAGTTCCTGAAGTCGCACACCAACGTCGTGTTCCAACCGGGGTATGACAGTCCGTACTACAGCGGCATCAACCCGTACGCGCTGGGTTTCGCGATGTTCCAGGATATCCGTCGTATCTGCCAGAACCCGACCGAGGAAGATCGCCAGTGGTTCCCGGATTTTGCCGGCAGCGACAACTGGCTGGAAATCGTCCATTACGCGATGCAGAACTTCAAGGATGAAAGTTTCATCCTCCAGTACCTGTCGCCGAAGGTGATGCGGGATCTGCGTTTGTTCTCCATTACGGATAATGATACCAACCCTTACCTGGAGGTCGGTGCGATCCATAACGAGCCAGGCTACCGGCAGCTGCGGGAAACCCTGGCGGCCCAATATAACCTGGGCAACATCGAGCCCAACATCCAGGTCTACAACGTGGATGTGAAGGGTGACCGTTCCATGCAATTACGGCATTTCATGCATAACCGCCAGCCGCTGGACCAGCGCAGTACCCGGGACGTGGTCAAACACGTGCAGTCTCTCTGGGGTTTTGATGTGAAGCTGGAATCCGTCGACGGTGACGAAATCCTCGCCACCTACCCGCAACCGGAGTCAGATTCGCATAAAGCGGCCTGATTCAGTCGGGATTTGAGGTTTTTGCCGGGCTTGTCCCGGCTTTTTTGTTGGTTATTGGCGGGAACCTGCCGGGATATTCGCGGTCTAGACTATTGTAAAGCGGGAAAAAACGCGTTTTAGCAGGGGGAACGGTGAAGCAATGCGCTTATGGACTGTCATCGACTGCAACAGCCGAAAAGTACCTGACATTATAGAAATCCTTGAAACGCTGGGTATCACGGCGGAGTGCGTCCAGCTTGAACAGGCGAATGAGCACGACTTCAGCTCTCAGTCAGAAGCGGTCGTCATATCCGGTGGCCCGCGCCTGTTCACTGATTCAGCCATTCATCAGACACTTCTTGAGCAATTTACCTTCATCGACCATCTCACAATGCCGGTTTTTGGCATTTGCCTGGGGCACCAGGCAATCGCACTGCGTCATGGTGCGACTGTCTATCGGGGCGAGGAGCGTCGTCAGTATGAAACGGTTGAATTACTGGATAGGCAGCATCCTTTCCTTACGGGTCTTGAGGCGAGCACCTGTTTTGCTGCTGATCACTGTGAGGGAGTGACCTTGCCGAAAAATTTCCGACTATTGGGAAAGTCTTCTCACTACGGCGTTGAAATTATGGCCTGTCCTGCCGACAGGCAGTTTGGTGTGCAGTTTCATCCGGAAATATCCGGCATGCCGGGGGATATCCTGTTTCGAAATTTTGCCGAACGGGTCAAGGTATTTCATCGTCAGACACTTTGATGAATGGGGTGCTTGCTAAGCTGAAAAGAGACGTTTCTTCAGGGACATCGGGGTGACAATGAGTATCAAAGGTGTTGGAACCGGTAATTCATCCAGTTACAAAGAGTCTGCAGTGACGGCCAAGCCTTCCACCGGGGAAGGCAGCAGTAAAGGGTATGCGGTTAAATCTTCTGATGGTACCAGTCAGTTGGCCGATAAAGGCGGAAAATCGGGAGGACAGTCCCCGGATTTGAGTAGCAGGCAAATCAAACAATTGTTAAATACCCTGTTTAAATCCCGCGGCAAGGAACCGGACGCCCAGTTCTATAAAAGCATTCAGACGATTCTTCCCGGTGCAGATAAAAAAACCATCAACCTGTTCCTGGTTAGCCATAAACTGGCCAGCAAAGGCGATCAGGATGATTCCGTTGTTCTCAAAAGCCTCTCCAACCGTCAGGTGAAAACCAATATCAAGCTGACCAAAATGGAAATGGGACACTATGATCTGAAGGCGGCTTCCAGCGCCATGGCCAAGTATATCTCCCAGATTGAAGAAAAGGAGCTGGGTCATAAGAAACACAAGAAAGCGGTGACGGATAAAGTCGAAAAAGCCAAGGCTAAAATGCAGAAGGAACGGACAGGTCGTGCAGCGCCCGGCTCTTTTCATGCGGCGCTGAAAAAGCGCGCTTCCGACGCAACGACGGCAATCGCCAGTAAGGATTGTTTACTGACCATCGACAGTTACCGAATGAGTGGCAAGAGTTCAAAGAAACGTAAAACCAAAAAGCTGAGAGAGGATGACGGTCAGCAGTCATCTGATCATCGTGATGAATAATTTACTGAAATGGAATCGCTTGTAAGAATTCGGCCCTATCAAGAAACTCTTACTGTTTAAATTGGTTATGAATAGATAGCTGAGAACTTTTTTTATTCCTCGTGTCTTATCTGTATCAGGATTTTATTTATCTCAATTTAATAGCATTGTTCATAGGGTACGATTTTGCTCACACCTGCAACAGGATCCCAACCAATTACGCCCGGTACCATTCCCCCTTCACCCGTAGCGGGTACTCAGAATGTAAAAAAGGTGACCCCCCAACAGCGACCCGGGCAAGCGGGGGGAGGATTTTGTGCGTGTTTATGGCGTTGTATTGTCAGGGTTTTTCACTTTTGCTGTTGCTGCAGCTGTATTCGAACAGTTGCCCCCAGGGCTGGTAACCTGATTGCGCAACCGCAACCGCAACCGCAACCGCAACCGCAACCGCAACCGCAACCGCAACCGCAACCGCAACCGCAACCGCAACCGCAACCGCAACCGCCTCCTCCAGCTGCTGTAGCTTCTTCAGTAGCACTGGCTTCGCCAAAGGATGATAGGAATATACAAGAATACGAAGATCATAAAGCTAATGGTCGAGTGAAAGAACTCTATATGAGGATTGTTTCAGATCAAAATTATCGACGTGATTATTTAAGCCATAAACCTGATGTAGAAGAATTCGGGAAATCAGATCAATTGTGTTATAACCCTTTGAATCTAATGATGTGTGCTTGCGATCGGGCGGGACATTTAACGAGAAGAAAAATATTAGAAGATCAGATTGTTGATTATGTTTGCAAAAATATTACTGAAAGTGATAAAGGGAAAATAGTCAGTTTACTTGAGTTTGGTTGTGGTGGATTATTGCAAACATGGTTTACTATTGGGCGATTAATAGAGAAAGGATATAAAAGTTTCGAAGTATTATTGGTTGAGCCTTGTGATATTTCAAGTCAGGTGAAAGCGTTCTGTGATTTTTATAAAGAAATACCGGGGGTCATGATTAAAGTGAGAAAGGCAGATGGTATTGCTTCTGTGACAGCAGGAAATTTTTTTCCCCATGTTATATCTGCTATCGATTTTGATGCGATAGACTCATTAGATGATAAGGCTTCAGATCGTGCGTTAATGGATTTTAATCAGTTAATAGAAAGGTATAAAGATATTAAGCCGTTATTTGTTTTTGGAACTCCATATAATGACTTTAGATTTTTGGAGGGCTCAATTGAACGAGTGAGATGCGGGCATCAGTGGGAAGGTTTTTTGAGATATCTGCAATTATATGTTGGGAGAATAAAGAAAGACCTTCCATGCAGGATTTATGTGTGTGATAAGTACCATTTCATATTAATGGATATAATACGGTATCTTCAGGCGCAGGGTATTACCGACTATAGAATTTATTATCGTTATTGTGATCGGATTTTAAAGGTAGGAGATGATGGCGACCTATCGGGTAAGCAAGATGAGTCTAAAATTAAGGAAGCTAATGAGCGCTATCAAAATATTAAAACATTATTTAACCTGATGTTTCCCAATATTAATATTGATTTTGTGACTGAGGCTGATTTGGGGAAGGCTCATTTTTGTTATGGTGTGAATATACCTGATCATTTCAAAGTCACCCCTGAACGAATTATTCAGTTGCAGCCGGGTGGTGGCTTTAAACCAATAACTAAATCCGCAACTTCTAAATAGTAACCTGTTTTAGATACTGGTTTAGTGGTTTCTGGAAAATAATGTCTGTAAGACTAACTCGTAATCGCGTAGTTTCAGGATGTGTTTTTCTCCTGTTGGCTCAGGCATCTGTTATAAATAACGTTACCAATGCAAGTCTGTACACCTTTTCACGTCTCAAGTAATGGTTAAAGTTACCCTTAATCAACTCCTGTTTTAGCGGATGCCCAAATCACGTAGTGGAGGAATTATCCACACTTATAAAAAAGGAAGGCAGTAATGCGCTGGAGGTACGACGTATGGCTCATATCTTGTAGATCCGACAATAGAATCAAAGCGCTTACCAGTGAGCCGGACATTCGTTTTTGTCTGTTGGCTCGTTGACGAAAAGCGTCGGTTGTGGGCAGGCTGATGTACAAAACTCTATAGCGACTTTCTCTTTATCCAGCTCATAGTGGCCAATGGTGGTAACCCCATCAGCAAGAAACGTATTATTGAGCCATTGCTGAAAAAAAACAGAACCATTGGATCTTGCTGCTTCCATAACACGCTGATAATAGCCCTCTCTGGGGAGTAATCGATCTGACGTGTATTGACTGGGTGTTGGTGAACTCAGAATGTACGCGAAACTATAGCTTTCTGCCCGTTGGTCAGGTGCAACATTTTGATTTGAGTCCACCCAATCCTGAACAATAACAGGTTTCAGGTCATAGCCAACTTCCCTGGACAGCAGGGCTGGTATTTCATCCAGGGGAATATCCAGCAAAACACCAAGAGCAATATCCTGGGTATCTCCTGTGACAACGGTATTCAACATCGCAATAGCATAAGGGACTTCCGGTTCTCCCCAGTGTGGCGTAGCAGTGTATGGAACGGATCGGTTATAAATCGTTTTGACACCGTAAGCTTTAGCCAGCTTCCTGGTCTTCAATGTATCTGGATGCAATGTTCTACTGGCAGACATACAATCCATTAAACTGCCATAAACAAATAGATTGATGGATTGTTTACCCTGCGATGCAAGCAGTGACGGTAAATAGTCGTAGGGATATTGATAGGTTGGCAGATCAGGCAGGCTTTTAGTGAAAGTATCATAATCATCATCCGCAAATGCAATTGTCCGGGATTGTGCAAGTCCATCTGCTGGAATCGATTCAACAGGTAAGGCATCAGACAATACCGGCCCGCATAAAATGAGTAGTGTCAGGAATAGGGATCGATATTTTGCGAAATACGTTTTCATGTTTGTCATTTTCATGAGGACTCCGTTTTTACATTTGATTCTAATTATCTGTTCAATTTGTTTAGACAATTATTGTTGGCAGGGTTCATTAGTAATTAAAGATATTTGTTTTAATTGGTTTCAGTTATTTTTTAAAGTTATATGCGGGTTTATGCCAGTTGTACGTTTGTCGGACTCCTGTAATCGAATCATGAATATTTCACTCATTACGATGAACTAATCGGCTATGAAAATGTCTATTAGTCCTGTGTATTAAAAAATAGTAATTTTTACGAGGATGTTCTGCCATGAAATCAATAAGGATTGCGTTGTTTGCTCTCTATAGCTTCTCTGTTGTAACAGCTAATGCTGTACCATTAGTCAGTGATGATGTTGTTTTTGAAAAAGATCATTCAGTGATTGCGGAAATATTAAATACCAGCCTGCAATGGGTTGAAAACATGATGGTCGATCGTCAGGGCAACCAGGCTGATTCAAATATGACGACATTAGGATTGCATCAGAATGTCAAGAATACCGCGTGTTATCTTGTGTCTCCAACGTCGGGCTTGACTGAAGCGGCTTGTACAGAGACCTCTCGAAACCTGGAAGCGTATGTGGCGGAACACAGCCAAAAAGTTGATATTCCAGAGCATACTGAAATAACCGCTGACTGGTTAAAAGATATCAGTGATGTTGGCGGGGATGAGAATATTCTCGGAGACAATGTCATGCTGTCTGTCGACAGTGAAAATACAACGATCACTGTACCGGTTGTGGAGGCTGATGACGAAGCACTTCTCTATTATGGCGCAACCCTGGTTGATGCCGGCAGTAATGTCATTTTTCCCAATGACAGCTATCCAGTCTGGAAAATGCAACTTGGGAATGATTATGTGGATAATTACCTGATGACGGATCAGGGAAAAGGGTTTTATCTTGAATACCATCGTGACCGTCCTCACTGGCATCAGCCTCTCTCAGAGGATGCGGGTGGGTTTTATCTGCTGGCCAGAGAGGCCGGTATCAATGAGGCTGGTAAGGTGGTTTATCACCTGACGGGTTTCAGCATTCCTCATGGTAAAGCGGTTTATACCCGTATGGGCGCCATTCATGCCGACCCTGCGCTGACGGGCAGTGTATGGGCTGTGGGTTACAGTGACTCTGGTGATTTTTCTACCGCCCTGGTGCGCAACCGTGATGGGCTGATGATACGCTTTGCGCCTTCACCGTAACGTGGTTTGAGCCGACTGACCGGCACAAATAACTCACCTGTTTCAAGGGAACATGCGTTCCCTTTTTCCCTTCATGGCAGAGGGTTTTTCCGTTAAGGAATCCGTAAGGATTGCGCCTGTTTTTCAGCATGTCGAAAAAAACATCACCACGGGGCATGAAAACAGGGTTAAGCGGTTTGTGTATGAACTTTTTCCGTATCCCTCGGCAATTCGGATTTTTTTGATCTGAACAGGCAGTATCGTTTCAGGATAATAGTTATGGAAAATCTTGGTATTAGAGAGGCTGCTTCAAAATCGGCATCTGCTATACCTGCCGTTGATGATGGCACGCAAAAAAAACGTCGCCATGCATTCGGGGGAGCAGAGATGGCGAGTTATATGACTATTGTTTCAGCGCCCAATCGTTGTAAGTATTTAGTCAATATGAATCAGCCAGAATTCGATTTTACTGAGCAATGGCGTCATCGCTCCCTGAATTTGAGAATGTGCGCTTGCTCTCAGGCTGGAAACATGGTTCGAAGAAGACTGCTGGAAGATGCGATTGTTAAACATGCCGACAATAGTGACAGAAGCAGAGCGTTCAATTTACTGGATTTTGGTTGTGGGGGCTTGTTACAAACATGGTTCACTATTGGACGTCTTATAGAAGTAGGGTATACAACATTTAATGTTGTCTTGATTGAGCCGGATGAAATATCGGATCTATTAGAATCATTCAAACGCTTTTATGAAAATATGCCGGAGATTACCGTTACGGTGCACGAAGCCGTGGGTAGTATTCAATCCTTATCGGAAAGTGGTTTTTGTCCTGATGTTGTATCGTTGTTCGATTTTCCTGCGCTGGATATTAGATGTGATGACGCTTCCGATAAAGCGATAAAGGATGTTGCCCGGTTAATTGAAAGGTTCAAAGACAGTAATTCATTCTTTGCGTTTGGAACATACTATGATGATTTCACATTGTTTAATCGCTCGGTCGATTTTATCGCAGCCGGTAATCGATGGGGTGATGCCCCTGAATTACTGGATTTGTGTGTGGGGGATATACTGCATGACTGCAGAATTTATGTCTTTGGCCAATATAATTTTTTATTGATAATAATAAAACACCTATGTGGCAAAGGTATCAACAATTACCTGGTTTACTATCATGAATATTACAAGGAATTCATAAAGGCGGCGAATGACGGTTTATCAGATGAGGAATGCGCATCAATGGCTAAAGTGGCTGATGATCGTTCCAGGAATCTTCAGAAATTATTGAGTTTGATCTTTCCTGATATAAACATTGTTTTTGTCAATGAAGATGGTTTGGGTAAGGCGGATATCTGTTATGGCATGCATATACCTGAACATATCAAAATAAGGCCGAAAAATATTTTCAAATTACAGCCGGGTGAGAAGTGTGCTCTCCTTCGGAACACTGAAGCGTTTAAAGAATGACTGTTTTTTTTGATGTGCTGATTCTTGTCAGGCGCCAATTCCTGTAAAGGGAGTCTGTACCCTTTCCCCTGTCCGTTAAGGAACCGTTAAGGTTTCTATCAACATACTGCGCCCGTTTTTCAACATAGACCAAGTAGATAGCAATCTGGGGGCAGGTAATGTTTAAACCGTTTACAGCAAGCGTTCTGACTGCGGCCTGTATAGCCGCTTCTTCTTCAGCCATGGCCGGTGACTGGTTTGCCGGCGCCGCCATCGGTACTGTCAAGCAAGACATCTCGGTTAAGGAAAATGGTGAAAAAGCCACTTACCCAAGCGATCAAGATGTTGCCGGCAAACTGGATAATCCTGGTTTTGGGGCGCTGAGGCTTGGGCAATATTTGAACGAAAATATTCGCGTTTATGCGACTCTCGGTGCCGGGGGCGTAGAAGCCAGTGAACGAGGTTCTGTGGCAATAAACAACAATGGTTCGCCGGCAGTTGTGGACTATAAGGAAACCGACCGCATAGACAACCGCGAATTAAGTTTCTCTGCTGATTATATGGACAATCTGTTTGGTCTGGAGACAACCCACTATTTCGTCGGTGGAACGCTGGGCATGAACCAGATGGAAGCGGAGTTTAAGGGGACTTATCAAGGACCCAATGTTGCACCGTTGGAGAAGCAATCCAGGAAAGACAACGCCTTGATGTACGGTATTCAGCTGGGTCTGATTCAAGAAATCGGTGATCATTTTTCTGCAGAGTTGGGCTATCGCTATACCAGGATGAACAATTCAGTGAAATTTAACATCGACGGTGATCAGTATAAGTTCAAACTGAAAGACCAGAAGCTCTCTTACCTGGCCATTAACTACCACTTCTGATAGCGGTGAGTTGTCGTATCGAATCAGGTCGTTTAACCGCTTGACATCAAACGACAGGATTGTAGTGGAGATGAGCCGTGGTTCCGGGCTCAATCAGCTGCCATAGAATAGCTGATGCCAGTTCTGCTCTATCTCCCTTTTCGCTCCCCCCAACATAGACAAACTTTCCAGGGTGACACCATGAAAAAATTATTCGTTATGCTGTCGGTGACGTTGCTGTTTGCCGGCTGTGCCAAACTGACGACGCAAACCCGTTATACCGAAACGGGACGTGAGATCCTGATCGGCCAGTTCCCACCTGAACCTGTATCGGAGTGCCGAATGCTTCACAATGAAACGCTTGAACAGAGCCTGCTGCAGCGTTACACCGATACCGGTGCTCTCCTCGGTTTCTATGCGGATTCGGAACAGACGCTGTCGATTGCCGAAGCCAGGGGCGCTAATTATGTTCACATCTATATTCCGCCCAAGAAGCTGCTGTTCGGCATTATCGATTTGAACTACAACGACAAGCCCCGGGCAACCTACTATACCTGCAAGCAGATGCCGTTCCGTTAAACCCGGTGTGGATCCCGATTATCTTGAGCTGTTGATCGCCGGAGCCGGATCATGAATGTACTTATTGTCGAAGATGAAGAGCTGTTGCTGCACCATTTGCGCTATCAGCTGGAAAATGATGGGCACAGCACGCTCGGCGCCACGGATGGTGAGATAGGCCGGTACTACCTGCTGAATTACCATCCGGATGTCGCCATCATCGACCTTGGCCTGCCCGGCATCAGCGGCCTGGATTTGATCCGACAGGTTCGGGTTCAGGGGAATGCCATGCCGATCCTGGTTCTGACGGCAAGGGGTAACTGGCGTGACAAGGTCGATGGCCTCAATGCCGGTGCTGATGACTACCTGGTCAAGCCGTTTGAGCTGGAGGAATTGAAAGCCCGTTTGAATGCGCTGGTCCGGCGTTCGGCAGGCTTCTCCCAGCCGGTGATTGAGGTCGGGCCGTTCAGCATTGACAGTCTGACCAAGACGTTTTTGGTCAGCAACGAACCGGTGTCCCTGACGGCCTATGAGTATGTTCTGATGGAATACATGATGCGTAATCACCAAAAGGTGTTATCGCGCACGATCCTGGAAGACCAGATCTACGGCAATAACCACGGGGCGGACAGCAACGTACTGGAAGTGTTGATCAACCGGCTGCGAAAGAAACTGGAAAAACACGCGGGTGTGAATCCGATTGTCACGGTGCGCGGCCAGGGGTACCGGTTTGACCTGCCATGGCATTGATTGAATCCCTCAAAGGCCGCATGACGCTGGCTGTGGCGTTGCTGTTATTGCTGTTTTTGGGCTTGGTGCTGGCCGCGGTGCTCAGTTCGTTCAATCGAACGCTGGATAAAGCCGCCAGGGAACAGCTGGCAGCCAATGCCAACGCCATGTTGGCTGCAGCAGCCCGTGAAGAACATGGCCAACTGATCATGCCGGATACGCTGACGGATCATCGTTTTAATACCCCCGGTGAAAAGCTGCGTGGTTATATTTATGACGAAGATGGCAAGCTGGTCTGGCAGTCCATTTCGACCATGGGGAAGAGCCTCCCTTATGCACCGGATTTCAACCTGGAAAAACGGGTCACCTTCAACATACTGACGCTGGAAGGTGAGGATTTCCTGGTCTACGAAATTGATGTCCCGGTGGGGCAGGATTCCCTCGGGTATAGCTTTGTGACCGTCGTACCCGCCCAGAGCTATTTCGATATTATCAGTGTTTTTGAAAATCACCTGTTGTTCTGGATGGGGCTGGTGTCGCTGGTGATCCTGGTCACGTTCTGGCTGGCGCTCGGGTGGTCGCTCAAGCCGTTTCGGCGTGTCATTGCGCAGATCCGTGAGATTGAATCGGGCGACCGTGAACAGCTGGATGGCTATTTTCCTTCAGAAGTCCGGTGTCTGACCGGTAGCATCAATACCTTGCTGATATCGGAAAAGACCCAGAGGGAGCGATATCGCACATCGATGGATGATCTTGCCCACAGCCTGAAAACGCCACTGGTGGTGTTGCAGACCCTGGGCAACACGCTGGATATCCAGAAAAAACGCCCGGACTGCCATGAACTGCAGGATTTGCGGCAGACCATGATGCAGCAGATTCACCGGATGAACCAGATCATCGGCTACCAGCTGCACCGTGCCGTGACCGGTCGACAGGGGCTGACGCGCAAGGCGGTTCAGATTCGTCCCCTGGCCGAGGATCTTTGCCGTACGCTGGATAAGGTACACAAGGATAAGCACGTTAATTTTCAGATAAACCTGGATGCCGCCTGTCTGTTTTATGGTGATGAGAATGATTGTCTCGAGATCCTTGGCAACCTGCTCGAAAATGCGTTCAAGTTTTGTGTCCAGCGTGTCCGCATCGGGGGATATGTGAAGCCTGTGGATGAGCGAACAGGTCAATCCGGCAATCTGGTCCTGGTCGTTGAAGATGACGGTGCAGGATTGGCTGATGATCAACGGGCACGGGTATTAAAGCGGGGAGTCAGGGCAGATTGCCTGGGCCCCGGGCAGGGCATCGGGCTGGCTGTTGTGCTGGATCTGGTGGAAAGCTACGACGGCAAACTGGTGATTGATACGTCGGACCTGGGAGGCGCTCTGTTCCGTCTGGTATTACCCTGAGCATGTTATGGCTGATACTCTCTTTTGGGGAATACCAACGCTTGCCAGTGACATTTTGTTGGTAGTGTCGTTAGCTGCTTAGCGGCATTGGACGGGTATTTGAAGAAGTTCTGACCAGTCGCTTTCCCACCCCTTATTATGGCCAGCGTTAGTGTTCATATAGCGTGAAAGACAATTCTTTGGCTGAAAGAATGACGCGTAATGGTCGTAGACCGCCGGGGTAATGACGCGGTCTTTACCACCGATAAAATGCAGTTGCGGTATGGTGGCCAGTTGACCGGAAAAGTCGACAGGATTAAGGCTGTCAGGCATGGGGCTGACTTTATGAAAGGCATTGACGAATGCCGGATCCAGATTACCCGCAATCGTTCTGACAGAGAGCACATCATCCCGCCTGGCGGCAAGCAGCAAGGCAAGCGTTCCTCCACCGGAGAAACCAATCAACTCAATGTTTTGATAGGGGCCTTTTGTTTTGAGCTGATCCAGTGCGTCGTTCAGTGTATCTACCATCGGCTGGCTGTACCTGAGGCTGGTCCAGACCGGAATTTTGCAGTTTTCGCTCCACACAAACTGGCAGGGGCGGGCAAGATAAACACGGTCTGGAAAGTTATCCTGGTGCATTAACGCTGCGAGTAACAGGTTATGGGGGGTCGGGTCCAGGGAAGGTCGGCGCCGACTGGCCCAGGCATGACCATCGCCTTCAAGGTATATACGCAGGGTTTTTTGCTTGCCATCGATAACTTGCAGCGTCTGCAACTTGAATAATCCGGTTTCAATAACCCCGGCACTGTAACCTGGCTGCAAGGCAAGGTTCGAAAACATGTGGCGGCTGTCTGTGATGTGGGAGCAACCTGCGAGGAACAGGGCAAGAAAGGATGTAATAACGCGCAATGGGAGCAACCGTTAACGGGGCTTGAGATTGTATGTTAAATGAATTTTTGTTTGTTTTTAAGTTTGTATGGTTTTTTCAGTGTGGACTCTTCTGGTGTTGCTCCAGTCTGTCTTTATCGAGAAAAAGTTGATCGCAATAGCAGCATTGTAATATTTCCAAATCTTGCGCTGTCTTGGATGTTCTTGTTTCTGTAGCTATTGCTTGAGGTGGCGGGGTATTAGAAGACTCTTGAGTTAAAATCCATGGTGGTGATAAAGGTGTAATGAACGGAGTTTCTGGAGGGTTCTGCAAGGGTGTTTCCACAGCTTGAGGTGTCTGTAAGGTGGTATTGTCTGGTAATGGTGTTGGAGTGGCTGTTGCTGTTGGATCGGGTTGGGGAAATATTTCTAATTGGCTTAAATCAGTCGGTGTCGGTGTCGGTGCGGATGGCTGTTGATCCGGGGACGATTCATCGGTATTGGAATCCTCAGTGCTTTCTGGCTTACGACTTGCCACCATCATGACAGTGTTAGTATTTTCTGATCCATTCTGTTCAGGAATGTGGATAAGCGTCGATGGCGGTGATGACGATGCAGGCTGCTCGGTTCCTACAGGTTCGGTTTGCACCGAATCGGTCTCTGGAGATTGTGGAATGTCTTGTTTTTCCGATGGTTCGGGCTGTCCCGTGGACATTTGATCTTGTGCTTCCGGTGGCGATGAAGTAACTATGATGTCGCTAGTCGTTGGAGCAGTAGCAATACCTGAGATTCTGGCAGATTGTGATAATATATCACCACTAACTTGCGACGTTGTAATAGCAGGAGGAATTGTATTTCCGGGAATAAACAATGTCCCGACTGGTTGTAATAAAATTGGTATTGGCGTCAATGTTGCTGGAAGTATTTGGAGGTAGGTTCTGGTTATCGGCATAGTATTCGCAGGTTCATTGGTTTTCTGGGTGGATTCTTTTACGACACGTTGTTTTTTTCTGCTCGGTCCTGGCTGTTCTGTATCCTCGTCACCACTTGGGTTCTGGTTCCTGGTGGAGACCGGATCTGGATGTTCAATGTGTTCAGTTAATTGACCGGTCTCATCAGGCCATGCGATAGTTATGGCATTCCATTCGTCGTCGTTGATTTGTTCACAGGCATGCTTAAGCGCATTTAATGCCGTATGGACATTGTTTAACAACGCAGGCTGTTGGCATAACGTTTCATTGGAGAACACCGTCATTTGATCAATAAATTCATCTTTTACTTCCTGTAATTTTATTGTCTTCGGGAGATGCATGCCTTTTATGGTGAAATATTTAGTGAGTGTCTTGATGTGGGTGTAATGCTTGTAGTAATCCGAAAGACTTTTCGGCAGGGCATTCAGGTTGCTGTTATTTAATTCTTTTTGTATCGTGAAAGGGATATTTTCAAGTGTTGATTGTGTTATCGTATCGGACAATAAATTCATTCTTTTTGTGATATTGGTATCTCTTTGTTGTTTAAGGTTATCCATTATGAATTTCAGCTGGCGCCCGTTTATGATATCTATTCTGTCATTCAGTGCTGTAAGTAATTCTTTTTTTTCTGTTTTTTCTAGCAGGTCAGCGATTTCTTCCCTGATATGATTTTGTTTTTCTTTGATGATTTCTTTTTGTGGGTTATCTATTTTGCATATTCTATGATCCAGCCAGATTTTATCATCCGCTTCAAATGTTTTGTCATGAATGCTGTTGTTATAAATGTCGTAGAGTGGATGTTTTTGGTAGTCATAACCGTCATTAATTCTCATAGTGTTAAACCTTCACATTAATGGTTGTCTGAAAGTAAAAGGGCTGCTGCCTCCCATACCCTGTCATGTCATTATTGGCTGCTCTTTTCATACGACTCGGTTGTGCAAGTCGATGGTGAAGATCCGGCGTCCCGTGTAGTGCTTGTCCTGAAAGGTATTTCTGTATCCGTATTTTGGCTTTCCGGGTCGCCTGGGTTTGTTGCCAGACTGGCTGGTTCGTACATGACATAGGGTGAAAAAGTTATCGAAGCGGGTGTTGGAGCCACAGAGGAACCTGGGGTGTTATACACCAGCTGGGGTGTCATTAAAGCTTGATATGAAGACTGTGGTGTTGATGTCGCGATGATGGCTGTTTCTTGTTGAGAAAATTTGCTCCCTTCCCCCGTTATATGTGTTAGTTCCTCTTCGGCGGAGGATTTTGAGTCAGAAGCTGAGCTTTGGGAAGAGGGAGAATCAGGGCGAATCAGTGTAGGCGGTTGCGATACTGGGGTAGCGGCACTTGTCTGTTCATAAGTACAGGTCTGTGGTGGACTTGAAACAGAGGGGAATTCTTGCACTGCCTGTATGGAAGTGGATGTATCACATCTTTGTTGTGATGAAACCGCGTGTGTTTCGGGCGCAATCATGCTTTCTACGTTTGAGGTTGTTAGAGGTGTAAAAACAGGCGTTGTTTCGAATGAAGTAGTCCTTGGCTGTCCGGTGGTTATAAGCTGTATTTCTTGCGGTGCTATCGTACCATGTCGGATCTGTGAAATTGGTGTCGTGGAGATGGGTGTTCCTTGTTGAGACATTTTTTCAGGCGTAAGGGTTTCCTCTATTTGTATAAATTCCTTTTCGCCGGAGGCTGGTTGTTCAGGAGACGAACTTTGGTAAGAGGGAGCGACTGTGGTGACAGTTGCTGGAATGTCTGTGCCACCACCATGGGTTATTGCTGGATGAAGGGGCACTGCTGGCATCGTTGATATGTTGACTGCATGAGCCTGTTGTGATGAAGCTGCAGAATAAATTGAGGGTATTTGAGGCGTTAATACAGGAATTGGAAGAGTAACCACCATACCAGGGTTACTTGTCAGAAGAGGGGTCGCTATTTGTTGTCGCTGCGCGGACGGTTGTCCAATTGGGTTACTGGAAATATATGGGAAATCAGGTTGTGGAGCAGACGGTTGACTACGTATTGGCATGTTGGCGTAAAGCGTTGGATTCGCTCCAGCTGTTGGCTTGGGCGCTATTAAGGCCAACTTGGGCGGAGTCTTTTTTGATTTTTTGGGGGGAGGAGGTGCAGGAGGTGCTTTTATTTCAGCGAACTTTCGTCCAGAGTCATATCTAATAGTTATTGCATTCCATTGATTTTCCGAAATTTTTTTGCATGTTGCTCTCAACGCATATAATGCAGCGTGGGTTTTGCTAAATAATTCAATGGATTGATTAAGTGCCTCTAAGGTGAATGCTTTAATCTGATATATAAATTCACTTTCAAGCCCTTCTTTTTTTATTTTATTTGGAAGATCCATTCCTTCGATGATGAGATATTTGGTTAGCATGTCGAACTGGGTGTAACTCTGTAGATATTTCTCAATGCTTCCTGGTAGAGAATTTATTCCGGCTGCAATTATTTGTTGCCTTAAATTAAATGGGGTTTCCATGATGTTTTTTTTTGCTATGGTTTTATCTAGTTTATTGGCTCTATCCTTTATTATTTTAATCTTTTCTTTTTT
Source organism: Kistimonas ophiarachnellae (assembly GCF_057552235.1). Lineage (NCBI taxonomy): Bacteria > Pseudomonadati > Pseudomonadota > Gammaproteobacteria > Oceanospirillales > Endozoicomonadaceae > Kistimonas > Kistimonas ophiarachnellae. Next base: position 29,137 of record NZ_BAAJPA010000018.1, on the reverse strand, counting down.
CAAAGCTTGGTTTAATTTCATCAGACTGGCACCGGTAATGGTTGTTGTAGTGATTTGTTTTAATGACCTGTCGTCTTTTAGGTTTGTAGAGCTTATCAGAATAGTGATTTCATTTTTTAATGATGTCTGAAGAGTTTCTACGGTTTCATTGTTTGGTTTAGTTAGTTTGGTTATTTTTCTATTATTAAGCCAAACTTCATCATCTTTTCTGAATTTGTTTTCTTTGATGCTTTTATCAAGGATAACCGTGAAAGGGTGGTCTTGGTAAAAATGCAGTGCATCTCGCATTCTCATGCTATATACCTCATGCGCACAGATTAAAGTTTACAATACGCTACGACTTCAATTGACACCTGCGGCAGCAGTAAAGTTTCTGGTAGAGGGGATATTGACAGCGTTTTACGTATAAAAGTTTATCTCGTTGACCGCACGGGATGTGCATCGGGTTCATGACAGTGTGTGTTGGCCATTGACTATGTTGTTACGTCGAAAGAGATAACATACTCTCTGGCGTCAAGAGTCTTTTGTGTAAGGAACCCCGTGACCATAACCATCATCGCGGAAAAGCGTGACCAGGCGCAGCAGATTGCGACGGCCATGGGCTGGCGGATGCAGAAGGAGCTGGCGACCGGTACCCTGGAGGGGCAGCCGGTGATGCTGGTGTGGGCGTCTGGCCATCTGCTGGAAATCCGCGAACCCCAGGAGCTGAAGCCCGATGCGTCCTGGAACAATCCCGCCACCCTGTTGCCTATTCCCAGGCAGTTTGACATGCGTCTCACACATCGCAGTGGTCGGGGCAAGACACCGGCGCAATATTACAAAATCATTCGGGATCAGCTCCGGCAGGCCAGCGAAGTGATTGTCAGCACCGACCCTGACCGGGAAGGCACCGCCATTGCCTGGCACCTGCTGGAGGCCTGTCGCTATCGAGGTCCGGTACGGCACGCCTGGCTGGTGGACGGGCTTGACCGGCAGGCGGTGCGTAATACGTTTTCCCGGCTGAAAGGTGGTGATGAAATGAAGTCCTGGTTCCGGGCATCAGAGGCCAGGGCGAGGGCTGACTGGAGCTACCAGTTCGCCGTACGGGCGCTGACCTTCTATGCCCGGGGAGGCGCCATGGGGCCAAACCTGGGGCAGGGGGGCGGTCGGGAATCGGTGGTTTCGGTCGGACGGGTGCAGACACCTACGCTGGCGCTGGTCGTGGAGCGGTGCCGTGAGATTCGTCACTTTGTGCCGAAGGATCATTTTCTTATTAACGGTCATTTTACGGCTTCTGACCTGTTGATCGAGGCCCGTTACAACCCTCCTGTCACAGCTGACATCATTGATGCTGCACCGGATGGCGTGTCCTGGGAACCCAGTCGGCGCATTGCCAAAGAAGGCGACCCGGAACCACTGGATATCCCTTTATTCACCGGTGAACAGGAAGTGCAGGCGTTCAGACAACGGCTGTTGAAAGCCGGTGATCAGGCGACAGTTATCCACAATCGAGAGCGTAACAGTCAGCGGAATCCCCCGTTGCCCTGTGACCTGGCGGAGTTTCAGGCAGAGATGCACCGGGCCTGTGGCATGACGGCGGCTTCTGCACAGAAAGTGCTGGAAAAACTTTATAACGATGGTCTGGTCACCTATCCCAGAACCGAGCATGCGGAGCTACCTGATTCACTGTATGCGCCCGATGAGCGCAATCCCGTGCTTGATCACCTGACACAGATACCGGAATTTGCCCGGCAGGCACAGACTGCCCGTGATATACACGACGGAAATCATCAACACTATCCCGCCAGAAAGCCCGCCTGTTTCACCAGTAAGCCGATGGAGCACTATGGCATTATTCCTACCCGTAAATCAGCTAATCTGTCGTCCATGAACCGTGAGGCGCAGATGGCTTACCGGATAGTGGCGCGACGTTATCTACAGGCGCTTTGGCCAGCGGCCAGCCTGCGGGAGCAAAAACTGGCGTTCCAGGTTCCCGTGACGGATCTTCTGGGTCATCCGGCAAGCCGTTTCACTACGTCGCGTACTGAGGTCGTTGATCCGGGCTGGATGCAGGCGTTTCCCCGTCAGAACGACAATGATGAAGATGCGGCTGAACGCTACCAGGCGATTCTCCCGGTACAACAGGGCATGCTGGCACCGTTGAAGCGGGTCGATATTGTGACGCGGACGACCCGACCGCCAGCGTATTACACCGACCGGACACTGATTAAGGCGATGAAAACGGTTGGCCGTTTTGTCAAAGATCCGAAGTTGCGGCGGATTCTGCGTGAGAGTGCCGGCATCGGTACGCCGGCGACACGAAGCACCATCCTTGAGACGTTACTGGCTCGAAAGTTCATTGTACGCAAGGGCAGCCGTCTTGAGTCGACGGCCAGTGGTGAATCGCTGGTGGACTGGTTACCGGCGTGGATGACCAGCGCAGAGACGACCGCTGTCTGGGAAGATTACCTGACCCGGGTCTGTGAATTGCGACATGATGACAACCTTGCCTGTGAAAAGCGGGATCGGTTTGTTTACCGGCAGATTGATCGGCTGGAAAGCTGGTTGCAGGAATTGCAGGGTTCACTGGCGGATAAAGTCAGTGTCCAGGGGCGGACGCGTTTTTCGGGCAGTGGCACGCCGACGCCGAAAATGCTGGCTTATGCACGCAGCATCAGCCGGCAGGCGGGTGTGCCGTTACCCGATAATGCGCTGACGGATCGACAGGCCTGCAGTACGTTCATTGATGCCCATCAGGCCCAGGCGTCACAGAACCGCGCACCGACACCTAAAATGCTCGGACTTGCCCGAAAACTGGCACAGGAACGGCAATTGAATGTGCCGGACGATATTGCCTCAAACTTTGAAGCATGCCGGGCCTTTATCGACAGTCAGCTGGGTAGTCGTCAGCAGCCGTCTTCTGGCAAGAAACAGCGTCAGGCAACCCGACCTCGGCAGGCGACAAGACGACAGGGTGGTTAAGCGGTGGCGGATAAAACAATCGTGCTGGCAGGTGGCGGTCATGCTCATGCGTTACTGCTACATAACCTTATCAGGAAGCCTTTGCCCGGTGCACAGATAGTGATGGTGTCGCCGGATCGCTATACACCGTATTCCGGTATGTTACCGGGAATGATTGCCGGGCAGTACCAGCCGAACGAGATGCATATAAACCTGGCGGAGTTGTGTCGTCTGGCAGGCTGTGAGTTTGTGCAGGGACATGCCGTCAGGCTTGATGCTGACAAGGCCATCCTCAGTATCGATGGCGGCCGTGGTTTTCATTATGACTGGTTATCCATCAACACCGGTTCATTACCCCAGGGTCCTGTGGGTTTCGGCCAGTCTGACCGGGGCATGACGGTGATAGGGGTGAAACCCGTCAAGCAATTCCTGTCATGGCTGGAAGATCTTGAAGTTCAGCTGCCGGTCTTACCGTCTTTTTCGCTTGGGGTGCTGGGGCTGGGGGCTGCCGGTACCGAAGTGGCGCTGGCACTGGAACAGCGTCTCAGCCAGCGGTTCCCCGGGGTTTCCATTCACCTTGTGGGTGCCGGTGGCTTGTTGTCCGGGTATCCCCTGACCCTGCAACAGCATATGCGTGAGCAACTTGCCGCTCGAATGATCCGGCTACATGAAAACTTTCAGGCGTCCCTGGTTCCGGGGGGATTGCAAAACGGGCAGGGTAAAACAGTATTCCTGAATGCTGTGGTGTTGTGTACATCGGCGCGGCCGGATGGCTGGTTGCAGGGCAGTGGTCTTACACAGGATGAACAGGGTTTCATCCTGGTGGACAGCGCCCTGCAATCACTCAGTCATCCGAACGTATTTGCTGCCGGTGATATGGCAACCCTGTCATACCGGCCGCATCCTAAATCCGGTGTTTATGCGGTTCGCCATGCTGCGGTGCTGGAAACCAATCTGCGACACCTGCTGATGGGTAAACGCGTCATCGCGTATAAACCACAGCATCAGTCACTGTCACTGCTTAACACGGCGGATGGACGCGCTGTCGGGTCACGGGGAAATGCTACGGTGGCCGGGCGCTGGGTCTGGCACTGGAAGCGCTGGCTTGACCACCGTTTTATGAAACAGTTTCCCCGTGGGTTTCAGCGATAACCTGGTTATTGATGTTTTTCGATGCTGATGTCCTGATGATTTTTTTCATCGGGTTTTATGGCCAGAATCGAACAGTCGACACCGGCAAAGACGTTCTCTGCCGTATTGCCCACGACAAAGGCGGCCAGCCCGGTTCTGCCAGCCGTGCCCATGATCACCAGGTCTGCCCTGATGGACGCCGCCAGTTTCTGAATTTCATGGGAGGCACGGCCTCGCTCCAGGTGACATTGCGCCGTGTCACCCATGCCGTTGGTGGTGACCAGGGTGTTGAGACGATCCCGGTTGGTCGTTTCCGTTTCCTTTAACAGGTCATTGACCTGCTCGCGGGACATATTGATGAACGGACCCTGGAGGCGATCTTCACCATAGAGATCCCAGACATGCAGCACATGCAGGCTGGCTTTTTCCTGCAGGGCCAGGTGGTCAGCGCAGGCCAGCAGTTTCCGGTTAAGGGCGATTTGTTCCGGTGTATCGGTACTGGTGTCGAGGGCGACCAGAATGACCGGTTCCTGTGCCGTTTGTTCGCTGTCTTTATCCTGCATCATCCAGACCGGGCAGGGGCAGCGACGTAAAAGATTCAGGTCATTGCCTGTTAGTTGTCGTCTGTTAAACACCCCGCTGGGTTCTGCCAGTTTGACGACCAGGTCATACTTTTCCGTTTCCACCAGGTGGATTATTTCGTGGAACGGCTGGCCACAGATCTGCCGGGTGGTGACCGAAATACCGGCATCCATGGCGGGCTGGGCGATGGCCAGCAGGTGTTCATCCCAGAAGGACTGAAAATCATCCCGTGCGAGCAGTGGATTTTCAAACCAGGCAGGCTGAACAATACTCACAAAGGTCAGTTCCGCCTGGTTATCGGCTGCCAGTGTTATGGCCTGCGCAAGTTCCGCCTTGCTGGTATGGGCATTGGTGATGGCGACCAGAATCTTTCTGAATTCCTGCATTCGGTTCTCCTCCCCGTTTATTCTCATGGTAGTGATTGCATCACTGTTACGGTTTGACGGGCATCAATGACCGGAATACTGGCTTGGTGCCGGATTGCTTTCTGATAATATTCAGTGATCGGGTTGTTTACCGATAGTACAGGGAACGGGGATGTTCGTCAGTGGAGAAGTTGTATGTCGTTTTATCGCTGGCAGGGTAAGGACCTTGTGATTGCCTGCCATCTGCAGCCCCGGGCCAGCAGGGATGAGTTTGCCGGATTGCATGGTGATAGCCTGAAAGTTCGTATCAAGGCGCCGCCGGTTGAAGGCAAGGCGAATGCTTACCTGGTGAAATTCCTGGCCAAATGCTTTGGCGTGCCTCGCCGGAATGTTGAAATTGTTGGTGGTGAACTGAGTCGGGAAAAACGTATCCGGATTAGCGCACCGACTATCCTGCCTGGGGTGCTGGGTATTGAAGCTGGCGAATAATGCCAGAACCTGTTGTACTATTTATGAACAGTGCGGTTTTATGGATATCGCAGCAAGATAACGGAATACGACGCTGAAATGGATAGCTCGATGATTGAAACCCAAATACCCTATATCGCTATTGTCGTTTGCATCGCGCTGTTGGCCACCCTGGCGGTGGCTGTCGCTTCGCGCATGCGCAGGGACACTGGCGTACATGTTCGCAAGCCCTTCTTTGATGGGTCGGAACGCTCTTTCTATGGCCTGCTGGACGTGGCAGTCAGGGAGCATTTCTGCCTGTTTCGTAATCCTTCCCTTGATGAAGTGCTCTTTACGGATGAGCAGCAACGCCCGATGTCTGCACGCCTCCGTAAAGCCCGGATTGACATTTTGTTGTGCGAACGTCGTTCGCTAGCGCCGCGTTGTGCGATTCTGCTTGCGGACCGAAGTACCAAGAAGGGACGTCGGCGGATTGACAATATGCGGGTCTGGTTTGACAAGGCTGGCCTGCCGCTGCTGGTCTACGAGACGGGTGGCATGCTGGACGTTCGCACGTTACGGGAAGATGTTTACATAGCGACGGGTATAGAGCATGGACATCAGGGCAGTGAGGTGATCGGCTCTGCTTCCGTACGCAAGGCGATCAATGAACAGCCACAGCGGCCGGAAACCCGGATTTGCGGGAAGTGCGGTGGCGGCATGGCGCGTCACACATTAAAGCAGGGTAAGCATGCCGGGCGGGAAGCCTGGATCTGCAGCAGTTATCCTGAGTGCCGTACGGCAGTTATGATCCCCGGTAAAATATCCGGCTAGATGCCTAAGGCAGTTTCCTGGTATTCAGGAACTGCCTTCTCTTTTCTTCCTCTAAAACTGTCGGCAATCCTGCTTCAAATGGGTGCTGGTTCTCGTGACTCGTACCGGGGGAACTCAGTTGGTCAGACAGGCTTTCCCGTTTTGTCAGGTAGACTAAACGCTGCCTCCTTGCGATTTCTGGCTGCCTCTTCGTTTGAAGCGGCGGAGCTGGCGCTGGCGGTTTATCGTCAGGCACCGGAGCCGTATGGCGACTTTCATCGACGTCTCATATTGAAACCCGTAGCGCATACCCGTCGTTCAATTCAGGCAACACCGGCATTCGTCATCGTTATAAAGTCAGCAGGCTGGTTATGCTGATGGTGATTCTTAACGGTTTGAGAGCAGCGTGTTTTCCTTTATACGTCTATCGACGTAAGGGTTGCGTTTGCCGGTAATCTGGCCAATCCGCTTGTCCCGTTCTTCTTCCCATGCAGACACGGGCCAGGTACGGTCCCATGCTTCGTAGAGTTTGCGATCCTGTTGGCTCAGTCGCAGTTTGTATTCTTCGGCCATATACAGGTAAATCCTGGCGATCATCCCCCGTGTTGCCGGCGGTGGTTCGGCTTTTCTTGCTTTGAAATCGACCTTGAAGGCGCACTGGCCATATTGTCCCCGGGTTTGGGGTAGAAGGCTGAAGCGGTAATTGGAACGATCACCATTGATCTCACCGATGGCCGGCACCAGGTTGTGCAGGTCTGCCTCCATTACCCGGAATTGCTGGCTTTTCTTTGTGCAATTCTTGCGTCCCCCCTGTTGCCAGCATTGCAGCTGGTGGCCGAAGTTCCAGGCAGGAACCACATGTTCCCATTCCACGCGTGATGCGCGCCTTTCCTGCTTGCGAATCTGGTAGCCACAGGCGTTGAGGTCCGGTATCAACTTTTTGCCCTGTTGGTATTGCGGGCAGCCGCAGTAGAACGTGAACGGATTGTCTTCGTATAACCTGGCTGCCACTTTTTTTGCCTGACTAAACGTCTGTGGTGTCTTAATGGCATTGTTGACGTAGGCATGGGCAGGATGCGCCAGCAATGTCAGTAATAATATTGCGAATAATGAATGTCGCATTATTTAACGTCTTATGTCTTATAAATAAGGCGGTATTTTTCCATTACCCCCTATCTAATAAAAGACATTTGACGTTATTAATAGCGTGAAGAACAGGCTGTCTGATAATAACAATCGGGTACAACCATTGCGGTTATACGCCAGGAAACGCTCCGTGATGAACCGATAGGCTCAGGAAGTCAGACGCTCTACAGGGTTGTGCGCCAGACACTGGAATGTTTCTGGGCAGTAGAGACTGCAGCAACATGGCTGATGTGAGCCTTGCCATAATTCATCACAATTGGGCAGGAATTGATCGTTTTTGAACCATCGGAATGCCTCCTTCATGGCGTTAAATCATGGCAGACACAACGCACATGATAAGGAGCACTACGATGAAGAAAATACTGACTGCCTCTGTTCTTGGGCTGATCTGTACACTGTCATTCACACAGGTCCAGGCGGCTGAATGGACCTGGAAGAAAGGTGCAACAGTGGGCAGTGCGGCTATTGCCGGCGCAGCCCTTGGCGGACCGGTTGGCCTGGTGGTGGGTGTAGCGGCTGGTGATTATCTTGGCAACAAGGTGAACCAGGCTGACCAGTTAGGTGTCGAACAGTCAGACATGCAGTCTGATCTGGCCGTGGCGCAACAGGAAGCCGAACAGTTGCGGATTGCCCTGCACAATGCCCGGGTTGCCATCCATCAGTATGAGACATTAGCACTGGACACCCTGCAGCAGGATATTCTGTTTCGCACGGCAGGCGATGCGCCTGACGAGAAAGCCACTCGAAGACTCCAGACACTGGTGAGTTACCTGTCAGTGAACCCGGCCGTCAATGTCAGACTGGATGGTTATGCAGATCCGCGGGGTGCGGATGAGTATAACCTGTCGCTTTCCCAGCGACGTGTCGATTCAGTTCGCCGTTTCCTTCAGGATGCCGGTATCGACGAAGACCGTATTCGTGTGAATGCCTACGGTGATCGACTGTCTACCGCCGAAAAGGGCGATACGGATGCCTATGCCCTTGAGCGGGTGGTCACGATTGAACTGACCGGTTCCAGCGAGAGCGAGGCCGTTGCCGCCTACTGACAAGGCGTTTATGAATAACCGCTATAAGGTGGAGACCTGTTACAAGGCAGTGTCTCCGCCTTTGGTCTAAGCCCCTGCTATTTTCCTACCATGGTCTAGCCCCCGATCCTGAACTTGCCGTTGTTATGCCTCTCTAATTTTTTAATCACATCTATTTACCCGCTTTCAGGGTTGACCGCTTTTCAGGGATAGGGGAAGTACAATGCCGTTACGCAGTAAAAGAGAGGAGTATAGCGTTCGATTCAGCCTGGACCATGTCTGGCTCGGTGACTACCAGTTGTCTGCTGTGAGTGCACAGGTCACTTATGGCAAAACAGGCAAGCTGTTTATTGAGACGTTTGAGTGTGAAATACACAGTACCCTTCCGTGTGCCAGTCAGCCAGCCATTCGGTTATCCGCTGCGGATGTACAACTGGAGAGACAGAATAACAGCGTTGTGGATGATCCCCGGGAACGTCATCAGTCACTGCATATCGGACACCTTCGGATACAACCGCTGGTGACATCACCGGAAACAGACGCGATCGCGCCTTCCCATGTTACAGACTGTCGTCTGGATATTGTGTCCTGTCACTATGAAACAGCTGTGTATTCTGAGGTGTTGCTTACATCGGAAACAGTGAAACAGCAGAGGCAGGGTTCGGGCTGTGGTCTGGCTTATCTTGAACACCTGGTATCAACCGTGTTGCAGATCCCTGTCGTAACCAGGGACAGGCATTATGAAAGCCATCTGCATGCCGTAAAAAAACAGATGGCTGCAGTCATGGATAATACGGGTGAATCACGCACGCGGAATCATAAAATCGCACGACAAATGACATCTAATTTGGTCAGGGAAATCTGTCAGTTGGAACTGCAGGGACAGAAGGTTCTTTCCGCCTCACTCTTGCGACGCATACCGTTAATGGCGTTGCGATTACTGCTGCCGTTATCCGATCGTTCCCGGTCAGATGAGAACCGGTTTATTGAGTTATTGTTGATGCTTCACCGTATTCAGCCTGAAAAAGCAGTGGCTTTACTGGTGTCGGAAATGGATCTCCCTGTTCGCAGCTGGCGTGAGCTTATGGATAGCCCATTGCTGCAGTTGCTATCAAAACATCATGCGTCACCCATGGGGGCTGATATTGCAACACGAAAGCAGAACCAACGTAACATTGCCTGCTTGTTGCTTGACCTGTCTAACCGGATGCTGGTGGAGTCATACCTTGAAGCTGACCAGGTAAATACAGCAGTGCATTCTCAAGCAGATGTGACGGGTAGTTTGGCTGATCTGTTTTCATTGACCCAGCTTGTAACTCCTCTCATGCATTGTCAGCGGCAGGATACATCTGAATTGAAACAGATGATTCGCCGGTACGTAGAAAAACAAGGTAGTACTGATGACCTGCTGCCAGTGATTCAACACTATGAACGGCTGTTTCAGTTAACCGAATCATCGGATGTACTGGTTGTGTTGGCGGCACTGCATCAAGCTGGCGGTTATCACCTCCAACGGCTGGAGGGATTGTTATTCGGTCGACCAGAAAATCCCGATCTGACGGTATTGGCCAAGAGTAACAGCGCTCTTTCCGTGGCACACAAGGAAAAGGCAATCCGCCTGCTGCCCCGTCTTTCAGAAGGTGATCGTTGCTTGATGATTGGTGAGTATTTTCGACACATTAAGGGACAACTGCCACTCAAAATGCGGGTTCTGGAAGCCTTTTCCCAACAGCATTCCCTGGCAGAACAGCAGCGCCTTATGCGGCTGTTACCGGCAACGGTTCTTGCCGGTATGGTGACGCGTTATTACTTGCACACGGAGCTGTCCTGCATTGATCGTTTGCTGATTCACGCGGCGAAAGCCACAGTACGACAGCGTTTATACATTGCGGCAATCCTGCCGATTGAACGCCTCCATGAACAGGTGATGGCATGGCGCCACTCCCCGCCTGAAAATGATCCAGTGGGAAGCGTTACCACCGAACAGTTAGAACGTGCAGAAAAACGGTTGGAACGTATGTTGGATATGGCCAGCGAGTTTGATGCTGACCTTGTAGTGCGACTTTGCGATCGGGGTGACAGTGCACTGAAAACCAGAATAGAGGCGCGTACGCGTCATGGTGATGCACGGGCTGCCCGTCAGTTGACCCAGCGTATCCTGACGCGATTGGTCACAAAGGGCTACCGTATTGCCTCGGGAAGCCGCACAGCCGGTGCATTCAGGGAATACCTGGCAGGCTTGAAACAACTCTACAATCGTTATCGATTCTGGTCTTATGGCCTGTTCAGCCGTTTACTGCAGGATGGGCGAGATGATCGGGAACCCGCCAATGGATCTAACACCTATCCCGTGGCGCGCTATGGATTGCATGAGCTGCCGGAGCGGGATGTCAAATTATTTCAATTGCTCCAGCTGGCCGCGAAATACTGTGATCAGGGCATGATGCTGCTGAATATCGTTGATCGACTTCATGTGGAAGCAATGATGGCGAAAAAAGTTTGAACTAATCAAACACCACCGCCTCTATGTTCCAGGGCATGTATAGATAAGCAGACAACCGGTTGATGTCAGTGAGCCTGACGCATCAGGCCTCGTGATAAACGACTTTGTCTGTCCACTGGTCGGTGCTTGATCCACTGGGCAACAAGAAAGGCCCACAGGAAACCGGCGACAACATCCGTACCATAGTGATACCGCAGGTACAGGGTGGAAAGCGTAATCGATAGTGCCATGAACAGTAACATGCCTCTTGCAGGCCATGGATGCAGAGTCCAGGTCATGAACAGGGTTAGCCAGGGAATAGCGGTGTGCAGGCTGGGAAAACAGTCATAGAGGAAACGGAAGCTGTTCACTGCATCGTATAAAATCGCGTGGTTGGCAGGTAAGGGCACCACGAATTGGTCTGGCATGTACATGACAGGCCCCATGACAGGCAGGATGAAGTAAAAGCAGAAACCTCCCGTTAATGTATAAATCAGTGCTTTGCGTAGCTGCAGAAATGTTTGATGTTGCCTTCGCCAGAAAAAATAGAGCAGTGAGCCTATCGGCAACAGGTAGTAAAAATGCAAATAGGCAAATTCCATCCATAGCGTTAAGCCCGGCGAAATCCAGTGCTGGAGAGCCAGCGGCACTGGCTGGCCAAATAACGCGTTGTCGAGTTGGATCATCCAGTCGTCGCGCAGTGGAATATTGAAATAATCCACGGCTAGCTCAAGCCGTAAAACGCGCATGGTGAGATAACCTAACAATATTGCCGGCACAGGCCAGAATTCGCGCAGAAACCATTCTGTTCTGGGGGAGAAACGGTTTTGATGCAGACGTGGTCGAATGATCAGAATGAATAGAACAAATAAAAAACCTGCGAACAGTGCCGCTTTGTTTGCCATGGGATCTATGGCCAGCATTGAGCCAGATATCAGGGCAACCAATAAAATCCCGGTGGGGAAAAACACGGTAAGCTGTTTGTCGAAAGGCCAGTGACGAAACGTCTTAAAAAAATGTTGCATCATGATAGGTCTGGTTATTTTTATTGTTATGGCCCTCGGGCTGGGTGACCCTTGCCAGGGGCTTAATGAGTAACCAGTGACGATTATAAAAAAGTGCGTACATGTAGGCAAAAGCCTGTAATGAATAACTTATCGGAAATACGGCGTTGTATAACGACTATTCTTCTGTCGATAGTTCAAAAAATACGACATGCCATACGATCGTCCGGCAATGATTTCACTGTGTTTAACACTATGGGAATCATGGGATGCCCCTCTGGGTTTGCATCGGTACATGCCATTTGATAGCAATAAGCGATGGATGATCGTGTCCGGGCAGTACAGGACAAAACCAACCCGTACTCTCAGGAGCGTGATAATGCCTGAAAATACCGCGAGTGATGTGATTAACGGTGAGTTTCCACCCCGTGTGACTCGAACGCTGGTGCTTAACAACGGCGATCCGGAGAGTAAACGTCAGGAATTGCTGGCCTATTTTCAGCAAACGTTTGATCAGTATGAAACGCTGTTTGAAACACTGGCCTGTGATGACGCGTGGTATGAAAAAGCGATTCCCCTGCGCCATCCCCTGATTTTTTATTTTGGCCATACGGCTGCCTTTTTCATCAATAAACTGATGACCGCGAAATTAATCCCGGAACGTGTTGATCCTGATATTGAAGCCATCGTTGCCATCGGGGTGGATGAGATGTCCTGGGATGATCTGGATGACAGTCATTACAGCTGGCCTTCCGTTGACGCAATGAAAGCCTATCGTCGTAAGGTTCGTGCGCTGGTATCTGATTTCATTACACAGATGCCTTTGGAGATTCCGATCAGCTGGGATAGTCCGGCCTGGGTCATCATGATGGGGATTGAGCATGAGCGGATTCACCTGGAAACATCGTCTGTGTTAATCCGCCAGTTACCTTTGTCGTACGTTCAGCCACATCCTTATTGGCAGCCATGCCGGGAAAGTGGTGATGCACCGGAAAACCGGCTCGTGGGAATTCCCGGTCGTTCCCTGAAACTCGGCAAGGCGCACGATAATCCGCTCTATGGTTGGGATAATGAATATGGCTGTTATGACGTCGATGTGCCGGCGTTCAGCGCCAGTGAATACCTGGTCAGCAATGCCGAGTTCCGACAGTTCATCGAGGCCGGCGGCTATGATAATGAACGCTGGTGGACGGATGAGGGCTGGGCCTGGGCGACTTTCAGTGAAGCGCGTTATCCTGAGTTCTGGGTAGCCGATGGCGATGGTTTCCGTTATCGCACCATGCTCGAAGAGATTGCCATGCCATGGAACTGGCCTGTAGACGTCAATTGTCATGAGGCGCAGGCCTTCTGCCAGTGGAAATCGGAAGTGACAGGGCGTCAGATTCAACTACCCAGTGAGGCGGAGTGGTATTGCCTCCGTGAAGCCATTGATACAGACCAGCCCTGGTGGGATAAAGCGCCGGGCAATATCAACCTGGAACATTGGGCATCTGCCTGCCCCGTGGATCGATTCCGTACCGGTGAATTGTGCGATGTGATCGGGAATGTCTGGCAATGGACGATAACGCCCATTGATGGCTTTGATGGCTTCCGTGTGCACCCCTGTTACGATGATTTCTCAACGCCAACGTTTGATGGTCGGCATAACCTGATCAAGGGGGGATGCTGGATTTCCACCGGGAACTATGCGATCCGTGATTCCCGTTACGCCTTCCGCCGACACTTTTTCCAGCATGCCGGTTTCCGTTATGTGGAATCGTCAGCGGTGGAAAATACGTCAGCAAATCCTTATGAAACCGATGCGCTGGTTGCCCAGTATCTTGCGTTTCACTACGGCGAAACCTTCTTTGATGTGCCAAATTATCCGGCAGCCTGTGCGCAGATATGTCATGGCTTAAGTCAGGGCTGTTCCGGAACCCGCGCGCTGGACCTGGGGTGTTCGGTAGGGCGCACCAGTTTTGAACTGGCTCGCTGGTTCCGGCATGTGGACGGGATTGATTTCTCGGCGCGATTTATTTCAGCCGCTTCCGAACTGCAGCAACGAGGCAAAATCCGCTATTTCGTTCCCACGGAAGGTGAGCTGGGTGATTATTGTGTAGCCGATCTGGCGGAGCTGGGGCTGGATGATATTGATGTTAATCGTATCCGGTTTACCCAGGGTGATGCCTGCAACCTCAAGCCGATATACGACAATTATGATCTGGTGTTCGCAGGCAACCTGATCGATCGATTGAATAACCCGGCGCTTTTCCTTGGCATGATCCATGAGCGGATTCGTCCGGGCGGATTGCTGGTGCTGACATCACCTTATACCTGGCTGGAAGACTATACACCCAGGGACAAATGGCTCGGGGGCATCCGTGAAAATGGTGAGGCACTGGATACCTGTACGGGCCTGCACCGTATACTGAATAGCCATTTCGAAGAAGTTCAGCCGCCTGTTGATGTTCCTTTTGTCATCCGTGAAACCGCCAGGAAATTCCAGCATACGCTGGCGCAGTGTACGGTCTGGCGACGTAAGGCTTAAACAGAAACAGGTTTCTGTTTTAACGGTGACGATAATCGGAAATCGTTCCTTGTGATAGCGTTACACCTTTCTATACTGCGGGGCATTAATGCATGTTAATGCCCCGGTCCGTATGAATTACGAATTGCATAATATCCCTGAGAGGACGCTAAAACCCAGGCGGACGGGGATAACAATGGCCATGGATAAAGGCCTCGCACTCAGGGAAGTAGACGATGTGCTGGAGGTATCGGGTGATTTTATCGACATCATGAAATTAGGTTGGACGACTTCATACGTTTATCCAGGACTCCGGGAAAAAATCCATCTGTATAAAAACGCGGGAATCAATATCTACCTGGGCGGTACGCTTTTTGAGGCTTTTGTCATTCGAAACCAGTTTGAAGACTACTTGGGCGTCATGGACAAATTTGGGTTGGAAATGGCGGAAGTGTCTGACGGCTCTATTGAAATGCCCCATGACGAGAAATGTGAATACATCCGGCGACTGTCGCACTACGTAACGGTTGTATCGGAAGTCGGCTCGAAGGATGCAGAAAAAGTCATACCGCCTGACAAGTGGGCTGAACGCATGCATAACGAGCTTGAGGCCGGTGCCTGGAAAGTGATCGGTGAGGGCCGGGAGGGGGGCAATGTGGGTTTATTCCATTCTTCAGGGGACGTGCATTCTGATTTAATTGATAAAATTCTCACCCATATTCCTGAAGGCAGTATTATCTGGGAAGCGCCCAGGAAGGCCCAGCAGGCCTGGTTTATTAAGTTAATCGGTTCTAATGTGAATCTTGGCAATATCGATCCCCGTGATGTTATTTCACTGGAAACCCTGCGCCTGGGATTGAGGGGGGACACGTTTCATCACTTTTTGAATAATGATTGAGCAATTTTTTCAGAGCATTCTTAACAGTGACACACATAAAAAGCATCCGGGTTGTCAAGCTGCTATCCGGTAAAAGTGTTTTGCCAGCCATTCTTGCGGGGTTGTTATAAAATCCTGCCCTGCGTCGTCTTTTTTAGGCCAGACTACTACTTACTGTATTAATTGTTTCCTGGTGTGGTTATCAGAAGCAATGCAAATGTTTTGGATGTTCTTTTATGCAGCGAGTCGCTTATGTTGCTTTTATAGCCCTTGGCATTATTTGGGGCAGTAATTTTCTGTTTATGAAATGGGCCGCTGAATACGTGTCACCCTCACAGATTGTCTTTTTGAGGATATTCTTTGGTTTTCTGCCGTTGCTGGCCTATGCCCTTTGCCGGCGGGCGTTGCGTTTGTCCCATTGGCGTTACTGGCACCATTTTCTGGTGATGTCACTGCTGGCCACGGTGCTTTATTACTATGCCTTTGCCAGGGGTACGTCACTGCTATTATCCAGTGTGGCAGGTATGCTCAGCGGTTCCATTCCCCTGTTCTCCTTTGTCATGACCCTGTTTTTTCTGCGGGATGAGGCGGTGAGTCTCCAGAAAGGGCTGGGTGTCGCGTTGGGATTTCTTGGTGTGCTGACGATTGCCCGTCCCTGGGTTGGTGGCATTGAGGGTGTGAATGTTGAAGGTGCCCTGTACATGGTGCTGGGGTCACTGAGCCTTGGAGGATCGTTTGTTTATGCCAGGAAATACCTGTCGGAATTGAACCTGTCTGCAGTCGCGCTTCCCACCTACCAGATCGGCTTTGCCTTGCTGGTGTCTACGGCTGTTACGGATTTCGATGGAATTACCCGGATTGCAACGGATACAACAACCCTCGTCAGTGTTGCTGCGGGGCTGGGGACGCTGGGAACAGGCATTGCTTTTATTCTTTATTATTTCATTGTGAACCGCCTGGGGGCGATCACGGCCTCCGCTTCCACCTATATTCCCCCGGTAGTTGCGCTGGCTATTGGTTATTTTTTCGTTCATGAGCCTGTGACACTGCTGGATCTGGCGGCAATGGGCTTCATCCTGAGTGGCGTGTATCTGCTTCAAACAGAAAAACAGTGGATTGCCTGGGAGAAAATGAGAAAAAGCCATCCCTGAGACGTTGGGTTGTGATGCACGCAACCCTCAAACCAAAAGAAATGACTGCAGGGCTTTAAGACCTTGGTGCAATGACTGATACTCTCCCTCTGATTTCACCGGATACCTGTTGATTGTCATGGCGCGTCATATTGCGATTGTCGAAGATGAACCTGCGATTGCCGAGAACTATCGGGATGCCTTCCAGCGGCAGGGTTTCCAGGTCAGCCTCTATGATAACCGGCCAGCGGCCATGGCGGCCTTTGGCCAGGCGTTGCCGGATCTGGCCGTCATTGATGTGGGCCTGGGTGATGATGTGGAAGGTGGGTTTGAGCTTTGCCGGGAGTTGCGCAGCCTGGCGCCCACGTTGCCTATTGTGTTCCTGACAGCCCGGGACGATGAGCTGGATGTGATTTCCGGACTCCGCCTGGGCGCCGATGATTACCTCACCAAAGATATCAGCATTGCCCATGTGCTGGCCCGTGTGAATGCACTTTTCCGCCGGGTTGATGCCCTGAAGCAGCCCCACCGTGAGCCGGATAAGCTGGAGCGCGGGAAACTGGCGCTGGATATGGATTGCCTGACAGCCCGCTGGGGCGATACCGAGATTCCCCTGACCGTGACGGAATTCTGGATGGTGCATGCCCTGGCCATGCACCCCGGTCATATCAAAAACCGACAGCAACTGATGGATGCCGCCAGAGTTGTGCTGGATGACAACACCATTACCTCCCATGTCAAACGGATTCGCAGGAAGTTCCAGTCAGCGGATATCGACTTTTCTGCCATAGAGACCGCCTATGGCATGGGTTATCGCTGGAAGGTGGCCTGATCAAATGACGTTGTGCAGCGTTCCGACAGCAGGGCTGGATTGCCGGTGAAACTCAGTCGTCAGCTGGTTCTGGTCAGCCTACTGGTTCTGGTGCTGCCATGGGCGGGCATCCAGTCTGTCCGTGATATGGAAGCCAGCCTGCGGGATGCGCAGGCCCAGGTGCTGGAGGCGTCACTCCAGACGATCGCAACCAGTCTTGAGGTAAGACAGCAGGTGCCGGAACCGGTAACGGCGCCGGTGGCTGGTCATATTTATGCCTGGTGGCTCGAGAGTCCGCTGGTGCTTGATGGCTATGATGAAGACTGGCAGGCACAGGGCATTACGGGACAACCGGTCGAAAGTACCCCATACGGCCCTGCGGTTAACTTCAAAGCCGCTACCGATGATGACTCGCTTTACCTGTTCTGGCGTGTGGCTGATGATCATATTGTCTACCACAACCCCTCCCTGCCTTCGCTGAACAATGGGGACCGCCTGTTGTTGAAGTTGCATGATGCCAGCGGCCAGGTCATGACCTATACCATCGCCACGGAGGCGCCGGGTCCGGTGCTGGCCCGCTATGTGCGTACGGTGAATGGACGGGAACGCATCCAGCGGGAGAACCTGATCCGTGGTGTGTGGAGGGATACGCCAGCCGGTTACCAGTTGGAACTGGCGATGCCGCTGACCATGGCGAAGTCTGGCGTGAGCTTTACGGTCGTCGATGCTTCACAACAGGCTGATGGCGCCATAACCGAACAGTGGACAGGCACCGTCGCACCGAATGATCGACAGACCGGTCCGTTGATTACGCCAGATGTCGCTCTTCGTGAGGCGCTGACAGCGTTTCTGAAACCGGGTGTTCGGCTCGGTGTTATTAACAATGCCGGATGGCTGCTGGCCGGTGTGGAAGAAAACGCACATCAGGATAACGCAGACCATGAACCGGAAATGTTCTGGCTACTCGAATGGCTCTATAACCTCATCCTGAATCATGGCCGCCTGCCTCAGTATCATTCGCACTGGCATGAAGGTCGCTGGGTCAATGCGGTGGTCAATGATGCGCTGGCCGGACGTCCCGCCAGCCAGTGGGTGCGAGATGAAGGCGTGCTCCGCCTGGTGGTTGCCTGGCCGTTGTATCGCGATGATGTCATTGCCGGTGCGCTGGTCGCGGAGCAGGGCAGTGAGAAAGCCATGTTGCTGGCAGGCCGGGCATTCAACCGGCTTTTTTCCCTCAGCTTCCTGGCGATGTTGATCACTGTTGTCGGGTTGCTGGGTTACGCAGGCTGGCTGTCACTGCGGATACAGCGTTTAAACCGGGCCGCAGAACAGGCCTTTGGTGCGGATGGTCGTGTGCGGGATGATTTTCCCGTCAGTGACATGTCCGATGAAATAGGTCAGTTGTCGCGTAGTTTCGGGCGCTTGCTGGGGCGATTGGGGGAACATACCGATTATTTGCGCTCGCTGGGCAGTAAGCTTTCCCACGAGCTGCGCACGCCACTGGCTGTCCTTCGCTCGTCGCTGGATAACCTGGCCCATGAGCCGCTGGGTGATCAGGCGGGTGTTTACCTGCGTCGTGCGGAGCAGGGGGCCGGGCGGCTCAGCGCGATACTCAATGCCATCAATGAGGCAACCCGTCTGGAGGCCGGTATCAGCCATACGGAAAAAGAAACCATCGATTTAAGGCAGATGCTGGAGGAGTTGCGAGAGGCTTATCGTGCCATCTATCCCGGTGCAACACTGGAGACTGATTTGCCGGAAAAGGCGGTCTGTCTGGAAGTAGCGCCGGAGTTGGTGGTTCAGGCGCTGGACAAGCTGGTGGGCAATGCGGTGGATTTCTGTACGCCGGGTGGCGTTATCCTGATTCGCCTGCGTCAGGACCGGGAGGGTGTGTCTATTGATGTTGAAAATGATGGCCCCCTGTTGCCCGCAGCGCTGGAAGGGCGTTTGTTTGACTCCATGGTATCCGTCCGTACCCATCAGGAAAATGAGACAAGCCTCAGTAATGGGAAGGAACGACTGCATCTCGGGTTAGGTCTGTATATTGTCAGGCTGATTATGGATTACCATGGAGGAACAGTCGCAGGAATCAATCGAACCGATGTTCGTGGCGTAATATTTACGTTGAGGTTTTTAAATAGCCATGAATGATATCGTCTCATTCATGGCTATAATCGTCATCGTCTTTAGTAAGAAACTGGTCGATTTCTTTTTGTGTTTCTTGAATCATTCCCTGTCGGTGTGTAAGTAACTCCGGTGTGCCAAGCTCTCTGGCTGTCGTACAATCATCATTAAGTTCTTCGGGTCTATGGGATTGCTTTATTACTTCCATCATGATTTTTTTATAGGTAGAGAATGTTTTTTTTAGCAAGGCGCCTTTTTCAAGTAATAGCAGGACAACTTTTAAACGTGACTCTTCATCTTTTCGCAACAACGCCATCTCAAGTGGTAACTCTTCCTGAAGATTTTTTTTGGTGAAGGTGGTAATACTTGGTTTGGGGTTCAATTTAAACCATTCCGTGATAATCTCCAAGCTACTATGGAGACAGGCATAGGCAAGGAGATCAGCACCATAATGCTTTAACTCCCTCAGATGCTGAAATGCGGGTTCGCATAATATGTAGTGCATCATTGTCGTTTTGTTGTGATACATGTAGAAAGCTGCTGGATTACAAAATCCTATTTCAGGAGGGGATTTTTCAGTTAAAAAGTCCCTTAGACGTTGTTCTTCCATGTCGCAAAGTTCTGCAACAGTATGGTGGGTATATTCATCAAGATTATTAAGGTTGACGAAGTCAATATTGGCAATGTGGCAAAGTAAAATATGAGTTTGAATAACCAGCTGCTCATTACCTTTTTTTAATAAGTTCAAAAGCAATAGTTCGCGCATTATCGTAATGACGGCTTTTTGAGATTCGGGGTGATTCCTTTGATGAGCGGTTTGACTGATTGCAGTATTAAAGTTGTCAATCAGTTGTTGAAGCTTTTTTTCACGTTGGGCGGGTTCCAGCCAGTTTTCTATTTCTATGCCACCCGTGGTGAGGTTGAGAGTTAATAAGAAATCAGTTTCGTCAATAGGCTTTTGGCCATGTCTGATATCCTGCCCTGGAATACCACACTGTTGCAAAAAGGACTCATCCTTTGTTTTTTGATCGATAGCTTTATCTTTCAACGTGGATCGGTGAACAATATCCCTAAGGTTTTCGTGAGAGCATTTGTTACCACTGAGTTGAATGTTAACCTGTGAATAGTCGCCTGGTTGCCAATCCAATCCAAGATGCTTGAAGATACCATGTAAATGTTCCATTTGTAGCTGATCGCAATCACTGTTTTCGAGTACAAATTGTAAAGCATTGATCATTTTTATATCGCTGTAAGGAAAGTAGCATCTTCCTAATCGCCCCATGGGGGCCTCTTCGTCAATGGTTGTTAACGCAAGTAATTCATCATGATGTCGGATGGGGGGTAATGATCGAATATGGGACGACACGGAAAGGTTGAATAATGCGTTTTCGGATTGTAATGCGCCATCCAGAATCTGGCTCAGTAGCGTTTTTTGCTCCATGGATAGTTTTTTTGTCGTTTTTACGCTTTCCAGCAGAGCACTTAATATAGCGACCCTGTCATCTTTGTTTTTTACCTGTTTGTATAAAAGCTGCTCCATCATGATAGCGATTGTACGGCAGTAGCTTTGCACCATCTGACTGCGATAATGGTTTCCCCAGTCACTTTTTTCAGACTGGATAAGATTCCATAATGTCTGTTGCAATAGACTGTGTGTTTCGGTTTGCTCGAACATACCATTATGGTCAAATGCATCCATTGGCAGCAATGCGAATGTGGCTCTTAGCAGGCCGTTAAATATTGTGCTGGATGGGTCACCCTCTGCATGCCTGCACTTTTCATTGGCAGAGAGCTGCAGTTGGTTCATCCCGTAGCTTAGATATAATTGTTCAGTATCTTTGTCAGGGTTAGGCAGTTTGATAGACCAACCGTGTATGCCCCTTGTAGCAAGACGAGCAGGTTCTCTCTCTGTGGTGAGGGTAGGTACACGGGTTTCTTCCCCTGGTGTGCTTTTAGTGCTGGAACCGGGTTGTTGGGCTGGTTGGTGATGGGGAATTGAAACTGCTTCCATTACGAATCTTCCTTTTGATCATTTGGACTGTTGTGTGACAGACGAACTCTTTATGTACATGTCTGATGTGTATTACATATGACAGGTGTTAACTCATATGGTTTACCCTTTTCAGGGTGTGGATAAAAAAAGTAAATCATATTGAACAATTTGTTAGATGGTTTTTTATTCTGTTCGCTATGCAGAAAAAGATTGCCGTTTAGAGGTGGACAGGTGTTCCTTTTTCCGGGGTGATTCCCTCTTTCTCTACTTCTAAATTTTCAATAAACTGCAAGAGTGATTTGTTATGAGCATTCATGGCTCTATCTTTAATCATGTAAAAACTTTTGCTTTCTATATCGGGAAGTTCTAAGCCTTGCTTAATTAAGTAAACAGCAAATTCAGGGTCAAACGATAAACGGTGTATAGTTGCAGCCTCAATCATCATTATTGTTTTTTGGTTGACTGGATGTTTTGATTTTTTCAGGGGGTCGACACCTGCGTTTAGTAATGTTTTAGCAATGCCTGGTTCACTGTAAATAAGGGCATATGTGAGCAGTGATGTACCTTGGTGATCAATTTTGAAGAGTTCGTGTAGATTATTTGTAACAACCCAGTCAAGGAATGCTTTGTTGTTGCTTCTTATAAATGTTAATAGAGGGTTAATATGTAACTGTTCTTTTTTTGCTTTGAGCGGAGACAAAATTTGAGCTTGTTTTTCATATATTTCATCACAGCTGAAAAATAAATAGTCATCATGACGGATTTTAATGTATGGAATACCCGCTTCCTGACAGAGTAGTATGTCAAGCATTGTAAGAAAGTCATGATGACCTGAAGTAAACGGTTCAATCCGGGCGATTTTCTTAATAGCTTTAATGACAAATTTCCGCTTCATTGTATAGAGTAAATCCTCAGGGTAATTTATTGCTACTCTGAATGAACGTATTTTGCTCATAGCATAGTCAAGCACCTGTGATACTTCTTCTCTGCGCTGATCTTGGGTCATTTCATGTTTAAAAAGGAGTGTGTAGTTGTCATTCTCATGAAACTCCATTGTGTATCTTCTGTTTAATGCCTGCTTAAATAAGTTGGTGTGTATTGACTCAACAAAAACGACCGCCCTTGTAGGTAAGCCATATTCATGGAAAAAGTCAGCGACGCCTTTCATTGCAGGTTTATCATGAAAGGGTATGACTGCATCGCACAGTAAATTACCGATAACCTGATTAGAAATCTCCTCGGACCTGACTTTTACCCGGTGTTGGGTGAATGTCGCTAATTCTTGTGAATGACCCAGTTTTTTCATCAGTTCAAGTATTACATCAAATGATAATGTGTCAGGTTGATAATCAACCAGAATGTATCGTAATGCTGAAAGCCTTCTGGTCAGCGTGTACGGCATCGCATCATCACCATGCCTTCCAAACCTGTACTGCTCATGACTGATGCAAAATGCTAAACATTCATCATGATGCTGAATGGGAAGCTGACGCTCATGTAGTTTGCTGGTTAATGAATAAGCCAGATTTTCAGCTTGTTGAGCATTGTCTATTAATTGAAAGAGAGTAAGGTGATGTTTGTGACGCATCTGCTCTTTCATTGCTGATAGTGAGCGCTTTAGGTCGTTTAGCAGAGTGTTACGTTGATCATTTGCCCGTGTTGCCTCATAGAAATTACGTTCCAGGTATAATGACGCAATTTGGTAAAAGGCTTGCGTGCTACTTTCTTCTGCTTCTTTTACTTGTTTCTCTGGAAAACAGTTTTTTGTTAATTCAACTAAGGCATTGAAAATGCTGTCTCCTTTATTATGGATGTTAGAGTCTTCAATTCTTATATCTGGAACGCGTTTAGGTAAAGTTGTACGCCATAATGAGTGTGGGCCCAGTTTGGATAATGTCCAGACTCTGGATGGAAGCAGGGTAGGTTTGCCCATTGTATCGCTTTTGGGTGTTGGTGACATGGGCGTATCAACTTCGAATTCATGTGTAGTGACTTCCCCAATTTGCACTCTTTTGGGTTCTCGTTCCATGATGTATCTTTTTTGGGGCATAGAATTGCCATCAACCAGGCAGTATACATAAGCAAGACTTTCGACAGGGACTGCAGTGAATTTTTTTGAGATGTTAATTCTGTCTTGAGTAGGAACAGGTGCTGTTAATAGCAAGGGTTTGGTTATTCCGGCTTCCATTTTTTCAACCTGCAAAAAATTAATAAAGAAGAAAGTTGCTGGTATTACAGGTTGGTTTGAGAAGTGATTGCTGCGAAAGTTTCCCAATCTTGAATAACTATCTGGTTAGCCTGAAGCAGGACTGTGACGCAGCGGTCTCTGTCCTGCAGTTGGTCGATCATTTATCACATGACCATTTGCCCGTGATAATCCTGATCACAACGTATAATCGCTTCGCGGGCGGATGGGGCATCCAGTTCACTGACCAGGTGGTAGCCTCTGCGCAGTAACGTGTTTTCCCGCCACTGGTTGCCTTTGAAAGCGGGCAAAAGCCATACCGCCAGGGAACAGGCAAGGATCAGGAGTGCCATTGGAAGGCTGTCGGAGTGCTGAACCTGAATATCCAGCATGTGCAGGATCAGCTGTATGGCGAACAGTAATGCGGCAATATTCCAGAGTCGTTTGAACAGGGCCCAGAACACCCCAAAGAACAGCGCCGGCCAGGAAAACCCACGCTTGACCGCTTCATGGCCATGGGCCGGATGGTAGTAAACACGGAATCTTTTCATGGTTATCTCCCGGTTCCGGTAGTCACTGTCAACCTGACGATGATACAGTTCCCACACCGGCGCATGGCCGGAGTCTTTGACTCAAGCATATCAGCCATGGCCCCGGGTATATGTTGGTAATTGACGCAATTGTCTGGGGCGAGAAGGGACTGTGCCTGTCATGGCTGAATGGCATCTTTACATGATTCGCTGTGCCAAAGGCACGTTATATACAGGGATTACGACCGATGTAGAGCGACGTTTCCGGGAGCATTCTGCCGGTAGTGGAAAAGGCGCCCGCTATCTTCGCGGTCGGGGGCCCCTTGAGCTGGTTTTTCATGCCGCTATGCCCAGTCAGACGATGGCGTTGAAAATGGAAGCGCGTGTAAAAAAGCTGGCTCGTCAAAGGAAAGAAGCGCTGGTTTGCGGTAATATCACGCTGGATGAAATACTGTAAATGCGTTTTTGGGCGCTTATCCGAGCTAAGCCAGTTATCAGTATGTCGCTAGATTGGTCTGCTGCTGGCTTATTTTTAATACAGTTTGCGGTTTAATTGTTTCACTTTGTATCAATGGTTGAGCACTGGAAAACCATTGCTATCATTTTTTACTCACGAATCTTAATTTATTACCTGTTTAAGTCAGCAATTCTAATATCTGGATCTATTTTATTAATGCGCTTTCAATAACGCGCTATTTCTTTATACATGATTCAGTGATTTGCTAATCATGCACTATACCGTAAGCATCAATACGAGTGGCGTTTATGAATTCTACTGAAGTCTCGGTCAATGCCTCATTGTTTCTAGTGTTATGGTTGCTGTCTTGTTTTTCTATGGCTGGTTTACCCGGTGAGCAGTCTTTGTTGAGAATTGTGGGCGGCAGAGATGTACCTCATGGCAAGCAGCCCTGGCAGGTTTCGTTTCAGGATGGCAGGGAGCATTTCTGTGGTGGCTCCCTGATTGCGCCTCAGTGGATTTTAACGGCAGCTCACTGTCTCGATAATTATCATCAGGAAACACTCGGTGAAATTGAAATTCGCATTAATCCCGTCAAGGTGTCGGGGGATGGTATGCGTCCACTGCGAGCAGCCAATGCGTATTTCCATGATGACAGCAATGCTGATATTGCACTGGTCAAATTGAGCCGGCCGGTGATGAATACGCCGTATCTGGCACTGGCCGATGATGCGATCATGGAAGAATCCGCATTGCCCGGGGTGCTGGCCACGGTATCTGGCTGGGGAACGACCCGCGAAGGCGATTACAACATGCCGGAAGTCCTTAAAACGATAGAGGTTCCCCTTGTGCCGCAAGCCTACTGCCTCCTGTCCTATGACAACGATATTGAGGATTACGAATTTTGTGCAGGCTACGTTGATGGCGGGAGGGATGCCTGTCAGGGGGACAGTGGCGGCCCCCTGGTCATCAAGCATGATGGCAGCTATGTGCAGGCCGGTATTGTGTCTTGGGGCTCCGGGTGCGCGAGGCCTTTCATGTATGGTGTTTATACCCGTGTAGCATCATTCACTGACTGGATTGGGCGCGTTATCGCTGGCGATTAATGTTGGGCCGGGTCAGTAGTTTTCTGTGTGCGCCGTTAAAAACGCAGGCCAAAAGGACAGCCTAAACAGACCTGCGATTCATCACATTACACGACAAGAAATCCCCCTTCGTCTTCACGGAGGGAGCGTTCGGCGTGGCCTGTGCCGTGTTGATGATGAGACACTCCATGGGTTGCCATTCTAATGGAGCGATTTGGTTCACCGCTAACGCTGAAGAGATATTTGCCACTTCCACATCCAGCAGACTCCTGAGGTGAACGAGGTAGCGGTCGAATGGGGATTTAGACTCTAACAGCTGGATATTTCGTATGAAGCGTATGAAATCATCGTCCAGTGACCTGGGCAGTGACGGCTTTAATGAATGTTGATCTCCCACATATTTTTCGATTTGTTTTTTTAATTCTCTCTTCGATATTTGATGAAA
The DNA here is from genome assembly GCF_057552235.1 of Kistimonas ophiarachnellae. Lineage (NCBI taxonomy): Bacteria > Pseudomonadati > Pseudomonadota > Gammaproteobacteria > Oceanospirillales > Endozoicomonadaceae > Kistimonas > Kistimonas ophiarachnellae. Next base: position 3,059 of record NZ_BAAJPA010000018.1, on the reverse strand, counting down.
TGGTTGTGCCTCCAGCCTTTCTAAATAAGTCTTGCTCAGAAAAATGACGTTTCTTTTAGTGAGTATGTTCTTTTGTGTATCTTTCTTCAGTTTTATAAAAATATCCAGTTTCAATCGATCGGTAAGCTTTTTGTCCTGTAGTCAGCCGGCTCTCATCAGGGTTTTCCAATAATCTTCCGTTTGTAGCGGTTATCCTTGTGAATCATGCTGTGACAAAAGACCAGCAACCAGTAAGCACAGAAAATACCCAGTACATACCAACAATCCGTTCCCAGCATGCTGAGCAGAAGCAAAATCAAAATAAACGAGAAACCTGCCATCCAGTGAGGAAACCCGCGGAAAACTTTCCACCCCGCCGCCATGCTAAGTACATAGACCATAATGAAATTGCCGTTGGTATACCGGATCAGATCATCCAGTGGTAGCGCAAAAACAGCCGCAGCGACCGTGCTGATCACGCTCACGGTGATAACCAGGATTAGTGCATTGGCCGGTACGTCCCTGCCCGATGTTCGTCGCAGCATGGCGGGTAGCCGTTCCTGTCTGGCCTGTGCCCAGACTAATCGGGCAAAACCCTGTTGGTAAATGTTGATTGAGGCGAAAGAGGCCAGGTAGCCCGCCACACCGGCGATATAACGGGCATTATCGCCAAACAGCAGGTAGAGGATGGTGGGCATGGACGTGACTTCCTGTTCAGGAGAACCGTAAGCCCCGAATTTCAACACTGCCGCAGAATAGACCCAGTAAATCATGCCGGATAACACAAAACCGATGACCATGGCCCGTGGGAAGTCCCGCTCCGGACATTTGAATTCCTCGCCCATGTGGGCAAACGCTTCAAGACCTATAAAGCACCAGAACACGACACCGATGGCTTTGCTAACCGCAAGGAATTCAATGTCGCCGGGTAAGCTGTCTTTCAGTGTCAGTTCGCCGAAGTACCCGATGGCGACAACCACAACGGCAATGATCAGGGCAATGGTGATTTGCACATTGCCGGAGATTCTGGCGCCGAGCAGGCCAAGGAACAGGATCAGCATCAGGGTCAACAGTTGTATCAGCAGTTCGCCCATGGGGGTCATGTCAAACATGGCATACCAGAAGCCGGAGGCAATATGCAGCCCTGCCGGTATGGCGACCGGAATCACGCTGATAAATAGCACTGCGGTGAGTTTATCCCAGGCCGGCCCATAGGCTTTGCCAACAAAGTAGGCTGCACCGCCGGCGTTGGGAAATTGCTGCCCCAGCCGTGCAAAGGTCAGCGCGACGGGAATGACCAGCAGGATCAGGATTGGCCAGGCCCACAGGGAGGTTGCTCCCGAGAGGGTGGCCGCTACAGACGGTACGACGAAAATGCCCATGCCCAGTAAGGAGGTCGACATCAGACCGATGCCCTGTAGCAGGCCAATCTCTTTGCGGAGCTCATTCATGACAGCAGATGTCTTTGGCAATCAGGTAGGGCAAGCGTAGCCATGATTCGCCGAAGCGTATGGGTAAATGATGGATTGCAGGCGTGCTGTCAGGCAGTGCTTTGCTATGTTCGGTGGTTCTTTGTGGGAGTCAGCCAGGTTTACGGGATACAAACCTTCAATTATCCGGATATTGGAAAACCACTGTGTTGCGTCATGTCATTTATGTGTATTCGGAAAATACGTAAAATGAGTTCAAGCCTGTGAGGGGGAAGCCAGAAGGGGAGACTCACTGGCGCCTTGATGGTGTCAGATCCGGAGTGAGCCCACTTAGTGAATAACAAGCAGGCGTTAACAGAAATAACAACAATAATAAGAGAGTCTGAGACCTCGCCCTGTGCGGGGTATTTCTTTTAGTTGTAGAAGTTCAGACCCGACCTGACAGTTACCGATAATTCAAAGGGTGTCTGTCAGGTCAAATTCAGCCGATGAATTTTTCCTTCCAGATTTCTTTACCGGCTATCAGTGTTTCTATCGGTGTCCGGCCACAACACATCTTTCCTTGATGCCTGCGACGAGTATTGTAGAACACCAACCACTCGTCCAGATCGTGCTGAATCTCTTCAATCGGCATGGCCGGTCACTGTCTGGTGTGTTTAGGCAAACAACTATTAGACAGTGGCCATGCCCTTACTCAGATCTCATGAAAAATCACAGATCGCGTTTATCTATAAATGCCACTCCTACTCTCTGAGTGACTCTTTCAATCTCTTTTTGCAAAGGGCCAGAGACACTTTGAGTTCGAGGACTGATTTTTTTCGGCAGTGTTAACGCTTTCACTCCATACTCATTGCGCAAATTGGCGCTGGATTGGCCTTCGATCGGTGGTTGATCTTTCTTTTGCAGCGTCTCTTCTATTCAAAAATAAGCAGATACGGCAGAAGTGAAGCTGCCTCTGAATGAACGGTTTGCATGTTATGCCTATGTTTAACACGCTTGGCTGTTCAGAATCTATGGTGAAGAAAATGACTGATTCTGCTGGTTCGTTGAATGTTCCCCCGGAAGGAAGACAACAACCGTTTGACGACGAGAGGGAAAGGAGGCTGTTCAACTCTCTTGATACGTATAATACAGGGTTAATCTTGCCGCACGTACTGTATGACCGGTTGGCTGAAGCAGGCTTGCATCTGGAGGATGAACGGTTACAGGCTATCGCCTCGAGACCCGCTGATGCTCCACTGGATTACGCGGCTTTCTGCCAATGGATTCGCCCGAATATCCTGTTGGTGGAGAAAGTGTTGCAGGGAAAGATGGTTATTCCTGACTTTTGCCAGTTTTGCTGTGCCATGGAAAAAATAGTTGAGTTGGTACGACAGAATTGTGATGGCGCAGTTGCTGACTATATTCCCCAGCTCGCCAAGGTTGAACCGGAACAGTTAGCCCTGGCGATTTGCACGGTGGATGGTCAGCGTTGCAGCATTGGGGACGCTGCGGTGGATTTCTGCATACAGTCCTGTTGCAAACCATTGAACTATTGCCTGGCGCTGGATGAGCATGGTGATGAGAATGTGCACAGTTTTGTCGGCCGGGAATCCAGCGGGAGAAACTTCAATGAGTTATTGCTTAATGAGAAGGGGAAACCTCATAACC
>NZ_BAAJPA010000017.1:0-95828 GCF_057552235.1 Kistimonas ophiarachnellae | reverse complement strand
ATTTGAACCGACGACCTTCGGGTTATGAGCCCGACGAGCTACCAGGCTGCTCCACCCCGCACCAGAGAGATGCCGAATTATAAGGAGCGAAGCGCTAATGTCAATCCGTAACCTCGGGATGGGCCGTATTTTAAATCTGAGACGATCGTTTGGTTAGGGGGGCTTGTTTAATCCCGGGTGTTTTTAGAAGTGCCTTATCAACGGCTTGAGTGGGCCGATATGCCACGGGAAATGCTATTGGAGCTACGCATAAATACCTAAAAAAATAACATTTGGTGTGCCATTTCTATCGCCATAGGGTTAGGGCATCTTACCCGTGAAGGCTGAAAACGCCTCCATCGCAGGCAGAAAAGGAGGGACAGGTCATGAAAAAGTTCTTTATGACATGGGAAGAAATCCTTGGAGCCATTATCGTCACCTTGTTCATGCTGTTTATGGCCGCGGGTCTTTTGTTTTCTACAGCAGGTTTCCATCTGATTGTGGGATAACGCGATTCGTCAGTGGTAAGGGGTATCACGGCAGCAGGCTCAAAAAGGGCTTCCGGAAGAAGCCCTGTTATCAGGTTTAAGCCGCAGTAACGCGATGATCAATCAGGTGATCAACAACGGCAGGATCGGCCAGGGTTGAGGTATCGCCAAGGTTTTCACATTCACCGCTGGCGATTTTGCGCAGGATGCGGCGCATGATCTTGCCGGAACGGGTTTTGGGCAGGCCGGGGGCGTGCTGGATGATGTCCGGTGTCGCGATCGGACCGATTTCCTTGCGCACCCACTGCTTCAGCTCCTTTTCGAGGTCAACGGTATAATCGACGCCCTGGTTCAGGGTGACATAAACGTAGATACCCTGGCCCTTGATATCGTGGGGATAGCCGACCACCGCGGCTTCTGCGACCTGCCTATGGGCCACCATGGCGCTTTCGATCTCGGCGGTACCCATGCGGTGGCCTGAGACATTCAGTACATCATCCACCCGTCCGGTAATCCAGTAGTACCCGTCTTCATCACGCCGTACGCCATCGCCAGTGAAGTACATGCCTTTGAAGGTAGAGAAGTAGGTCTGTACAAAGCGCTCGTGGTCGCCAAATACGGTGCGCGCCTGACCGGGCCAGCTGTCGATCATCACCAGGTTGCCTTCAGTAGCGCCCTCCTGAAGATTCCCCTGGCCATCCACCACGGCGGGTAATACGCCGAAGAAAGGCCGTGTTGCCGAGCCGGGCTTGAGTGCAGTTGCACCGGGCAGGGGGGTAATCATGATGCCGCCGGTTTCAGTCTGCCACCAGGTGTCGACGATGGGGCACTGGCTGTTGCCAATGGTGTCGTGATACCAGACCCAGGCTTCCGGGTTGATGGGTTCACCCACGCTGCCCAGCAGTTTGAGGCTGGAGCGGTGCGTATCAGCAACGGCGGCAGTGCCCTGGGCCATCAGTGCACGGATGGCAGTGGGTGCGGTGTACAGAATATTGACCTGGTATTTGTCGACAATCTGGCTGATACGATTGGTGGTGGGATAATTGGGTAACCCTTCATGCATGACGATGGTGGCGCCATTACACAGTGGACCATACACCACGTAGGAATGCCCGGTAACCCAGCCGACATCGGCATTACACCAGTAAATATCACCGTCTTTGTAATCAAACACATATTGATGGGTGAGCGAGGCATAGACCAGGTAACCGCCGGTCGTGTGTACAACGCCTTTCGGCTTGCCGGTGGAGCCGGAGGTGTAAAGAATAAACAGCGGGTCTTCCGCATTCATTTCCCGGGCATCGCAGTGGGGAGACGCCAGGTTCTCCAGGTCATGCCACCAGACATCGCGATGATGGTGCCAGGAAATATCAGCGCCGGTCCGGCGGTAGACGATGACTTTTTCCAGCGTTTTGATCCCGGGGTGCGTCAGGGCTTCATCCACATTGGCTTTCAGCGGCACGGTCTTGCCGCCGCGTACCGCTTCGTCGGCAGTGATCATGACCTTGGCGCCGCTGTCGATGATACGGCCTGCCACGGCTTCGGGGGAAAAACCACCAAAAATAACAGAATGGATGGCGCCAATCCGGGTGCAGGCGAGCATGGCCACCGATGCCTCGATGACCATCGGCATGTAGATGGCAACAACATCGCCCTGGCGAACCCCCTGGGATTTCAGGGCATTGGCAAAACGGCAGACCTTGTCATGGAGTTCAGCGTACGTGACCTGTCGTTGGTCGCCGGGTTCATCACCTTCCCAGTAGATGGCAATCTGGTCACCTTTTTCTGCCAGATGGCGGTCCAGGCAGTTATGGGAGACATTGGTGGTGCCATCGTAGAACCACTTGATCTCGACGTGATGGTCATCAAAAGAAACGTCCTTGACCTTGGTAAAGGGTTTGAACCACTCAATACGCTGGGCCTGTTCGCGCCAGAATCCTTCCGGGTTGACGACAGACTGCTGGTACATTTCCCGGTACCTGGCATCGTCGGCCCAGGCATTGGCGGCAATGTCAGCACTGACCGGGTAGGTGCGGTATTCAGGCATATCCTTTGAGGACTCGTCAGCAACGTGTGCAGAAGTATAGTGAGTATTCACGGGCGGTCCTTTTGGTTGTTGTTTTGTTTGTTTTTGTTGTTCGTTTTTTTCGCCACTGGCGTTGATAGTTCATGGATTCGTGGCAGATTTCAAGCTCAGGGCCAGATTGCAATTATCCTGTCAGACTCTCTATTAGACTTTGGTATTAGGGTTTGTCTGATGGCGGGTTTTAAGACTTTCAGACGTTGATGGATCCATTGAGTCGGGGCATATGGCATGGTGAGAAGCCCGGGTTGCCGGGCTTCTTGAGTGGATTGTTGCGTTTGCTGGTGTATCAGTGGGCAGACGCGCCTGAGGCTCCCAGGCCTGTCTGTGAACGAATGTATTGTCCCTCGAAACGTTCTTTTTCTTCTTCCGCAAGGTCTGAGGTGTCAGTGACCGAGAAGAACCAGATGCCGGCAAAGGCAACCAGCATGGAGAACAGTGCCGGATACTTGTAGGGGAATACGGGATCAGCAAAGCCAAGGATTTGTACCCAGACGATCGGGCCAAGGATCACCAGTGCAACTGCGGTCAGCAATCCCATCCAGCCGCCGATCATGGCGCCCCGTGTGGTCAATCCTTTCCAGTACATGGACAGGAACAGCACCGGGAAATTAGCGCTGGCGGCAATCGCAAACGCCAGGCCGACCATGAACGCGATATTCTGCTTTTCGAACAGAATCCCGAGACCGATGGCGACCACGCCCAGTACAACCGTGGCAATCTTTGAGACCCGGATTTCACGGGCTTCACTCACTTTGCCCTTGGCGAAGACATTGGCGTAAAGGTCATGGCTGACGGCTGATGCGCCGGCCAGTGTCAGACCCGACACCACTGCCAGGATCGTGGCAAAGGCGACTGCTGAAATAAAGCCCAGGAACACATCACCACCAACCGCTTGAGCCAGGTGAACGGCGGCCATGTTATTACCACCCAGCAGGTTGCCGGCGGCATCACGGAATTCGGGATTGGTATACACGAGAACAATGGCGCCGAAGCCGATGATGAATGTCAGGATATAGAAATAACCAATAAACCCTGTTGCAAAGAAGACTGAGCGACGGGCTTCCCTGGCATCACCCACCGTAAAGAAACGCATGAGAATATGCGGCAATCCGGCAGTACCAAACATCAGGGCAAGACCGAGGGAAATAGCGGAGATGGGGTCAGAGACCAGACCGCCAGGGCTCATGATCGCTTCGCCTTTCGGGTGGGTTTCAACGGCTTTCTGGAACAGTGCACTGAAATCGAAGCCAACGTAATACATCACCATCACGGCCATAAATGTAGCGCCGGACAGCAGCAGAACGGCCTTGATAATCTGTACCCAGGTGGTGGCAATCATGCCGCCAAAGGTTACGTAGAGCACCATCAGGATGCCAACCAGTATCACGGCATATTCATAGGGCAGGCCGAACAACAGCTGGATCAGTTTGCCTGAGCCCACCATTTGTGCGATCAGGTACAGGGCGACCACGGCCAGTGATCCGCAGGCTGCGAGTGTGCGGATTGGTTTTTGGCTAAGACGGTAGGTGGCAACATCGGCAAAGGTAAACCGCCCAAGGTTACGGAGTCGTTCGGCCATCAGGAACAGGATCACCGGCCAGCCAACCAGGAATCCGATGGAGTAGATGAGTCCGTCAAAACCTGAGAGATAGACCAAGCCTGAAATCCCCAGGAAAGAGGCAGCCGACATATAATCCCCGGCAATGGCCAAACCATTTTGAAAGCCGGTGATATTGCCGCCGGCCGCATAATAATCCGCCGCAGAACGGGTACGGCGACTGGCCCACCAGGTGATGGTCAGTGTCGCGGCAACAAACGCCAGGAACATCACAATGGCAGGTATATTCAACGCCTGTTGTTGGATATTGCCATCAAGGCTGCCAGCGGCCAGCACGGCAGGTGTTGTGAATAGCGCAGTAATAAACGCCAGGGAAGACCAGCATGATTTCATTGTGCCGCCTCCTCAATGATGGCCCGGTTCAGGTGGTCAAACTCCTTATTGGCACGATGAACGTAGATACCGGTCAACACAAAAGCACTGAGAATAATGCCGATTCCGGCGGGGATGCCGAGCGTTGTTATGCTGCCGTCTGCTATAGGCTGTCCAAGCAGTTCGGGGGCAAAGGCAATCACCAGGATAAAGGTGAAGTAGAGGGCGAGTATGGCAAACGACAGCATCCAGGCCAGACGGTTTCGACGCCGGACCAGTCGCTGGAAGCGGGGATCCTGCGCAATTTTCTTATAGATGTCGTCATGCATGGGCATGTCCTTATTGTTGTTATAGGAGACAATGCCCACGCTAACGCGAATGAGTGTACGACCCTATCAGACTTTAGTCGTAGGGAGTCTTAGCCTGGTATCGTACAGTGTTTTTCAAGGCGCGCCAGCGCCTTTCCAGAGCCTTTAAGAGCAAAACGCAATGTGGCTGACTCTTTGCTGTTTTGCGGGTACTGAATATTGACACGGTTACCGGCTTTCAAGTCAGACAGTAATTCAGGATCAATCACCTGTCTCGAAACCAGACTCATGGTATGTGCACTGGCTGGAAGCTTCCATTGGCGACCTTGGTCAATGCGAATGGTCATAACACGGGACGTTTTTTTGCGACTATTTTGATTGGGGATATAGAGAGCCGAGGTCAGCAGTGGATCGTAGTTAGTGCAGAAAAGCTCAAAGGTGTGGCCACCGGGTAGTGTATCAGAACGGGCGATATGGTGCTTGAGGTTACCGCTGGAGAAGGTGTCAAACGCCCAGTCAGCCGCTGCACTTGGATGGTGTGTTAATAGTATGGGACTAATGAATGCTGTAAGGAGCGTGTTGATACGTTTCATTGATGGCTTCCGAGATTCTGTTTATTGCTTCATTGACGATTGCCATGCCAGGGCATTATGACAGATAAATGTAGAGTTTTCCCAGTATTATCCTGTTGATATGTTTGATAATGGAAGTGCATCATTCTTCACGTATAACAATGAAAAAGTTTTTTATTGTATTGTCCGTTATGTGTTATATGAGCTTTTATGCAAAATAAGTTGCTGTAAATAATTATTTTTTCTATGACTTGGTTAGAAACAAACTACATTGTTTTTTGTTAAAAATGCTTTGTTTCTTGGGTTCAGTGTTGATGATTTCAGTAACGGATTTTTGATGTCATTACGTTATCAATTGTTTTTTTATTACGTTGTAAGCCATTGTTATTTTTATTGGGGATTTTTAACTCAATGTTGTCATTTTCAATGCTTGCTCTGGATATTGACGATCGATATTGGGTGGGAGGAGAGAGTGGGTCAAAACTGATAAAATATTTGAGAGATGTAGAGTATAAACTCAATGGTGAAATGGACTTTTTCTATTTTAATGTGGAGGATATTTCTGTTCTTGACGAGATTGATAGAATAAAGCGGTTAATTAATAAAGGCTCTGCTGTCTTGTTGGATGGAACACGGGATAATGCATTATTTAGAACCGTTGTTGCTGCTGTTGGGGGGGTTGCTTTTGATGGGCATGTTGCTTTGTTTTCAAAGTCAGAGGCTGACTTCCCCTTCTATCATCAGATTACTGTTGTAGATGATGATTATGATATTGCGATTAAAAGTAAACTGATTGACGAAGATTACAAGCTTTTGGCAGATGAAGTAGTGAAGGTTCTGGTGTCGAAGAAACCGCTAAGGAATCGTAGTGCTATGCAGGAAAATCTCTACTTGAACAATCGTGATACAACACTCTACGTTGAAATGCGTTATGTAGGATTTCCCTGTCAGGTTGGCAAGATGTATAAAGGTAATTTAATAACAGGCGTTTCACAATGGCATGGTGGTATGACTGATCCTTGCAAGGGTGGTGCCAGTGTTTCCCTTGTGTATACCGTTGATATGATTCGATCACTTGCCAGCCCCTATGGCGGAACACAAAACGCAAAGTATTTACGCATAACGCTGGATCCGGGCAATAACAGTGGTCCTGGTTGGCATCTGGTTGATCAACCCCGTCACCACCATAGCTGGTTTTTTAGCTGGTCTGATCGTGAAACCTGGTTTGGTCCAGTGGCGGATCGTTATTCAATAGATTTTTATCCACGTGATCAGCAATTGTCGCTTTATCAGGCCATTCCTGACAATCAGGCTGCATTCAGTAGAATAAGTAACACTTCGAGAATCAATGTGGGTATGTTTACCTCCTTAAACATAGGGGCAAGTAATAATCAGTTACTGGACGATGAAAATGAACAGGCGGAGTTGCAAAATAATAATATATCATCTGATGATTATTCATCGGACGCCAATAGTGACTATTTAGTGCCGAATAGTGCTCAGGGTTCAGTGGGTGAATTAATGGATTATGACCTCCCTGCAGGAGGTGATGTTAGCTTTGATCGGATGAAAGAATTACTTGAACTGATGCTGGATGATTTGAAAGAAATGCATGCGGTCAATGAGCATGTCAAGAGTCGTATTGATAGCTGTGAGTCAAATATTACTAAGCTGGAATCAATGGCGAATCAGAAATATACGTCATTGGATGAAATTATTGTGGACTTTAAAGGTAGTTGTCAGTTTAACGAAAGTGTGCTGAATATTGACTTGTCCGATTCGGAGCAGGATTTTTTTTCGCATCAAATTAAGAGTAAAAAATATTATTTGGGTTCTTTTGATAATCCGCAGGTTCGCCGGTATAAACGTGTATTGCTCTCATCATTTGTTGAATATATCAGTGAACGATCAATAGAATATGAAAATTATGAATATAAAGTGCTCAATCTCTCAAAAAATAATCGAGCATCTATGGTTTGGACGCGAGATTTTAAAAACAACAGCCACCTTTGGCGAAGCCATGAGCGGTGTTTGCTCTGGTGTCAGGATTGGTTTTTTGATGATAACCATTTTTCACCATCAGCCTATGCCAGCTTCAAACCCGGATATTCTGTGACCTACCAGGTGTCAGGAGAAACAGCGGGGGTATCAACCATTGATATATTGGCATCAGTTGCTGTTGTATCGCTTGGCGGACGAATACAGTACAGGTTTTTCTTTCAGGAGTACGGTTCGTGGAGTCAGAAAGGCACAGAATACCAGTTCATTCAACCTGTGACTATTAACTGGGAAGCGCCCGCATTTCAAGATTACAGGCCTTTTTCACTGAGAGCCTATAAGGCAGGTAGTTTACAGGAGCTATGCCTCTCTGTTGATATGAGTAAGGTCTTTATGTCAGGTTGTGAGAATAACCCTATGCAATATTGGATGCTTGATGAAGAGCATAGAATACGATCAATGACTTATCAGAATTACTGCCTGGAATATAATCAGGATAACCAATTAACTATTCAGTCCTGTTCTTATAAAGAGACTCAAAAATGGTACTGGCAAACAGGCTGGCTAATTAATACTCAAAGGCGCTGTTTAAGTTATGAGGAAGCTGGAAACTTGTGCCTGGTACACTGCTCAAATCAATCTGCTTTTTGGACGAGTATGCACCATCCTGTTAAACAGGGTGATCTACTGGACTTATCCCCTGTTATTGTGAAGAAATATACACATACCATAGGCTCTGATGATTAGTTTATGAGGTATTTTATATTAATGATTTACCTTTTTATATGCTTGTGAAAGATAATGTAAAGGATTTGTTCAAGAGTAGATTTGTTTTGTGCTTTTTGTGCTTTTTGTGCTTTTTGTGCTTGTTGATATATATTTTTGTTATATTGTTTAGCTGCTTTCTGACTGAGAGAGGAACTAATCTACAGGGGGATTGTCAAATAACTAAGAGGGTGAGTGGTACTTTTTACCCATGTGATGTCTATACATTAAATGTTTTTTTAATGGGTTTATTATAACTCTATTTGAATCTGCTTAAAAATGGTTGTAATTATTAAGTTTATAGGGATTATGTGTTGGCTGCTTCAGTTTCAAAATTGTCTGCTTTGGCGGATAACGTTCCAGCTGTATGTGCTGAAAAAAAAGATAAAGAGGGTCACTATAAGCAGTATACGGTTAAATCTTGTCCATCCAATGGATCTTCATTTCTGCAGAAATGTAAGAGTTTTTTTCTTGCACTTCTGTCCTGTCTTTGCTGTTTTCAGTTTCGATGCTTGAGTGAGCGAAAGGTAAGAAAAAATAAAGCCAGTGTAAAATCGGGTATTAATCAAACAGGTGCTAAGAAAAAATATGCAGATTCATCAAGATATTGTGATGGAAACAGTAAGCATTTCCCCTCGGATCGTTATAAACAACCTTTGCCAAAGCCTGTATATCTTCAACCATCAGATCACCACTGCAAGTTACCAGGTCGGCTAGGGAATTTAACCAATGACTGCTATCTACAGTCATTGCTTTATTTTATTGCACTTGACCCAGAGCTCTATGAAAAGATAGATGAGTTAGCGGTTAAATATCCAAATGATAACATTGTATTAAGTTTAAGGGCTGTGCTTTTTTCAGTGCTGAATTATGATGCTGAATCAGCAAAGTATGCTTATTCTAAGTTTTATAAAGCGATGTCAGAAGCTGGGTATATCGAACCCGCTTTCCAGATGGATTCTGTTGAGGTTTTAGCAGGCTTGTTCGGATATTTAGATAAGCTTGTTGGTGGGACGGGACTAAGGAATAATGGTTTTTATCGTTATGAAAAATTTGCTGATGGTATAAGAAGGCACAGGCTTGATCATATTTTGATTTCTGAAGTTCATGAATATAATCCTTCCAGTTTTAAAAAATATGTGCAGAACCTTCTTGGTAGTAGCAGTTACGATGACAATGGGAATACAGCTTCCGATAGTATGTTGTTTGTTGACTCCCTTGTACCGGAGAATAAGATGTTCCCCAGTATCGCTATAAGCTGTTTTGAGTATGACCATCGTACCAGGCAAGGACGAAAACGTTTGAAAAATCTTAAGGCAATGTTTAAAAAGTTATTGGTCAACCTGACAGTACATGTACGTTGTGCGCCCTATATTGATGATAAGCCGCTTTCCAGTGAGCAAATAGATAGCCTTGAAAAAGAAAAAAGACGATTCCGGTTGCATCGGATGGTTCTTCACTCGGGTGTGAATGTTAATAGCGGTCATTATATTACGGCTGTCAGGGGTACTGACGGGTGTTGGGTAGTTTTCAATAAATTTTCCCGCAAGCCTATTTTGGCAGGCGATGATAACGCGTTTGTGGCTAAATATATTCAGCGTTCTGGGTTTACACCCTGCCTGATGGGTTATTTGCCTTTTACTACAGCAGGTGAAGGTCAAATGATTGCAACGACAGACAGTTCGGACGAAGGCTATGTTTCGCCTGTACAGGTACCACCGCCTCAAGCTGAAGAATCGCCTTCAGAATCCCTTGAGTGCTCAATATCCCCCGCAAGCAGGCTGAGTCCATCACTCAGATCTAACCAGTTATCTTCACTGGGTTCATTGAAAGCGTATGTGCACAAAAACATCGATAAATTATCGAAAATGCTCGTTTAGACGCCCATTACGCCAGTTTGCTTTACCTTTCAACTCTGTTACTTTCGCGATGACTGCCCTGACACTATAAACATCAGAGGGCAATCTGGGGGTCCCGTGTCGGATGTCGTTGTCGCTCTTGTTTCTCTGGTTTATATGGGGGGAATCTTTGCTATTGCCTGGTATGGCGACAGGCAAGGACATCATTACCACCCATCATGGCGACCCTGGATATACAGTTTGTCGCTGGCCGTTTACTGTACGTCGTGGACGTTTTTTGGGGCTGTTGGGCAGGCAGCGTATTCCCCCTGGTCCTTTTTGCCTATTTATGTTGCTCCCATTGTGATTTTTTTACTGTTTCGCCGTTTGATCGTTCGGATCATACGGGTCAGTAAACAGCAAAACATCACCTCTATTGCCGACTTTCTTGCAGCGCGTTACGGGAAGTCCCGCCTGTTGGCAGCGGTAGCAACACTGATTCTTCTGGTCGGCATCCTTCCGTATATAGCGCTCCAGCTGAAAGCGATTGTTATGGGCTTCAGTCTCTTATCCGCTGACAATGCATTTTATATATCGGGCGACCCAATGGGTCAGGCCGATCATGATACGGCGCTGGTCATAAGCCTGGTGCTGGCCGTGTTTACGATTTTGTTCGGGACTCGGCATCTTGATACTACAGAGCACCATCATGGCCTCATGCTGGCTATTGCCATTGAGTCTTTGATCAAGCTGGCAGCTTTTCTGATCGTCGGATTGTTTGTTGTTTATGTGTTGTATGGCAGCAACAGTGATCCATTGTTATCCAGCCATCATTCGCCCGGTTTTTCTGCGTATCTGACAAAATTTGATGGCTTTTCGCTGGGTGTGCATATTGTTATCAGCATGGCGGCTTTTTTGTGTTTACCACGGCAGTTTCATGTCACTGTCGTTGAAAACAACGATACTGCACACCTGAATACCGCACGTTGGGTTTTTCCGTTATACCTGTTGTTAGCTGCACTGTTTGTTTTGCCTATTGCCCTGGCTGGTCAGTTGCTCTTACCCCCTGGCGTTTCCCCGGATACTTACGTGATCAGTTTACCGATGGGGATGGGGCAGGACTGGCTGGCGATGCTGGCTTTCCTGGGCGGCGCATCCGCGGCCATGAGTATGGTGATTGTATCGACGATCGCGCTCACCATCATGATGTGTAATGAGCTGGTTGTACCTGTTCTTGTTCGTACCGGTGTATTTGCCACCAGGGATTTTTCCCAGCTTAAAGGCATGCTCCTGACGGTACGCCGTAGTCTGATTCTTATGATTCTGCTCCTGGCTTATTTTATTTATCGATTGCTTGATCATGACCAGTCACTGGCATCCATTGGTTACCTGTCGTTTACAGCGGTAGCCCAGTTGGCACCGGCGTTAGTCGGAGGATTGGTCTGGAGAAAAAGTAACAGAATCGGTGTTTTGCTTGGGGTGATGACGGGAACATTTCTATGGCTGTATAGCCTGGTGTTACCCGCTTTTGAGAGCTCGGGAATGTTGCCCGGGAGCTGGGGATATCAAGGGTTGCGTCCAGACGGTTTACTGGGGCTGGGTGATGGGGATCCCGTGGTGAGCGGCATGCTGTTAAGCCTGGGTGGCAACCTGTTTGTCTATTGCATTGGTTCACTGTGGTTTAGCCCACGGTTAGTTGAGCGGCAACAAGCGGCTGTGTTTGTGGGGAGTGCTTTGCCGGAGGCTCAGGAAGATTTGCCCCGGGTGACCATTGCAGAGCTGGAGATCCTTGCTGCGCGCTTTATTGGGCGGGAAAAAGCGACTGAAGCGTTTTCAGGACTGGCGGGTTATGCCCAGCCAGCATTAAGGCATCAGCCCGCAACCAAGGCATTGATTGATTTTACCGAACGCTTGCTGGCGAGGGTGCTGGGCGGAGCCTCGGCCAGAGTGGTCATGCGCAGTGCATTATCCGGATCGGCAATGGAACTGGATGATGTGGAAACGATTATCGGTGAATCGTCATCTGTGTTGCGATTTAACCGGGAGCTGTTGCAGGGCGCGCTGGAGAATGTCAGCCAGGGGATCAGTGTTGTTGACCGTGACTTGAGGTTGGTCGCCTGGAATCGTGCCTATCTGGATATGTTTGATTACCCGGAAGGGTTTATCCGTATTGGTCGACACGTGTCCGATATCATCCGACATAATGCGGGGCAGGGGCTGTGTGGTTCCGGTGATACTGAAGACCATGTGCGTAAACGGGTCAGGCTTATGGCACAGGGTAATGCGCATCGTTCCGAGCGTATCCGTGCAGATGGCCGTGTTATTCAGGTCCAGGGCAACCCGATGCCAGGCGGTGGTTTTGTCATGAGTTTTACCGATATCACCGGATTTCGTCGGGTTGAACAGGCCCTGAAGGATATGAATGAAAGCCTTGAACAGCGGGTGTCGGACCGAACGCGGGATCTGGAATCGGCCAACAGGGCGCTTCGCAAGGCCAAGCAGCAGGCTGAACAGGTCAGTCATGACCGCAGTCGTTTTTTTGCCACCATCAGCCATGACCTGATGCAACCACTTAACGCGGCGCGTTTGTTTTCTGCAACACTGGCAGAGCAGGTTGGTCAGTCGTCGGGTACTGATCGTGATATCTCCCGACTGGCTGGGCATATTGAATCCTCCCTGCACTCTGCTGAAGAGATTATTAATGATTTGCTGGATTTGTCCCGTTTGGAATCCGGCAAGTTCAAACCCGCGTTTTCTTCTTTTTCTGCCAGTGCACTTTTTGAGCCATTGATTGTGGAGTGCCAGGGTGTGGCTGATGGCCAGGGGGTTGCGTTTCGCAGCAGGGCGGGGAATTACACCTTATACAGTGACAGGAAGCTTCTGCGGCGTGTATTGCAGAATTTCCTGTCCAATGCCATCCGCTATGCGCCAGCTGGCAAGGTGATGCTGGGATGCCGGCGACAGGGAAACCGCCTCAGGATTGAAGTGAGGGACAATGGGCCAGGGATTCCCGAAGAGCGACAGGCTCAGATTTTCAAGGCGTTTCAGCGGTTGAACGGGCATGTCTCACAAGGGTTTGGCCTGGGACTTGCCATTGTTCAGGGTATTGCCAGTGTGCTGGATTGTGAAATTGGTCTGAAATCGCATCCGGGACGGGGCTCGGTTTTTTACATTATTGTCCCGCTGGGACGGCATGAGGTTATGCCTTCTGCCGAAATTGCTGCGTCGGTCCGCGCTGCAGGGCCTGGGAATACGATGTCCGGTCGCACGATTCTCTGCATTGATAATGACATCACGATACTTCAGGGCATGCAGCAATTGCTGGAGCGTTGGGGCTGCCGGGTATTAACCGCAACCAATGCCGAGATTGCCCGGAACCAGGTGGCGTATGCGCCTGACCTGATCCTGGTGGATTATCATCTGGACAATGGTTGCAATGGCGTGGATTTAATCCGGGAGTTGCGCCAGTCAGGCGGCTTGCGTGTGCCGACCGTAATGATAACGGCTGATAGTTCGTCACAACTGCGAGAGCATTTGCAGGTGATGGATATACGCTATCTTTCAAAACCCATAAAACCGGCTGCCTTGCGTGCGCTTGTCAGCCGGTTATTACGGGATGCAGGTAAGACACCTGTCAGCAGGGAAGTAACGGCGTAAGATTACTGGGCTGGTGGGGGCGTGTGGTCACCTGATGGACGGGTCGCGGTGTCATCTGAGCCACCATTTTCATCATAATCCACTTCGAGTTGCTGGAGTGCGATGACAGCCTGGGTACGGTTACGGACGCCCAGTTTCTTGAAAATAGCCGTGACATGGGCCTTGACGGTCGCTTCCGAGACATTCAGGTCAAAGGCAATCTGTTTGTTCAGCATGCCTTCACTGATCATGCCCAGCACACGAAACTGCTGTGGCGTGAGGGAAGCGATTTTCTCTTCCATCTCACTGCTGACCCGGTTGGTATCCCGGTTGAGGTCAATGTTGGCGGGTGCCCAGATATTTCCGTCAAGTACCTGCTGGATCGCAGTTTTCATGGCATCCAGCGGTGTTGATTTGGGGATGAAACCAGAGGCGCCATAGCCAATGGCTTTCAGAATGATGGTTTCTTCTTCCCGGGCCGAGATAACCAGAACCGGGACATCCGGATAGTGGCCGGTCAGGAACATCAGGGCTGAAAATCCGTGTGCGCCGGGAATGTGGAAGTCCAGCAGCACCACGTCTGGATTTGGGGTTTCCTCCAGTGCCTGCTGCAGGGCGGCGATGGTATCGGTTTCGATAACCCTGACATCATCCAACACCTGGTTCAGGGCAGACTGGAGCGCGGTGCGAAACAACGGGTGGTCTTCGGCAATGATGATCGTATGGGCCATGGTGTCTTCCATTCCTGTACGCGTTGTCAGATTGCCACCGGGATCTGTGCCCGTCAATTCGTCAGCGCTCTGGCAGTGAGTGGTTCCTTCCTTTATTGCTAATATAGCCGAATGATGGGTTCAGGCAGGGTCATTCTCGGCGTGCAGAGGCATCGATGGCTGGTTGGAGCCTTCAGGCTTGATGCCTGTAAAAGCAGAATAAAACTGACGAATACAAGCCATATCCTTGGCAATGTCCCCGCTGGGGCGAATGGGCTGACCGAGCCCTACCGTTTTGGTCCGGGCATCCAGGTAACCGGGCAGAATGGGCACCCCAGCCTGACGGGCAATATGGTAAAAGCCGGTTTTCCACTCGCTGACATAGCTGCGGGTGCCTTCAGGGCTCAGGGCCAGTACCAGCCGGGGATAGCGGCGGAATGCAGCCACAGTCTGGCAAACCAGGTTGCAGTTGCGATCGCGGTAAACCGGGATACCGCCCAACCAGCGCATGACAGGACCCATGGGGCCTCGGAACAGAGAGGCTTTGCCTAGCCAGTACAGTTTTATGCGAAAGCGCAGGGCTATCGCCATAAACAGCAGAAAGTCCCAGTTGCTGGTATGTGGCGCGCCGATAAGCACGTAACGACTCATGGCCGGTTTTTCCCCTTCGGTTTTCCAGCCAGCCAGCTTCAGGCCCAGCCAGGCAATGAATACCATCAGGTGGCTGATGACCGGCGTGTCAAAAATCGTCAAGCGCATGGAAGTGTGCCTTAGCGTTCTCTGTTCAATGGGAAAAAATAGGAAACCTGACGGGGCGCAAGCTTATTCGTATAAGCCTGTACATTTATTCAGG
This sequence comes from Kistimonas ophiarachnellae, assembly GCF_057552235.1. Taxonomy (NCBI): domain Bacteria; kingdom Pseudomonadati; phylum Pseudomonadota; class Gammaproteobacteria; order Oceanospirillales; family Endozoicomonadaceae; genus Kistimonas; species Kistimonas ophiarachnellae. The sequence continues at coordinate 80,665 of NZ_BAAJPA010000017.1, read as the reverse complement.
TAACGGGTGATAGAATGGCCTGAGTGAGTGATAAAACAGCTGACTGTTTATGCAGGATACCGGACGAAAAATCATCCATGTCGATTGTGACTGTTTTTACGCATCGGTTGAAATACGGGAAAATCCCGACCTCCGGGGGCGTCCGGTGGCGGTGGGCGGCCTGCCGGACCAGCGGGGTGTCATCGCGACCTGCAACTATGAAGCCCGGGCTTTCGGCATCCATTCCGCCATGGCGTCAGCCTATGCACGCAAGCTCTGTCCTGACCTGATTATTCTCAAACCGCGCTTTGACTTATACAAAGCGGTCTCTCGCGATATTCACCGGATCTTTGCGGATTACACCGACCTGATTGAGCCACTGTCGCTTGATGAGGCATACCTGGACGTGACGGACTGTGGTAAATGCCATGGCAGCGGCACCCTGATAGCCCGCGAGATCCGTGCGCGTGTGAAGGAAGCAACACGCATTACGGTGTCTGCCGGGGTTGCGCCGAACAAATTCCTGGCCAAGATCGCCAGTGACTGGAACAAGCCGGATGGGCTTTGTGTGGTGACCCCGGACCAGGTTGATGACTTTGTTCGGCAACTCCCTGTCCGTAAGTTACACGGCGTTGGTAAGGCTACTGCTGCGCGTCTCAAGCGTATGGGGGTAGAAACCTGTGAAGACATGCGACAGTTTTCACTGGTCGATATGACTCAGCATTTCGGCACCTTTGGTTCACGACTGTATGAATTGGCCCGCGGGATTGACCAGCGTCCTGTTGAAGTGAGTTGGCGCCGTAAATCGATATCAGTTGAAAACACCTATGATCATGATCTGCCTGATACTGAGGCGATACAACTTCAGATACCGGATCTGCTTGACGAGCTGAGACGACGCTATGAAAAAATCCAGCGCGAATATGCGGTGTCAAAACGCTTTGTAAAAATCAAATTCAATGACTTTACCCAGACGACACTGGAAGAACTCTGTGCATTGAGTGAAAAAGCACTCTATTCACCGGATTATTTCATGAAACTGGCCGGTCGTGCCTGGGCGCGGGGTAACAAGCCGGTCAGGCTGCTGGGGGTCGGGTTTCGGCTCCATGACCTGAAACCGCCGGAATCCCAGGCGCAGCTGCACCTGTTTGATGATCTTCCGCCTAAAGCAAATCCGTAAAAACGGCCAATGGTGTTACTGCCTGGTTCTGCGCGCGCCTGATGTCTGTAGATGTTCCCTGACCGGACTGTCCTGAATATCAGGACTGTTATCACAATCTTTCCTGCTCATTGCTAGTGTTCATCCTCAGTTCTGAATATGGAGTCAAGGAACGTGGAGGGAGTAACGGAATCTGCCGTGCAGAAAGGGGCAGGGCAACAGCAAGGGAAAACAGCAGGAAAAGACAGTGGCGCAGCGAGCACCTCTTTGGGTGCAGGTTCCTCATCGTCGAAGGATGCGCCATCCAGGCAGCCGGATGTAGACATCGGTCAGCGATCAGTTAGCAGAACCAGGGTCAGTGCCAGGGAAAAATGGTTTAAAGAAATGAACAAGCTCGAGGTTATCCGGGTCGGGGTCATTGAGTCCGATGGCATGGGGGATCAGACGGCGGCGGTTGCCATCATGGAAAATATTGTGAACCTTGCTTTCGGTGGGCGTTTGCAGCTGGTCTATCACGCTGAGGATGATGAAGCCATGTCGAATCTGCGCGGCAAGCTGGGTCGTTTGCTCCCGGGTTTTAAGGCGGATATCTGTGATGTTCAGACTGTCACAGTGAAACAGCGGGGGTGTGAATGCATCCCCAGTAAGGCGCTGGAGCGGCTCTCCCGTGAGAAACCTTTCGATTATCCAGATCAACCGCTGGCCGTATGGCCGCTCAAGTGTGAGCTTTCATGGCTCAAAGCGCGCTATGGACTGGTTATCCCGCCTTATGGATGGAAAAAAGAAGCTGCACGGCTTGAGTCGATCACTGGCGTACGCAAGATTATCGCCATGCCAGAGCTGGCAAACTACCAGCTGCCTTACAGTGAGCCGGAAAATCCGTTAAGACTTTTTTCTGATAAGAGTCAGGTGTCCATCAAACTGCGTGATCTTCTAGATAGCGTCAGGAGTCGGAGGTTACATCTGCTGCCTGTTTACGGTATTCATCACGCTGACGTGTTGCGGGTGCATGACATTGTGATCAGGCGCCTTATCAAGGCTGTTCGACAGCCAGAAGCGGTAGCGGAAAATAAAGCCACGGTACTGCTGGTTATCAGTCCCCTGGAGGATGTCGGCGCACTTCAGACAGTGGCAAACGATCTCAATGTGCCGTTTGTTAACTTTTTGAGTGAAGGCGGTATCTCGTCCGGGCTGTTTGCTGAGGCAAAGAAGCAGCAGGTCGGTCTGCCGGTTATACGCCTTGTTTACTGCGGGCGGCTGGACAAGGCCCAGTTTCAGTGGATTTCTTGTATTGCGGATTATGCGATGACCCTGGAGGGGGCAAATTCTTCCAGTTTCATGCAACTGCTGGGCAAGTCCTACGTGCCATTGTTGCCATTGGGAGATACAAGGTTGCCTGTGTTACCCGAAGGGGCAGAGGGTGTCAGGAAAGACACGCGAAGCCAAGTGGAAGAGGCGGGGCATCTGCTGACCAGGGACAGCCGGTTATGTTGCCATGTAGGCAATGCCATGGATGCGTGGGACAGGATACGTGGTGCGGTGACGCCAGGTGATATGTTCCATTCTGTTTTTAAAAAAGCAGTTTCTGATAACCGGTATGATCGGCAGGCTTGGGCAGATCTGCTAGACAACGCTCTCGCCCCAGGTACCCGTTCTCCGGGAGCGGCGGCATCGAGTAGTACAGTAGACACCGCTGACAGGGAGGCAGCTCTGGATAGCATGGGTAAACTGATACCTGCCTTGCATGCTCCCTTGCCCGAGACTGTCAAGCCACAATTGCTTCAGGGGGTACCCGCCAGCGAGAGACACAACAGGTTGCGATTGGCAGTCAGTCATAGCCTGTTTGATTCCCCTCCGGCGCATGCGTCCCTGGCGGACGATTTAAAACCCGTTGAGGATCCGGAGTTGGGGCTGTTAAGTAAATTTATTCGCAGGGGATTTGGGCAGGATTATTTCAGCGCTGTTAAGCGCTATGCCAGGTTGCCTGAGAATAATGCCGTCCAAGCTGCCTTCAAGGCTCTGAATGATGAGGATTGGATCGACATACATATCCCTATCCCACAGGCAGCTCCTCTTGAGCTTCCCGCTGGTGCCTGCCTGGTTTGTAACAAAGAGGGATGCCATGCCCACACGAGTCGGTTGTTTCTTGGCCCCAAGGTTTTGCAGACCAGGTGCATTCCCTGCGGGCAGCAATTCTCTGGTTTGGACAGCCTGGTGAGTCATTATCGTCTTGAAGAGAATCACATGCAGGAAATATGTCAAATCCTGAGAAAAGAGAAGGAAGTGGTTGAGGATGACATGATAAAAAACACGCTTTACTCAAAAACCGTGTTTGGCTGTGGCCAATGTAGTAAGGGCTTTAAAGCCATCAGGAATCTTGAAGGCCATCTGCAGCTGCATGCTGAAAGGTCAAAAGGGGCTTTATCCGAAGAAACTGTAAGTCTGTCTTACCCGAAAGAGCCTCGAGACAACAGGGAATATGATCCCTTTCTGCCTTTTGATGACAAGGCAAAAGAGCCACAGCCGTCAGTATCTCATTTTGGCGCTAGCGGTCTGTAGGGAGACCGTTAATTTTGGATAATCTGGTGCTTGACGACCGATCGAGTACGGGGTGGAAAAATATCCTTCCAGGTATTGGTTGAACAGGCATCCTTCAGGGCTTGTCGGTATTTAGTCAGAAGGATACCTGTTCGTGCTGTCAGGCTGTAGCCGTGCTGGTTCCGGTTTCCCCCTGATTTTGATGGTTACGTCTGCGCCGTTGATTAATATACAGTCCAAACAGCAGTATCAGTGTTGGCAGGTAGAGCCATTGTTTCGCCGGGCGTTCCGTATTCTCTTTCTCTATAGCCAGGATGTGCCAGTCAAAATCCAGGCCGGCTTTCTCTGCGGCGGAACCGAATTCAATGTTATCGACTAACAGGCTGTTGCCGTCTTCTATGAGTTCCAGCCCCATGGTTGCCAGTCGTTCACTGACAGAACCACTCCCTGTTGGCAGCAGGATCGTCTTTTCAACCGCTTTCCCTTCCAGCGTTTCGCCTGCCACCCTCAAACGAATGTCTGCACTATCGGGTAGTGATTCCAGTTGTTGGTACAGGGCAGTCCCTGGCAGATCTATACGCTCTGACCAGAATCGATCCCAGATAAAGCCGGGGCGGAACAGGACAAAGGCAATGACCAGCAGGAGAATGGTTTCGTACCAGCGGGTACGGGTCAGCCAGTAGCCCTGGGTTGCCGTCGCAAAGACCAGCATGGCTGCCAGTGCGCTGGAGACGACCAGTATCAGGTGCCCAATGCTGGTAATGCCAATCAGCAGCAGCTCCGTATTAAAGATGAACATAAACGGCAGGATGGCTGTACGGATGTCGTACGTGAATCCCTGAATACCAGTGCGAATGGGATCGCTTTTGGCAATGGCTGCTGCCGCAAACGCTGCCAGGCCAACTGGTGGCGTATCATCTGCCAATATGCCGAAATAGAACACGAAGAGATGCACGGCGATCAACGGAACAATCAGGCCATGCTGGGCTCCCAGTGTGACGATAACAGGCGCCATCAACGTGGATACCACAATATAGTTGGCCGTTGTCGGCAATCCCATACCCAGTAACAGGCTGATGACGGCAGTAAAGATCAGCATGAGCAGAATGTTGCCGCTGGCGATGAATTCGACGAATTCCGTCATTACCTGTCCGATACCGGTCAGTGTCACGGCACCGACGACAATGCCAGCTGCGGCTGTGGCTACGCCGATCCCCACCATGTTACGTGCACCGCTGACCAGACCCTGAAGCAAGTCAGTGATACCGTCAGACAATGCGGCTGATACTGAGCCGGTTTTCTGAAAGAACGTAATCAGGGGGCGTTGTGTCACGACAATGCCAATCAAAAAGACAGTCGCCCAGAATGCCGACAGTCCCGGAGAGAAACGTTCAACGGCGATACACCAGATCAATACGACGATGGGTAACAGGAAGTGCAGGCCGCTCAGAACCGTCGGGCCGACCGGTGGCATTTCCAGCACTTCACTGTCATTCTGCTCAAAATGATTTTCCGGTGAACGGGAAGCCAGCCAGGTCAATCCCAGGTAGGCGAGTAGAACGCCGGTGGCAACAATCCAGGTCGCAGCGTCACCAAAGACCGTCTTGGTCCAGCCAATGCCGTAATACACTGCCAGGCTCAGGACGCAGAGTCCCAGAATGGTACCGCTGAAAGACAGCAGTGACCGCAGCAGGCCCGGGTTATTTCGGCGTGGAAGACCCTCCATCCCTGCTTTCACCGCTTCCAGGTGCACGATATAGAAAAGTGCAATGTAGGAAATCGCGGCGGGAAGAATAGCGCTCTTAATAACTTCCAGGTAAGAAATCCCGACATACTCGACCATCAGGAATGCTGCAGCCCCCATGATGGGTGGTGTCAGCTGTCCGTTGGTGGAGGCCGCGACTTCAATAGCACCCGCCTTGGTACCGGGAAAACCTACCCGTTTCATCAGCGGGATAGTGAATGTGCCGGTGGTCACTACGTTGGCAATACTGGAACCGGAAATAATGCCACTGAGTCCGGATGAGACTACCGCTGCTTTAGCGGGCCCGCCTTTCAGGTGCCCCAGCAGGGAAAAGGCGACGCGGATAAAATATTGTCCGGCGCCGGCACGATCCAGCAATGCCCCAAACAAAACAAACAGGAAAACAAAGTTGGTCGAGACGCCCAGTGCAACGCCAAATACACCCTCAGTCGTCAGCCAGAAATGCGACAGTGCTTTGTTAAGGCTGGCGCCCTTGTGGGCAATGACTTCAGGCATATGCTGACCAGCAAACACATAAACAAGAAACAGGGCGGCTACACACATCAGTGGCGGCCCCAGTGCCCGGCGGGTCGCCTCCAGTAGTAGCAGAATACCGATGCCGGCAAATATCAGGTCTGTTGTGATCGGAGCACCGGCCCGTTCGGCCAGGGAATCGTAGAAAAGGAAAATGTAAGCAGCGCTGAAGCCGCCGACCAGTGCCAGCAGCCAGTCCTGTGCTGGCACCTTGTTACGGGGAGAGCCTTTCAGGGCCGGACAGGCAAGGAACGCCATGAAAATAGCAAAGGCGAGGTGAATAGCCCGTGCTTCGGTGTCATTCAGGATGAAAAAATCAAAAATAAACGGCAGTGGTGATGCATACCACAGTTGAAACAGTGACCAGCAAAGGGCGGTGACCAGCAAGAGTTTGCCTGGAAGTCCGCTCAGTCTGCGGGCGCCGGAATCGGCTTCATCGACAATCTGCTGTGCGGTGGATTGCACAGACTCGGGTGTTCTGGTGTCGCTCATGGTCTCGTTAGCCTGTCTTGGCATCAGGGACAGACGGCTTCCGGCGGCTGTTTCCCTGGTGAAAACCCGTCACGCAGGTCGCGAGCATGGGTGGGAAATCAGTCAGCCAGCGACCCTGGCGGGCGCTGGCTGACAGGGGATGGACACGCCTTACAGCAGGCCGGCTTCCTTGAAGTAACGCTCGGCGCCCTCATGCAGGGGCGCGGAGAGACCTTGTGACACCATGTCTTCTTTCTTCAGATGGGAGAAGGCCTGGTGGAGTTTTTTGAAATCGTCGAAATTGTCGAAGACCGACTTGACGATCTGGTAGACGACATCCGATGAGGTATTGGTGGAGCTGACGAAAGTTGCAGCGACACCAAAGGTGGTGACGTCATCGGGTGTGCCCTGGTACATGCCGCCGGGGATGGTGGCCATGCGGTAGTAAGGGGCGTCAGCCAGCAGGGCGGCGACCTGGGGGCCTTCCACCGGTACGATAACGGCGTCACAGGAGGTGGTGGCTTCCTTGATGGAACCACTGGGATGGCCGGCAACGAAGACAAAGGCGTCGATCTTGTTGTCGCACAGCGCCTTGGACTGCTCTGCAGACTTCAGCTCGGTAGCGAGTTTGAAATCATCAAAGGTCCAGTTGTATTCCTTGAGCAGCTGTTCCAGGGTGCCGCGCTGGCCGGAACCGGGGTTGCCGATATTCACACGCTTGCCCTTGAGGTCTGCAAAGGTTTTGATGCCGGAATCTTTGCGGGCAACGACAGTGAAGGGTTCAGGATGCAGGGAGAAAACAGCGCGCAGGTCGCTGTAAGGGCCTTGTTTCTCAAACTTGCTGGTGCCGTTCAGGCCGTGGAATTGCCAGTCAGACTGGGCAACGCCCAGATCCAGCTCGCCACCGCGCATGGTGTTGATGTTGTAGATGGAACCACCGGTGCTTTCCACGGAACAACGGATTTTGTGTTCTTTGCGGTCCTTGTTCACCAGGCGGCAGATCGCGCCACCTGTGGGGTAGTAAACGCCGGTAACACCACCGGTGCCAATGGTGACAAACTGGCGTTCGGCGGCATGGGCGCTCATTGCTGCGGCGGCAAGGCCGGCAGTGCAAAGGGCAAGGCTGATTTTCTTGGCTATCGACATAGGTTCCCCCTGTCAGGTTTATCAATGTCCACGACAGTTACCGCACGTTGTCTGACTGTTGGCAGTCTGTTGTTTTGGCGTGCAGCGTGCAGGACACGACCTGCCGTGGGGTATGTTGTTTTTGTGTCACCGGCGACCCATGGCTCACGGGTGTCGATGTTGTTGTTATGGCGGGCTGAGATCCAGCTTTCAGCCTGTTACGACCGAAGTGTTATCCGTAGTGATACGCATACTATCAGGTAATATTGTCGCTAAACAAGATGTCTGGTACGGGCCGGGGTTGGTGGTATTTTGTCTGGTGTGGTTACTGGCTTCTGATAGTAAAGTGTTTCAATGAAAGAATACTCTTCATACACGATCATTCGATGATAATGAGCGCATCTGCCAATCGTTTCCTGCTTGAATAATGAGAAAATGTTGTTTCTGGTTGAGGAGAGCTGATTGTGGGCAATAATTTTCAGAAATGACGACCTGCAAATAAGGCATTGGAATTGACAGGGTTGTAATAGCATTTCCTGACTATCACTACCCATTCTCCGCCACTGTAGAGACTTTTGCTCTGAAACCCATTAAAGGCTGGCTGATTCAAGTTTAAGATCTTGGGGCGAAAATGCTTGTCCCACTCAGTATCTGGAAAACTTACTGAATGGCTGGCAAATGGTGGTATTCAGGTAGCATTTTGTGTGGTTCAGGCCTGACATTAGCGTTGTGTTTATGTAAGAAGTTTTTTACCAAGAAAAGCCTGAACTACCCATTTGCTGTCCACGTTGCGTTTTTAAAACGTGTTATTTATTCATACAGCATTTTTTGTATTTCTTGCCGCTCCCGCAAGGGCAAGGATCGTTTCGACCGGTATTTGAGCCTGTTGGGCTGGTCGGGTCAATAAAGAACCATTGATCGTCTTCACGAATAAATGAAGATCGCTCCTGATGAACATCGATTTTTCCATTGGCTTTTAAGCGATAGGTTGCACGGAATTCCACCTCGCCTGCGGTGTCGCCAGCTTGCCCTTTGTCCGTATCGACAATTTCCAGTTGCTGCCATTGTGTCGCATCAGCCCAGTCTTCCAGTGCCTTGCGTTGCAGGTAACGTTGTTGTCTTGGCCAGGTGGTGGCGATAATGTAATCGATCAGTCTTAGTGCCCAGGCGCTGTAGCGGGAACGCATCAGTTGCTCAGCGGTTTCCGGTCGGGCATCGCCACGGTGAAATCGGGCACAGCAGTTGTCATAGGCGGTATCGGTACCGCAGGGGCAGATGTGTTGTTCAGTCATAAGACGGTGGTTACCACCAGTATTTGCCAAAATGTTCCGGGTTGGCCCAATGTTTTGCGTTAAGCCAGTCCGGTGTGGTTTTGTAGGAGGCGATGTCGTAGGTGCAGAACCAGAGGGTTTGACCGTCACGCTGGAATCGTTCGCTGAGCCGCAGGCCGAGACTGTAGATATCGGTATCCAGCCACTTATCGGCAGAGGTTGGATCAAGCAGCAGGGCGATCCGTTCACAGTATCGGTTCCGAAGCCCTGCGACCAACGTCACTGCCGTCGGCTTGTCCATGCTTTCCAGGCGCTCAGCTATGATGGCGAGATCAAAATGCGCCGTATCCGTGAGGTCTGATAAATCCGTGATCAGTGTGCAATCACAATCCGTGTTCTGCGTCAGCCAGATCGTCACGACGGCAGGCATCGCATTCGCGCATACCAGCAGCTTTCCCGGTTGATACTGCTCAAGTACGGCAATGATGGCGTGGCTGGGGCTGTGTTCAGGCGAGATCATGCTGCTGATAAGGTGTCTGATAGTCGGTTTCCGGATTATCGCCAAAACCACGGCTTGTAGCCAGTCTGTCAACGTGCAGGTGCTGGTTCGTCATGAGGAATGTCACCCGGCACTATGCACAAGCTGCAATGATTTACCTGTATCTAGATACAGTCTTTTGAGATGAGTTGCGATACACTGCTGCTTTGTTTCCCTGATTCCTGCAGGTCATTCATGAAAGCAATGCTCGCGCTTGGTCAACTGGTCACACTGGGCTTCTGGCTGGGTGTTATCCTGAATTTCTTTATGCCATTTTCGGCCCCTCTCGATAGTATTTTCCTGATTGCCGGTGGTTTGATTCTGCTGGTACATGCGATTGAGGTGGCGATCTGGCGTGAGCGTATCCGTGCCATGAGTGACCGTTTTGCGATGGATTGTCTATTGATACTCGTCTTCGGTTTTTTCCATATGGCGACGCTGATGTTGCGTCAGCAGCCGGTACAGGAGCACTGACGGTCGCCAATGCTCAGTAACGAGATTAAAACATCGATCCAGAAAGCCTATACGTCTTTCCTGAATGGCAAGCAGCTCAAGGCCCGGCTTGGCCAGAAGCTGATGATTGCCGAGATCGCCAAGACTCTGGGCGCCATTGATCAGGACGATAGCGGCAAGAGGACCTCGGACCCTGCCGTCTGCGTGGTGGAAGCCGGTACCGGTACCGGTAAAACCGTAGGTTATTGCCTGGCATCGATCCCTGTCGCCAAGGCGATGGATAAAACATTGGTGATCGCGACCGCGACAGTGGCTCTGCAGGAACAGGTTATCAACAAGGATCTTCCCGAGATTCGCCAGCACAGCGGTTTGGATTTTTCCCTTGCCCTGGCCAAGGGGCGTCGTCGTTATCTGTGTCTTCAGAAGCTGGATCTTTTGCTGCAGTCCACGCAGGCGGCCTCGGCAACCATGGCCCTGTTTCAGGAAGAAGGGTTTTCCATTGACCTGGATAAAGACGCCCAGAAGCTCTATGAAGAGATGCTTGGCGCCATGGCCGGTAGCCGCTGGGACGGTGACCGGGACAGCTGGCCCGTAGCCGTGGATGATGAACAGTGGCAACAGCTGACGGCGACCCATGCCCAGTGCAGTGGTCACCGCTGCCCGCATTTTTCCAACTGTCCGTTCTACAAGGCGCGGGGTGCGCTGGACAAGGTGGACGTCATTGTCACCAACCATGACCTGGTGCTGTCAGATTTGATGCTGGGTGGTGGTGCGATTCTGCCGCCGCCCAAGGACTGTGTGTATATCTTCGATGAAGGCCATCACCTGCCTGACAAGGCCATAGACCATTTCGCCTGCGAAACCCGACTGGGTGATACCGGTCGCTGGCTGGAACAGTCGACTAAACAGCTGGAAAAAATTCTGGCGCAACATCCGTTGCCCGGTGAAATCGGTGGCTGGTTTGAGCGTCTGACCGGTAAATACAAGGAACTGGTGACCGAGCAGCAGTTTATGCGCGAAGCGCTGATGTCTGCGGCTGAGTTTCGTCAGGAAGAAGAGACGGAATCGGGCAGAACCCTGCTCTACCGTTTTCCCGATGGCGTGATTCCGGAAGAATTGCGGGAGTTGGCCGGACGTTTGAAAGCTGGCTTCAGTGCGTCGGTGGACTTGGCGGATCGGATTGTCGCTGAACTGAAATCGGCCATGGATGATGAAGTGACCGGTGTCGATCGGCTCCACGCCGAGCAGGTGTTTCCGGTGGTTGGCATGATGCTGCTGCGTCTGCAGAACAACCTGGCGTTGTGGGAATCCTGGAGCATTGTTGATCCGGAAGGTGAACCACCAGTCGCCCGTTGGCTGCGTTTTGTGGAATACCATGGCAGTCAGGATCTGGTGGTTTCCAGCAGCCTGATTCTTGCGGGCAAGATTTTGCGTCAGCATCTCTGGAATACGGCCTATGGCGTGGTAGTGACATCGGCAACTTTGACGGCGCTGGGCAAGTTTGATCGGTATCGTGTGCGCGCAGGACTGCCAAAAGATGCGAATTGCCAGAGTGTTCCGAGCCCGTTCCGTCATGGGGATGCAGCGGTGCTGTCAGTCCCGGTATTACGATCTGATCCTGGTGATGCCAAAGGGCATACAGAAGAGATCATTGAACAGTTGCCAACATTGATTGGTGATGTGAAGGGCGCGTTGGTACTGTTCTCTTCCCGTCGGCAAATGCGCGATGTGTATTTTGGTTTGACCGGCGAGCTGCGTGACCGGGTGATGCTGCAGGATGACTATACCAAGCAGGAGTTGATTCGGCGTCACAAGGAAACCATCGATGAGGATGGTCGCAGTGTCATCTTTGGTCTGGCCAGTCTTGCGGAAGGTATCGACTTGCCCGGAGTCTATTGCGAGCACGTCATCATCGCCAAGATTCCGTTTGCGGTGCCGGATGATCCGGTGGAGGCCGCGCTGTCAGAATGGGTTGAATCACGCGGCGGTAATCCATTTATGGAAATTGCCGTTCCGGATGCAGCCATTCGCCTGGTTCAGGCCAGTGGTCGATTGTTGCGCCGGGAGGATGATACCGGCCGCATTACCGTGATGGATCGTCGTCTGGTAACGCGTCGTTATGGGCAGGCATTGCTGAACTCCATGCCCCCTTACCGAAGAGAGATTGCATGACAGCGGCTGACGGTGTTCGTGGCTACCATGACCTGCGTTTTGAATCGGTACGGGAATCTTTTGGTCAGCTCTTTTCCGAGGGAGAAGAGCTGGGTGCAGCGCTGGCGGTTACGATTGCCGGAGAGCCGGTGCTGGACCTCTGGGGTGGCTTCATGGATAAGGAGCGTACGGAACCGTGGCACCATGACACACTGGTCAATGTGTTTTCCTGTGGCAAGGGCATTGCCAGCCTTTGCATGTTACGGCTGGTTCAGGACGGTCTGCTATCGCTGGATGTTCCGGTTGCCAACTATTGGCCTGAATTTGGTCAGAATGGCAAAGAGAGCATTACGCTTCGCCAGATTTTGACCCATACTGCGGGACTGTCAGCATTTCATCCTCGCATTCCGGATGAGGATCTTTTCGATTGGTCAACCATGGTGCATTGGGTGGAGCAGGAATCCCCCTGGTGGGAACCTGGTACCCGTCATGGTTATGCACCGATCACGTTCGGCTGGCTGCTGGGTGAACTCTTTTACCGGGCAACTGGTGAGCGTATGGGACACTGGTTGCAACGTACAATCATGGCGCCTCTGGGCGAGCGTTTTCTGTTCGGTATTCCCGATGATGATCATGGGCTGATTGCCCGGATGACCAAAGGGGAACCGGTACGTGGTGACAAGGCTGCACAATTGCTGTTTCGGGAAATGACTGGAAACCCCACCGGTGTAACAGCTCGCGCCTTTAGTAACCCGATGAGTGTACTTACAAGTGCCAACCGGCCGGAGTGGCGTCGTATGGAGCTTCCGTCTGCCAACGGACATGGAACAGCGAGGGCATTGGCCAAAGTCTATGGTTTGTTGTCAGCGGGTAACGGACAGCTGTTGGATGCTCAGTTGTTACAGGAGGCGATTCAGGAACAGGTCTGTGGTGCGGATGCTGTGCTGAAATGCAGCAGCCGATTTGGGCTGGGTTTTATGCTGGGTCAGCCGGATCATCCCCTTTCAGGTTTTGGCCCGTCCCGTTGCGCATTTGGGCATACCGGCGCCGGTGGTTCGCTGGCGTTTGCAGATCCGGAAAGACAGATTGGCTTTGCCTTTGTCACCAATCGCATGGGGCCGTATGTGCTGGTGGATCCAAGAGCTGAACAATTGGTTAATGCGGTTTATCAGGCGTTTGATGGCTGCTGAGAAATTGTTCGGGGTTATCTTGCAATAGCATCAATGCATTGTGGCCCTTTGTGCGTGGGATTATTCACGTATGTGGACACAGGCCACAGCTGCAAAAGCTCTGGCGCTAATGGTTGTAGCAGTGACTGGCAGTCGGCCAGGTCGCTGTCAGTGGACAGCCAGCTTGCATAGTGTTCCGGCTGCAGAATGACCGGCATTCTGTCATGTACTTTGGCAGTTAGCGGGTTGGCTGCCGTCGTGATGATGGCGCAGGAATCATAAAAAACGTCTTCTGACGCATGATAGCGTTCCCAGATGCCAGCAAAGGCCATCAGGGATTTATCCCGTTTTCGAATGTACCAGGGTTGTTTACGATCTGGCAGCGATTGCCACTCGAAATAACCATCCGCTGGAATCAGGCAGCGACGCTGCCGGAAGGCGTTGCGGAACATGGGCTTTTCCGCGATGGTCTCTGCCCGGGCGTTGATTTGCGCCCTGGAGAGATCCTTGAGCCATCCGGGCACCAGTCCCCAGCTGGCTGTTACGTATTCCCGTTGTGGATTGTCGCGGATCAGAGTGACCTGGTCACGAGGAGCGATGTTGTAATGTGGTAACTGGTGGAATTGCAGATCCAGTCCGAATTGTCGGCAATCCACCTGTTCCCTGAGTAGGGTAAAGCGTCCACACACGGTTGCTTTATTCCTCCGGTGTATCGTCAATCATCGGTGTGGCGTTCAGCCAGTCGTTGACCAGTTCCCGGGCACGGTCTGCATCCGCTATATCGGTATGCAATCCCAGCAGGTCATGGGCCGGGAGTTCGCCAACGGCACCCTGCAGGTAGGCACCTGAAATATGGGCATGGATATGGTGGCTGGCCAGCATATCCTGAAGGCCCTGCGCCTCAAGGTGATTCCGGGGACTGTATATCTTGATCATGACCCTTTACCGCGTGAAGGTTTATTGCGTTTTCAGGTAGATCTGCTGCAGTTGGTCAGACAGCATGCGGGCTTTCTCAATCTGCTCGGCAGTCAGCAGTTTGCTGATCTCATCGCGCAGTTTGACGGCCTGCTCTTTTACGGAAGATTCTTTCAGCTGGCTAAGTGTTGCCCACATGTAGGCAGAGATCATGTTGGCGTCCGTACCCTGACCTTTGAAGTAAGCCTTCGCGACTTCATATTGGGCGACGGGGTCCAGCTGACGGGCTGCGTCGGCGTAATGCTCAAAGGCGCGGGTCAGGTTTTTCTCGACACCCAGTCCCTTGCTGTAGGCTTCACCGAGCAGGCGCTGCGCTTCTGCGGAATGTGCTTTGGCCGCTTGCTGAAGCTCACTGACCGCCTGCTTCATCTGCTCCTGGTTACCACTGGACAGCAGCTCGCGTCCCTGGCTGATCATGGACTCAAGGGTATTTCCCTGTTCCGCCGCCTTGTCTTCAGCGGGTGCGGTGGTGGCGATTGCTGCCAGTAATGCGGCTGCCAGTACCCCGTATTTGACCTGCATCGTTTCCTCGACATTCTTGACGTTATGTACGCTGGATTATACTCGCTGCTAGCCTAAAGGCTATGTTTACCCGGTTTTTACTGTTGTTAGCCTCTGTTACATGGGAAGGCTACAGTGAGCCCCATGCAAAAGCATAAACTACCGTCTACCCCTTGTCAGACAAGGGATAGCGGCATTTACAAAAGCGAAACCAGCAGATACAGAAATCGAATGATCATCTGTTTATAATGCCATCCAGTTATAAATTTTTGAGCGACTGCGTGTTAATGGAGCAATTCGACGATATTCGTCCTTACAGTGATCAGGAAGTTCGTCCGATACTGGATCGTCTGTTACAGGATCAACAGCTGCTGTCAGCGCTGGTGCATTTCAGCTATCCTTCCCTGGCGATGTCCCTGGGGGGCTTTCTTCGTCCGTTGACCCGTTTTCTGTTGCAGCGCAAGCTCTCCGGTGTCAGTGATGTGCGAGGTTTGCAGCACGTTATTGCGCCCTATATTGAACGTGTCATCAAAAAAACGACAAGTGACGTTACCTGGACGGGGCTGGATGCGCTGGAGTCGGGCAAGGCTTACCTGTTTCTCAGTAATCACCGTGACATCGTGATGGACTCGGCGTTCGTCAACTACGGCCTCTATGGTCGTGGTATGGATACGATGCGGGTTGCTATTGGGGATAATCTGCTGGGGCGCCCGTATGTCAGTGACCTGATGCGGCTGAACAAGAGCTTTATTGTCAAACGGTCACTGGTTTCATTGCGACAAAAACTGGCGGCTTACCAGAAACTGTCTGCTTTTATTAATCATTCTATTGAGACAAATCATTCGGTCTGGATTGCACACCGGGAAGGGCGTGCGAAAGACGGTAATGACCGGACCGACAGTGCCATCATTAAAATGCTCTACATGAGCCAGAAAGGCAAAGGCCACAGCCTGGGTGAAGTGATGGAGCGACTCAGGATTGTGCCGGTGTCGATCGCCTATGAATACGACCCCTGTGATCAACGCAAGGCCAATGAGTTGCAGTTGAGATCGGATCACGGCAATTATGATAAGGCTGAAGATGAGGACCTTAAGAGTATTGCCACCGGGATTGAGGGCTGGAAAGGGCATGTCCATGTTGCATTTGGCCAGCCGCTGGGAACTGAATTTGATTCGGCAGTTGATGTGGCGCGTGAAGTCGACAGACAGATCCACACGCTTTATCACTTGCATCCTTCCAATTATATTGCCCATGACGTGTTATGTGAGCGTCAGGGTGGACAGAAGATAACGGGTTGGGAACAGCAGTTTTCTGGTGATGATCTTGATGAGAAAAGAAAAACGTTCAAGGATCGTCTCAATGCCTGTTCTCCGGCCAGCCGGGACTGGTTTTTGAAAATATATTCAAACCCCGTAATCAATCATTACCGGGATTTGTAGGATTGATATGTACAAACTCTGTTTCTTTGTACCGGAAAGTCATCTGGAACAGGTCAAAAGCGCGATCTTTGCGACCGGTGCTGGCCGGGTAGGGGATTACGATCAATACTGCTGGCAGTGTGAAGGAGTGACCCAATTTCGCCCCTTAGCCGGCAGTCAGCCCTATTGTGGTGAGACCGGGCGTCTTGAAGCCGTACCGGAAGTGAAAGTGGAAACGGTGGTTGAAGATCATTTCCTGGCAGCCGTTATTGAAGCACTGCGCGCTACTCACCCCTATGAGCAGCCAGCGCTGGAAGCCTGGCCAATCACAGTTGTTTAATTAGTAGAGATTGATAGTTTCAGATCTTCCATATGCACCGGAAAATGGTTATTCCGCCGGTCGTTGAAGTATTGTGTCAGGCTGGCTTTGATGGATGAGAAGGCCAGTTCACGCCAGGGAATTTCAGCTTCTGAAAACAGCCGGGTTTCCAGACTTTCTTCGCCGGGCGCAAAATCGGTGCTTGCCAGTTCACCTCGAAAGATCATGTAGACCTGATCAATATGGGGAATATTGAAGACCAGGTAAAGTTCCGGATCTTTGACCCGGGCTCTTGCTTCTTCCCAGGTTTCCCGCAGCGCAGCCTCCCGGGTGGTTTCGCCCAGTTCCATAAAGCCGGCAGGGAGTGTCCAGCGTCCACGACAGGGCTCAATCGCCCGTTTACAGAGTAGAATCTGATCATCCAGCCAGGGCAGTATGCCGGCGACAATCTTCGGATTCTGGTAGTGGATAATCCCACATTGACGGCAGATGTAGCGCTCCCGGTTATC
The DNA here is from genome assembly GCF_057552235.1 of Kistimonas ophiarachnellae. Taxonomy (NCBI): domain Bacteria; kingdom Pseudomonadati; phylum Pseudomonadota; class Gammaproteobacteria; order Oceanospirillales; family Endozoicomonadaceae; genus Kistimonas; species Kistimonas ophiarachnellae. Next base: position 63,811 of record NZ_BAAJPA010000017.1, on the reverse strand, counting down.
GCCATCCGGTACGGCCAGCTCAACGGATGCTCCGCAATGACTGCAATAATTCATGATGTGATTACCCAGACTTCCCCCGAATCACCAGTCTACCCTCCGTGAAGAAAGGATTGAACCTGAAGGGTAGAAATAGCGTCTAAAGAAATAATTGGCCTTAATATTGCTTTTCTCATAGAGAATGGCTGTTTAAGCGATTTGTCACTGGAGAATAGTGGGAACCGGGGATATAGTAATCTGAACGTATTGGAAAGCAGGATGACTTTCCCGGAGTCACAACGAAAGGCAAGGATGCATGCCGGATTATGTTGAAACAAATACGAAATCAGCTGATAGAACACACACCCAGGGATCTGCCAGTACCGCTGCCTGAAGCGGCTGTATTGATTGCCCTGACGGATAATACCCACAACCCTGAAATTATTCTGACCCGCCGTTCTACCCGGCTAAATACCCACAGTGGTGAGGTGGCATTCCCCGGTGGTAAGCGTGATCCTGAAGATCGGGATCTGCAGATGACTGCGCTCAGGGAAACCCATGAAGAGATTGGCGTGCCTGGTGACTCGGTGGATATCCTGGGCCGTACCGGGCAGGTGATTTCCCGCTTTGGTATCAAGGTTACGCCTTATGTGGGGTTGGTGCCGGAATCCATAAAGTTGCATGCCAACCTGGATGAACTGGATCGTGTTTTTCGGGTTCCCGTGGCCTTCTTCCTGGAAGATGAGCGCCTGCGTACTGATGAGCTGCGTTATAAGCAGCAGTCGTTTTTTGTGCCGGCCTGGCAATATGGGGATTACCAGATCTGGGGGTTGACGGCCATTATGCTGGTGGAATTCCTCAATGTCGGACTGAATGCCGGCATCCCGCTGGATGTGCCGCAGCAGCGCGGGCAGCGTGTCGAGGGTGGTGTCTGGCGCAAGCAGGCGTGAGTTCATTCCCGACCGTTTTCCGGTAAACTCCTTTCCCGAGAATAATAATCATCCCTCTACGGGAGAGGCTTCCTGCATGATTTATCGCCTGGGTGAACGCTGTCTGGATGTACGTGGTGATGACTGGTTTGTGGCCGACAATGCCAGTGTCATCGGTTCAGTGGTGCTGGAGAATAATGCCAGTATCTGGTTCAACGCTGTTGTTCGTGGTGATAATGAACTGATTACCGTGGGTGAAAACAGCAATATTCAGGATGGTGCTGTTCTACATACGGATCCCGGTTTCCCACTCATAATAGGGCGCGGCGTAACGGTTGGTCATAAGGTAATGCTGCATGGTTGTGAGATCGGCGAATATTCCCTGGTGGGAATCAATGCAGTGATCCTTAATGGTGCAAGAATTGGCAAATATTGCGTGATTGGTGCCAATGCCCTGATTCCGGAAGGCAAGGTCATTCCTGATTATTCCGTTGTCATGGGCTCGCCAGGCCGGGTGGTCAAAACGGTGGCGGAACCTCAAAAGAAAATGCTGGAACTCTCCAGTGCCCATTACGTTCAGAACTTTCAACGCTATCAACGTCAGCTGGTGGTTGATGAGCGTTTTTCCTCATGATGAAACTGCGTGATTATCTGGTCAGCTCTCCCTGCGTTGCGGTATGCAAGCTGGATGCAATGGAGATATGCACTGGCTGTGGTCGCCATATCCGGGAGATTCGGGATTGGCCTGAACTCAGCCGTGAGCAAAAGCTTGATGTTGTGGCCCGTGCTCAGGAAAGAATGGCCTCGGGCAAAATGGATCAGTCATGAAAGTGGTGCATGGATCTGTCTGGCGACATCGCTTGTTCTGGTGGATGGGACTTGCTGGATTACCCGTGCTTGCCGTGCAAGGGCGATGGGTCAGGCGAAAAACGCCCCGCTTGCCAGAAGCTCGTGGAGAGTGGCAGGGATGTTCGGGTAGTGGGGATGTCGCCAAAAATCTCTATCTGCTGGGTGAGTCAACCATAGCGGGTGTCGGCGTTGGCGTAATGCATAAAGCCCTGGCGGGGCAGTTGGCGAATGCATTATCTTGTGAGAGTGGTTCCAAGGTGAGTTGGCGGGCGCTTGGGAAAAATGGTCTGAAATGTGCGGATACAACCTCTGAATTGTTACCCTCATTTCGGCAGGCTCAGAAAGACGCAGCTGCCAACCTTGTAGTGATTGCGCTGGGTGTAAACGATACAACGGGCCTTACTAGTCTCAATGCCTGGAGGCGTCAGCTTATTTACATGCTGGACGAAATTCGTTCTGTCACTGATTGCCCGGTCGTCTTTGCTGCTATTCCCCCAGTGCACCTGTTTTCTGCCTTGCCCCAACCATTGTCTACGGTGTTGGGTGCGCGGGCGCGACTGCTGGACAAAGCATTACAGGATGTGGCTAAAACACATTCCCAGGTCTTTCATATGGACACGGTCTTTCGTTTTCAGCCCGATTACTTGGCATCGGATGGTTATCACCCGTCAGAGAAGGGTTATCGGTTGTGGGGGGAACAGTTGGCCCGCCAGATTCATGCAGCGGGCCTTCTGGTGAGGTCAGAGGTTCAGGATGACTTGATCGGGGGATAAACGCGTACCGAGCGTACCCGGTTATCACGGATTTGCAGGATCTCCATACGATAACGACCGTTTATCGTGATGCAGACAGAAGAATCAGGGATTTCTTCCAGGTGTTCTGTCACCAGTCCATTCAATGTTTTTGGGCCATCAACAGGGAGGTGCCATTCCAGCGCCTTGTTGATATCGCGAATGGTGGCGGTGCCATCAATGATGAATGAACCATCGGGCTGGGGGGTGATGTCGCGGTTGTTGCTGGCGACATCCGTCGTGAATTCCCCGACAATCTCTTCAAGAATATCCTCAAGCGTGACCAGTCCCATGACATCGCCGTACTCATCCACCACGATGGCGGTTCGGCGCTTTTCCTTCTGGAAATTGAATAGCTGGGTGTGGAGTGGCGTCCCTTCCGGCACAAAATAGGCGTCGCGGGTTTCATTCAGCAGGGCGGCGCGGTTGACTTCATCAAGACTCAAAAGGCGAGCCACCTTGCGCATGTGCAGAATACCGATGATGTTGTTGATATCACCCTTGTAGATGGGTAAACGGGTGTGCTGGGCTGTGCGCAGTTGTTCCAGTATTTCATCAATATCATCTTCGATATCAATACCCACCACTTCGTTGCGAGGGATCATGATGTCGTCGACGCTGACTTTTTCCAGATCCAGTATTCCCAGTAGCATCCCTTTGCGTGTGCCGGGAATCAGTCCACCAGCCTCGTGCACCACGGTGCGGAGTTCTTCCTGGCTCAGCTGGTCCGTACCCCCCTTGGATGGGTCAACACCCAGACACCGCAGGATGACATTTGAAATCCCGTTAACGATCAATACCAGCGGATAGAACAGTTTCAGTAACGGCTTGAGAATCAGTGAGGCGGGAAACGCGACCTTTTCCGGGTGCAGTGCGGCAAGGGTTTTCGGGGTGACTTCACCAAACACCAGTACGACCAGGGTCAGCGAAAAGGTGGCGATGGCAATACCGGCATCTCCCCAGATTCGGACCGCCACAATCGTGGCGATGGCCGATGCCAGGATATTCACAAAGTTATTGCCGATCAGGATGACGCCAATCAGCCGGTCCGTTCTGTCCAGTAGTTCACTGGTGCGCCTGGCGGCGCGGTTGCCACTCCTTGCCTTGTGGCGCAACCGGTAGCGGTTCAGCGCCATCATCCCTGTTTCGGAACTGGAAAAAAACGCGGAAAGCAGGAGAAGTACAACAAGCGCTCCGAGCAGGACGCTTAGCGGTGCTTCGTTCAAGGGAATCTATACCTCTGTCGATGGGGTGAGGGAAAACATGCGGGCGCTCAGCCGGTGATGTGTTGAATGTGTGCCACTTATGCGATTGTGGCACCACGGGGGTGGTTCAGTACTGCTGGCCGTATGGGTCATAACCATCCTGGTGGATTTTGTATTTATACCTGCGATTTTAGCCACGGTTGATAATCATATCCAGCATGAACTTGCTGCCGAAATAGGCCAGCATCAGGCAGGCAAAACCCGCCAGGGTCCAGCGTATGGCGGTTTGGCCGCGCCAGCCGAGGATGTGTCGGCCGGTCAGAAGAATGCCAAAAATACACCAGGCCAGAACGGACAGCACAGTTTTGTGAGCGACATGCTGTGCAAACATATCGTTAAGATAGATAAAACCGGTGGTCAGTGACAGGGTCAACAGAATCAAACCTGCCCAGAGAAATTCAAACAGCAGTTTCTCCATGGTTTGCATCGGAGGGAAGGCTTTGATCAGACTGGCCGGATGGTGGTGTTTGATCTTGCTTTCCTGCCAGGCTAGCAGTACAGCCTGAAACGCAGCCACGGTCAAAGTGCTGTAGGAGAGGATGGAAATGATGATATGGAAAATCATTCCCGGCTGGGCGGACGGGATAATATCTTCCGGGCCGCTGAGCAGAAACGAGCAACCGACGGCGGCTATGGCAATCGGTAAAAGACCGATCAGCAGGTTTTCTACGGGTTTACGCAGGCTGCTGGCAAGAATGATCAGGATGATCATCCAGCTGCTCAGTGAGCCCACCGTATAAAAATTCAGGTTAACGCCATTCGGGGTGTGAATAATCAGGTAAATGCTTAATGTCTGCGCCAGCGCACCGGCAAACACCAGTGTCTGTACCAGGGGGCGGTGGATCTCGCGACCTCGAAGACGCTCCCACTGGCAGAAGGTGCCGCTGACATAGAATGCGATGGCAAGAATGCTGGAGATGGCGATGTTCATGGTTTCCATAAGCCTGTCTGAACCCGCAGAGTTTCGCATAAGCGGTGGTCGCCGTGAAGGGTTCGATCGTACCGGTTGCATCGGTGTGTTCATAAAATGGCCATTTTGCTGCCATGATCGAAGGGGACGCTTTTTCGGGCAGTCGTCCCGAGGAAACCCACAAAGTTGTCCACAGATGTTGTGAGTAACTTCACCGTTGACCCGTTACACCGTTTTTTGTGGCAGGAATTCGGGAAAAACAGCGGAAGGGGGTGGTGATGCCAACGGCATTGCTGCGTTATAATCGACCAGATAACCGTTAATGGTGTGCGAGAACCAAGGATCGCTGGATGTTTGAGAATCTTTCTGATCGTCTGTCGCAAACGCTGCGCGATGTGACAGGCAAGGCAAAACTGACCGAAGACAATATCAAGGATACCCTGCGCGAAGTGCGCATGGCCCTGCTGGAAGCGGATGTCGCGCTGCCGGTGGTGAAGGATTTTGTCAACCGGGTCCGTGAGCGTGCGGTCGGTCAGGAAGTGAGCCAGAGCCTGAATCCGGGCCAGATGTTCGTCAAGATCGTCAATGCCGAGTTGATCGAGGTAATGGGTGCGGCCAATGACGAGCTGAACCTGGCCTGCCAGCCGCCGGCGGTCATTTTGATGGCGGGTCTGCAGGGTGCGGGTAAAACTACCTCCGTGGCCAAACTGGGTAAATGGCTGAAAGAGCGGAAGAAGAAATCCGTTATGGTGGTCAGTGCCGACGTGTACCGTCCGGCCGCCATCAAGCAGCTGGAAACCCTTGCTGGTGAAGTGGGTATTGATTTCTTCCCGTCGACCATCGAGCAGAAGCCTGTGGATATCGCCAATGCGGCGATTAACGAGGCACGCCTGCGTCAGAAAGATGTGGTGATCGTCGATACCGCCGGTCGTCTCCATGTCGATGACGAGATGATGGACGAGATCAAGGCCCTGAACGGTGCGATCAACCCGATCGAAACCCTGTTCGTGGTTGACGCCATGACCGGTCAGGACGCCGCCAATACTGCCAAGGCGTTCAATGATGCGCTGCCGCTTACCGGTGTGATTCTGACCAAGGCGGACGGTGACGCCCGTGGTGGTGCGGCGCTGTCGGTTCGCCATATCACCGGCAAGCCGATCAAGTTCCTGGGTATGGGTGAAAAGACTGATGCCCTGGAGCCTTTCCATCCTGATCGTATTGCCTCCCGTATTCTTGGCATGGGTGACGTGCTCTCCCTGATCGAAGAAGCGGAACAGAAGCTCGACAAGAAAAAGGCCGACCGACTCGTCAGCAAGCTGAAAAAAGGCAAGGGCTTTGACCTTGAAGACTTCAAGGATCAGCTGCAGCAGATGAAAAACATGGGCGGCATTGCCGGCATGATGGACAAGCTGCCCGGTATGGGCGGCATGGGTGCGATGGGTCAGATGGCCCAGCAGTCCCAGGCGGGTGACAAGATGTTTTCCCAGATGGAAGCCATCATCAATTCCATGACACCCAAAGAGCGTCGTAACCCCGATATTATCAACGGTTCCCGCAAGAAGCGGATTGCTTCCGGTTCCGGCACTCAGATTCAGGACATCAACCGTCTCATCAAGCAGCACAAGCAGATGAGCAAGATGATGAAGAAGATGAGTGGCAAGGGCGGTATGGCGAAAATGATGCGCGGTCTGGGTGGTCTGAAGGGGCAGATGCCGGCCGGTATGATGCCGCCGGGTGGTGGTAAGTTCCCGTTCTAACCCTTGCTTGTCAGGCACATCAATGGGAAGGGCTCGACGCCGTACTTCCCATTGATGCGTATTGGCTTCCGTCGGAGAGGATTTCAGCCCGGATGAAAAGTTTACTCATGCGTTGGCGACCTTTCTGCTTGCAGGGTGCTTGCATCCAGAACTAAGACTGAAACATTATCCCGGGTGCCAGCTTTCAGGACTGCTTTTGCCAGCATGGCTGCGGCATCACCTTTGCTGAATCCTTTATCAATCCGTTGCTTTAAAAAATTGCCAGCCTGTAGTGGGGAAGCTACATCAGTGACCCCGTCGCAAAACAAGGCGACAGTGTTTCCCTCCCACCCTTCATCGGGTGGTGGTATCAACGTGAGATCGGGTTCCGGGCTGATGGCGCAGGTTGCATAAAAGCCTTTATGATAAAAACCTAAATTGTGATCTCCCACGCTGCCTGCTGCCCGTAGATCGCCGAGGACACACCCCATGCGTCCTGAGGTGGGTATAGACCAATCTTGTACAGGGATTGGGTTGGCTGCCAGATTAACATATCCTCCTTTTTCATGGATCCGACGGGTGAATCTGTTTTCTTTGGTTTGCCACATGTTGATGCCGCGATGCGATATCAATGTTATACCGCAAGGCGTTGCGTCTTCACTGAGTTTTGTAATTTTGCCCTCGGGCGAAATCAGGATTCCGCTGGAATCGCCAATGTTGCTGGTATAAAGGCCGTCATCCAGAAGCAGTGTCGTGATTGCGGTTGTGCCGGAAGTTTCAAAGTATTGGTGGCGATCCATGTTGACGGGTGCATTTTTCTGTGCATTGATATTCCTGGTCATTGAGTCAATATCCTCGACCCTGTTCCACTCAGACAAGCACTGGGCCAGCGTCCGGGGGTAATTGTTCATGGCGAAATCCGATGCCGTTGTGCCGCCGTGTCCGTCATAGATGCCGACAGTGCGGAATGTGTAGGGTTTGTTGTCTGAAGTGGTGGCGGTGGCGGACGCTAATAGTATTCTGTCCTCCATAGATTCTCTATTGCCGATACATTCTGCCCAACCCACATTGCCATTGTTCTGGAAATAAATGGTGTGATGGAGTTGTCCGACATATGTCTGAGTCGCTTTCCAGCCATCCTGCAGGTGGATGTATGGCAGTTGCTCGGTAATCAATTGTTTGGCGACACTGTTGAATTTTCTGTATGTCTTCTGAGCCTGCATTTGTTCTTGTGCAGCTTCGTAATTTTGTTGAAGTTCTTTTTCTGCTGATTCTCTGCTGCCATGCACTTTGTAATCAGCCATTTCCTGGTCAGTAATCCATTCGTTGGTCGTCTCTATTTTTGCTTCTGGCCCCGAAAAGTAATACGTCAACTCTGCCCTGTGGGGAAATGGGCGACAAAGCTCTGCTTTCAAATAAAGATCATCGGTAGCATTTCCTTTTCGAGTGGTTGTAATGTCTTGTAGTTTGATTGTTTTTCTTGATGCAACGATATCTTCGAGGCAGGTTTTCACTGCCGTGGTGCTACTGGCTATTACCGGTGTGAAAGGGCAAGCCTCGGGTGTGCTGGCAAGGGTGAGCTGTTTGTCGCGTTCTGTTTTAAATGCCTGGCTCGCCAGCGCCAGTGCGTTGACATCCAGAACAATCGCCGCCATGGCTGTATCGGTGGTGGCGCAGGCCGCTGCGGCTTTAGCAAGGTATTTTGCCGTGTCATCGTGGTTCAGTTGGTTTTCATGTAATGCTTGCGAGACAAGTTGTCCGATCTGGGTTGAAGAAGCTCTACCGGCTAATGCAGCGTTGCACAGTATCAGGGTGTAGCCCTCCCATCCTTCGTTCGGTTTTTTATGACGGGTGACCGTTGCGCGAGGGCTGACGGCAAAGGAGTAAAAGGGTTCTTCGCTATCATCTGTCTTGAATTTATACCGTCCTATCGCGTTTGTGACTGTTGTTTCCGGGTCATTGTTGACTGCTTTAACCCATTTCAACATTTGATTTTTTTTGGTTATTTCATCAGGAGGGTTCTCTATATGTCCGCCCCGTTCAAGCACCTCATTGGCAAGCGGCTTGGGGAGCAGTGTGTAATATTCTTTCTTTTGTGAATCCGGATGCTTTGAGCAATCCAATACATGTGCGTCATCGCTCAGCTGGATCGCTGTTCCATCAGGCTTGACCAGAACAGCCCTGCAGTGGCCTGTATTGCTGATGTATAAATCATCCCCATTCTCTGTTGATATAAGGGGTATAACGGCGCTTGTCGCCTTGGAACCATCACCGGGTGTTGTGGGGTTTCGGTGCCTGTTAACCAGGGCCATTGATAATGCATTGCAAAGTGTATCTATACCGATTGGCTGATCTGTCGGATGCAAGTGGGAAAGGATGTCTGAAAGGTCAGTGGCGTAGTGTTCAGCAATGTGCTCGGCCAAAGAGGCATCGTCTCCGTCGCTGCTGATCAGGCCGGCGAGAACTGGCAGCTTGCCGCAGATTGCCGGGCTGGTTTCTAAATTGTCAGCCATCAAAAGCATGCAGATGTTTGTGACTGGCTGGTCGGTGATTAATTCAAGGCTTGCTCCTGATTTCCAGGCTTTTTGCTGATAGATTGATGTTTCATTACCTGATCTGCGAGTGACAGCATCAACTTTTTCAGCTTGGCCGGGTTGGCTTGTTGTATCCGGGAAAGCTGAAAGCGCTTGAGCCATAAGTTTGGATGACAGTTGTTTAAATAAGTCATGATCTTCCTGACTTTCCTGCTGTTTTCTTGCGTTGGCAAGATTATTTTCCAGGTAATCATTGGCATCGTCCGGGGTGGTGAAGGCTGCGTAATCCATGCGCTCAATTCGGTTGTATTCATCTTGGGACATTGTTCTTGCTTCGCCGTTCTCGAAGAGTTTTATATTTTTCTTGCCTTCAAACAAAGAGGGGGAGCGAAGATGTTGGGCCAGATAATGCTTCCCCTCCACGAGTTCGAAAATTTTGTTCTCCGCTACGAGGGAAACTGTGTCAGCAGATTTTGATTTCGAGGTGATTTTTCGTTTGGTAACTGTCTGTTGAGGCTGTTTTGATGTTGCATCGAGCTGGTTTTTGGGGTCCGAAACTAAAGGCTGGGGAGACAAATGTGTGGCCTGTGGTTCTGTGGAGGAGGCTAGGTTGGCTTCGGTTGGGAGGCGTTTGGTTGTTCCCTGTGCGGATTTTGCAGCATCCATAATCTTCGTTTCTCCTTGAAATGGGGGTTGGTTAAAAGCGCCTGTGTTTTGCCTTTTCGCTTGCGCGTCCTGTTGCTGGTTGACCGTATTGGTTTATCCAGTGGTTAATCGGAATCTTCAGGCTGTCTTGTCGATCCGGTTATGACGCCCCTGGAGGGTAAAAGGCACGATCCTGTCGTTTTTGACTGTGTCGGGGATGTTTGGTTCATCGGGTGGAATGTTAAGGCTGGCTTTTTACGATAAAGGGTTAATTAAGCTAACAGGTTGGGTCAGTGAGGGCTTCAAGTCGACGGGGTGGCTGTTGGGCTGGCTGGCAGTATGCCGGTCACGGATTGAGGGTGATGTATCCGTTGGTGGATTTGAGGATTAACATCTTGTCGACGTTATGGGTTGGCGGATGTTGCAGGTTAATGCCTGCATTGTTATGCAGTAGCTGGTTGCTTCTGGTTGTGGCGGCGACGTCTGTCCTGTTCGGATTGACCCTGATATCAATATTGTTGAATGCGGTCGTCAGGCTGCCTGGGCACGCCAGTGGCGTATCACTGCTGATTTTGCCGAACTGACTGTACAGGCACAGCCGGCGGGAGAAATTATCCGGCAGTTTGAGGGTGACGGTTGAATCCGAATCTTCCAGGCAGATTGTCCTGCCCTGCCGTTTGGCCGGGTGGGACGACAGCAGGATGATTTGGTTTGGTGGCTGAGGGTCGGGGTGTCGGGTTAGCTGAATATCGCTTTTGGTTGTGCTCAGCTTGATCTCGTCGAAGGTTGCGCAATCGAATGATTCGCCATCCTCCCGGAGAGCTTGTCTCAGGGCTCGTTGCAGGTCGGCCAGCTGGAAGATGGCGCGGTTGTAGGCGCTGGCGGATTGTCGTGAAAGGGCAGGGGCGGAAGTTGAAGCTGTCGCAGGGGCGGTCGTTTGTGGCATTAAGGGCCTGGCGGGAGAGGGGGGTGGGTAACGGCGGTTGTGAAAAAACGCTGTGTCCGCATAGGACGGCAGCGGTGTGCCCAGGTGGGCGTTGTCCAGGTGCGCATCAAGATCTTTCAGGTTCAATAATGTGCCGCATTGTGACGCCGGGCATTTGACCGTCAGCCGGGACAGTCTGTTGGCGACAGCCTCACCTGCTGCCTGCAGGTCAGTTTGCGGGTGCAGGGTCATCTGAGGTCTCCGGCAGAGAAGGCACAGGTTCCCCAGCTGTTTCTCTCCGAGGTATTCAACTACTTCTGTGTAGCAGAAGTGGTCAATCATTGCCTGGCAGTGTGTCAGCAGCAGCGGTCGAACCCAGGTTTCATAACAGACGCGGCACTGGTATTGCCGGATTGTTTTGAAGTCATCAGGACTGATATGGATGTTGCGTTCAAGCCTGGCGGTGTGACCGGATGGCGTCACTACGGTAATGGCGTTGCAATTTTCATCCGTTTCTCTGCCTGTGGGTGTGGTTGGGGTACGTTTGCCCGGTTGGCTGGTAATCACGGTTTGCTGGTTCAGGAGGCTGGTACGTTAGATTAAAAAACAGAATTCTTATCAGGCGCCCGGAGGCTGTCAATGTGGTTCCATCGTTTTGACAGCCTGCCGGACTGCCTGGTCTGGCAGGCTGTATGGATGTCGGATGATGGCCAGGTGATCTGCCCATCGGTGATGCCGTGGCGTTACGGTGAAACAATGAGGTTTGCCGTATTTGCATCCCACTTGATTTCCCGTAGAATACACCGCCTTTACGGGTAGAGGCTCGGGTCTCTGTGCGTCCGGTACTGCTGTACAGACGTTCTGTTTGATGGGTTGTCCTGAGTATTCAGGGTGGCCATGAAACCCCGTAATGCCGGAAAGCAAAGACTACAGGAAGACAGATTCCATGGTAACTATTCGTCTTGCCCGGGGCGGCTCCAAAAAGCGTCCCTTCTACCACCTGACCGTTGCTGACAGCCGCAATGCACAGGGTGGCCGTTTCATCGAGCGTGTGGGTTTCTTCAACCCCGTTGCCCGTGGTCAGGAAGAGCGCGTTCGCATCGATCGTGAGCGTGTTGACTTCTGGCTGGCACAGGGCGCCCAGATGAGCGACCGCGTCAAGCAGCTGGTTAAGGCTGCCTGATGAGCGTTGCCGGTGCAGCCGTGCGTCCGTCTGGACAGTCCTTCGGGGCTGAACAGGGTGTGACCATGGGACGTATCACCTCGGTATACGGCGTCAAGGGCTGGGTGAAAGTCTATTCCTTTGCCGATCCGATGGAGAACATCCTGAAATACCGGCAATGGTTGTTGCGCTACCCCGACGGTCGCGTTCAGACCGTTAGCATCGATGGCGGTCGCAAGCACGGCAAGGGCATTGTTGCCCATGTCGCAGGTTGTGATGACCGGGACAAGGCCCTGACATTTGCCGGGGCGGATATTCTGGTCAGCCGTGATGAGCTGCCGGAACTGGAAGCGGGTGACTATTACTGGCACCAGCTCGAAGGTCTGACAGTGCTTGCCCTCACCGAATCTGGCGATGAGGTAAACCTGGGCAAGGTAGACCATCTGATCGAGACAGGCTCCAACGACGTCCTCGTGCTGCGTGCTGCCAAAGGCAGTATCGACAAGCGGGAACGGATGGTGCCTTACCTGCTCGACCAGGTGGTGCAAGAGATAAACCTTGAAGAAGGGTTTATGCGGGTCCTCTGGGATCCGGACTTTTAAAAATGTGGTTCGGTGTTGTCACCCTGTTTCCCGACATGTTCCGGGCGATTACCGATTTCGGTGTCTCCGGGCGCGCGGTGAAGCAAGGACTGATCGAGGTGAATACCTGGAATCCCCGGGATTTCACCCACGATAAACATCGGACAGTGGATGACCGGCCTTATGGCGGTGGTCCCGGCATGTTGATGAAAATTCAACCTCTGCGTGATGCGATTCGGGCAGCCAAGGCTGCCGCAGGTCCTGAAGCCCGTGTTATCTATCTGTCGCCGCAGGGTCGCAAGCTCGACCAGGCCGGCGTGGAAGAACTGGCCGCACGATCGCGGCTGATACTGGTTGCAGGACGCTACGAAGGCATTGATGAGCGTCTGGTGGAAACCGAGATCGACGAAGAGTGGTCTCTGGGGGACTACGTGCTGAGCGGCGGCGAGCTGCCGGCAATGACACTCATTGATGCAATATCGCGCTTTGTACCGGGCACCCTGGGTCATAAGAATTCCGCTGAAGAGGATTCTTTTGCCGAAGGACTGCTGGACTGCCCTCACTACACCCGACCTGAGGTGTTCGAGGAGCGCCAGGTGCCTGAGACGCTGTTGAGCGGTGACCATGAACGGATCCGCAAGTGGCGTCTGAAGCAGTCGCTGGGACGTACCTGGCTGCGTCGACCGGACCTTCTCGAAGGGCGGGCGATGAGCCGGGAAGAAGAGCGGCTGCTGGCAGAATTTATCGCCCAGTCCGGCCGGACGGCGGTAAACGACAGTCCTGAAGCAGAGTAATCTGCGGACCGTAATTGACTGACTTTGGGAGCATTTTGCACATGAGCAAAAACAAGATTATTGCCCAGCTTGAAGCTGAGCAAATGGAGAAAGAAGTACCTGCTTTCGGTCCCGGTGACACCGTGATCGTACAGGTCAAGGTAAAGGAAGGCACCCGTGAGCGTCTGCAGGCGTTCGAAGGTGTGGTTATCGCCAAGCGTAACCGTGGTCTGAACTCTGCTTTCACTGTTCGTAAGATTTCCAACGGTGTGGGCGTTGAGCGTGTATTCCAGACTTTCAGCCCGCTGGTAGCAGAAATCCAGGTCAAGCGTCGCGGTGACGTGCGCAAGGCCAAGCTGTACTACCTGCGTGAGCGTAGCGGCCGTGCTGCGCGCATCAAGGAAAAGCTTAACTAATCCCGACCGTTTAATTCTCGCTTTCCGGCGGAAAAAGGGCAGCCTGTTGGCTGCCCTTTTTTTATTACATCGTAGAAAGTAATGAATGGGTTTTGTCTAAAAAGGATTGGGTTGCCGCTGACGACCACTCGCGTTATTGGAATATTCACTGGTATGAATATTTCATCATTGTGATTCTGGGTTAAGAATTGAACCTCTCGGGTGTTGCCGTTGTCTGAAGCGTAGAGTGGTTGATACGCTAACACTATCGTTTATTGGCTGGATTATTTTGTGTCGAATACCCTGATTGATCAGTTCCTTGAAAGTCTCTGGCTGGAAAAAGGCCTGTCGGACAATAGTCTGTCAGCGTACCGAAGGGACCTGGAGCAGCTTTCTGGCTGGCTCGAACAGCACGGTAAAACACTTGCTGAGGCCAGCCATTTATTGCTTCAGCAATTTCTTGGCTGGCGGGTAGAGCGGGCTTACAGTGCCCGGTCGACAGCCCGGGTGTTGTCGGCGATTCGGGGGTTTTATCGTTACCTGTTGCGCAGGGAGTTGATTAGCGAAGATCCTGTGTCACTGATTGAGTCACCTAAGCTGGGGCGTCAGCTGCCACAGTCGCTCAGTGAAGCGGATGTAGAGGCGTTGCTTCAGGCGCCGTCAGTGGGGCGACCGCTGGAGTTGCGTGACCGTACCATGCTGGAATTGCTGTATGCCAGCGGCTTGCGGGTCTCAGAACTGGTTGCACTGAAAACCGGCAATATCAATCTTCGGCAGGGCGTTGTCAGGGTGCTGGGTAAAGGCAGCAAGGAGCGACTGGTGCCGCTGGGTGAGAATGCTCTCGACTGGTTGGAGCGTTATCTGACGCATGGTCGGCCAGTGCTGTTGGGTGAAAATCGAACTGACACCTTGTTTCCCGGGCGGCAGGGCAGGTCAATGACGCGGCAGACGTTCTGGCATCGCATCAAGAAATATGCGGTAAAAGCCGGTATCAACAAGCCGCTGTCGCCCCATACATTGCGGCATGCCTTTGCGACTCACCTGTTGAATCATGGTGCCGATTTACGGGTTGTTCAGCTGCTTCTGGGGCATAGTGATCTATCGACTACCCAGATTTATACCCATGTGGCCAGGCATCGACTGCAGCAGCTCCATGCTGAGCATCACCCGAGAGGGTAGTGGTATGAATCGTTTATTTTGGGTGTCGTGAATCGGGGGATGACTCGGTACACTATGCCGTTTGGGACTATGGTTAAACTATCCGTTACTGACTGAATGAGGATGCTTATGCGGTTCTTTTCAATTTATCTTGCGTCGCTGCTCTTGCTGGTCTCCGCGGGAGGTCATGCAAAGGAGGCGGCTGAGGCATCCTCCAGTGATAAAGCGTCGGTGAGTATCCGTAACAGCCTGAAGGCGCTGGATCCCACCATTCCCATTGAGTCTGTCAGTGAGACGCCTCTGAAAGGGGTTTATGAAGTCGTACTGTCTGGCAGTAATGTGCTCTACGCCAGTGCGGATGGCCAGTACCTTTTCCAGGGCGATCTGCTGAAGCTGGAAAATGGCAAGATCGATAACCTGACCAACAGTGTCAGGGCCAGGGCCAACAAGGCGGAGCTGGCAGAACTCTCGAAAAAGAACATGATTATCTTTTCCCCGGAAGGTGAGGTTAAGGGTGTGGTCTACGCCTTCACCGATGTGGACTGTGGCTATTGCCGGAAGCTGCATTCCGAAGTGGGTGAGTTGAACCGCATGGGTATAGAGTTGCGTTACGTGGCTTTCCCCCGTGGCGGGCAGCGTTCCTCAGCCTACAAAAAGATGGTATCCGCCTGGTGTTCTGATGATCCCAGGCAGGCTATGAACATTCTCAAGAGTGGCGGTTCCATTCCTGAGAAGTCCTGCATTAATCCGGTTGATGACCAGTACGAACTGGGCGTGAAAATGGGTATTCGTGGTACACCGGCGATTTTCCTGGAAGATGGCACTTCTATTCCCGGCTACCGCCCCGCTGCGGATATTGCCCAGATGATGGGGCTTCTGCCTGAACAGGCGGTGACCAAGCAGTAACTGTTTCTGTTTTTCAGTTTTTTATCGATGCGCCGTGTTTATCACGGCGTTGTTATTTTTGATTCTCGGCCATTTCGGTTTTCCTGCCTGTAATGATTCACCTCTCGTTAGTGAGGGGAGATGCATCGTCTATTATCAGTCCTTATTTTGACCTTTCCTGAAAGCGATTATGACGGCCGATGTACAGCGTTATCTGGACAGGATTGAATACGTCTACAATTCCGACTGCAGCGCTGAATGCCTTAAAGCGTTACATGTCGCGCACCTGAACCATGTTCCTTATGAAACGATTGATCTTCGGCTGGATATCCCGGTATCGATGGAGATAAATGCCATCTATGAAAAAGTGGTTTGCAGGCGTCGGGGCGGATATTGCTATGAGTTGAATCGGCTATTTGCGTGGCTGCTGCGAAAGCTGGGTTATAAGCTGCACTATTTATCGGCTTCGCTATGGCATGGGGAGAAAGGGTTCGGACCTGAGTTTGAGCACCTGGTCTTGCTGGTTGAAGATGATCCGCCCTGGTTGGTTGATGTGGGTCATGGTGATGTCTTTGATTGGCCTATGCGGCTGGTTGAGGGTTGTGTTCAGTCTGAACCTGTAGGGGATTTTTGTTTCCGCGTAATTGGGGATTGTTGGCATCTTGTCAGGCGATCCGATGACCGGGGCTGGGTGCCACAGTACCGGTTCACCCTGCGTCCTTGTACTTTTTCACAGTTTGCCTCGCGTGTTGCCTGGACCCAGTCTTCGTCGCAGTCGGCTTATCGGAACCGGACCGTTGTTTATCGCTCAAACCGGGATGGCCGCTTGCTGCTGAATACTGACAGGCTGACCTGTCAGAAGGGATGGGATTGCGCGCATCGTCAGGTGGGAGCATCTGAGTACCTCCCTTTACTGGCATCGGCCTTCGGCATTGAACTTCCCGGTTCCACGCCTGTCGAAGCCCTGCTTGCGCCGGATGCCCGGTAGATCGGGTTCAGCATTGACAGGGGTTGTCCTGACGCGCCTTTGCACGTGCGATTTCGGATGACGGTATATGCTGATGCTTGCAGGGGCTTTCTACGTGATAGATTGCGCCATTTTCTGCTCACTTCCTGTTTTGAGGGTGTTTTATGTTTGGCGGGTTTCGTTCCTTTGTGGCGCCGCTGGTGGGGTTGACCATTTTTTCTGCGGCAAATGGCTACCTGATGTCGCTGGTCCCGTTGCGCCTCAATCTGGAGGGGAGCGGCAGCTTTGAAATCGGTCTGGCGGCCGCGTTGTATCATTTCGGCTTGCTGCTGGGCGCTTTCCGAACGGAACGGCTGATCAGCGCCATCGGTCATATCCGGGCTTTTGCCGCCTTTATGGCCTTGCTGGGAACGATTGTGGGCATACAGGGGTTGGTCTCTGACCTGGTGCTCTGGCAGGTATTGAGACTGCTGTCGGGTATTGCAGTGGCTGGCATCTTTTTGGTGGTTGAGTCGTGGCTGTTGTCGGGGAGTGAGCCGTCCAACCGGGGCACGCTGCTGGCGCTGTATATGATTTCCTATTACGGGGCGAGTGCGGCAGGTCAGATGTTCCTCGGGCCGTTTGGTGTTCAGGGTTATGAGCCATTCCTGGTGATTCTGGCCTTGCTGGCGGCGTCCAGTATGCCGCCGTCGCTGACCCGTTTGCCGGCGCCGCCTATTCATCCGCCATCAGCGTTGAATATCCTCAAGCTTTACAGGCTGACGCCGTCCGGCCTGTTGGGCTGTATGGCCAGTGGTCTTGCGATTGGCTCTCTGTATGGCCTGCTGCCATTGCATTTTGCAGAGCAGGGGGTGGATGAGAAAAGCACCGGTAACCTGGTGGCGATCACGATAGTGGGTGGTATGTTGCTGCAATACCCGGTAGGTCGTCTTTCTGACCGGATGGACCGTCGAAAGGTGCTGATTGCGATCAGTTTCCTGGGGGTGGCGGTGTCGGTATTCCTGATATTGTCACTGTTCAATGCCCTGATGTGGGTGTGGCTCTTCCTGTTGGGTGGCGTGATATTTACCCTGTATCCCCTGGCCATCAGCCATGGTTGTGACCATATGCCGCCGGAAGACATGGTGGCGGCAACGCAGGGAATGCTGCTGGCTTACAGCCTGGGCGCGACCATCGGGCCGCTGGGTTCATCGGTGATGATGAAGGTGGCCCCGAATGGCCTGTTTGTCTCGCTGGCCGCGATTATGCTGGCGCTGGCGGTTTTCTTTATGTTCCGTCTGCAGCAGCGTCCGCCGATTATTACCGGGCCGGAAGAGGTTTTTGTGCCAATGCCGGGTCATACGCCGGTGGTGTCGGAAATTAACCCGCGAACCGATCAGGACGCCCTGGTGTCTAAATGATTCCCCATGACAAAAGAATGCAATAGGCCGGGGTGGACGTCCTGGCAAAATCCGCGCAAAAAGCCCTGTTGTTAAGACAGGGCTTTTTTGTAGGCAATGATTGCGTTGTGCAGTGTGGGTGCTCGTGGCAGGAGAAAGTATCAGGCATAAAAAAAGCCTGTCAGTGACAGGCTTTCAGTGTTTGGTCGGGGTAGAGAGATTCGAACTCCCGACATCCTGCTCCCAAAGCAGGCGCGCTACCAGACTGCGCTATACCCCGTTATTTCACCCGTGATTCGTGAACCGTCTCGTTGGGTGCGGCGCGTACTTTATAGGATAACGTTCTGTAATTCAAAAGTTTTTTTAGGGTGTCAGTGATTTTTTGCAGTGCGGTCAGCAGCAGCGCTGCTACTGGTGGGAGAGAATATCGCCTGGGCGCTTGTAATGAGGTAATGAGCGCATAAGCTGTATTAATAGGGGAAAGGTTATCCGTAACAGCCAAAAGGATGCCTGTAGCGCGTTACGGGCCGAGTGTGATCACCGTTTTTGGCGGTGCCCGGCAAAGGAATGACTCGGGGGAAAGGACTTCATGACAACGCTTTATGATCGGATTGGCGGTGCTCCGGCTATTTTGCTGGCAGTGAATGTTTTTTATGACAAGGTGTCGCATCACCCTGTTGTTGGGCATTACTTTTATAATATGGACCTGGATAAGCTGGCCAGGAAACAGGCCGCCTTTCTTTCGATTGCGTTTGAGGGGCCTTTGGATGATGAGGTCAGGGGGCTGCGTGAAGCGCATGCCGGTCTGGGGATTACGCATGCCGAGTTTGATGTCGTCGCTGGCTGCCTGGAAGAGACTTTGGTCGAGATAGGGGTCGAAGAATCTCTGCGCAAAGAGGTACTTGGTATCGTGGCGTCCACGCGGGACGACGTTGTACAGGGGGCAGGCCGCCCGGCTCCCGACGAGCGTTGATCCCGCCGGTTCAGACACGCTGCCTGATGTACACAGGGTCTGGACTGTGTGGGCAGTATCCCTGACAGACGATTGGTTCCCGGGCGTGATTCCGGGGTTTTGTGATTGTGCTTCCTGCACCTGTCTGCAAGATTATTTTCCCTCGGTTGTCTTTATTCTCTGCGTTTTCCCCGTTCCATTTAACTGACGGTTAACGGTCGCAGAACGCCTGATGTTAAGGCTATAATCGTTCACCTGCCGGGCTATCAACCCGGAAAAAGCAATAAACATAAAGCAATAAACATAAAGAATGACCGTCGCGTCGACGACGGGTCATAAAGCGGGGTGCCAGTTTGAAACCGGTCAGAGTAGGCATCTGTGGGCTGGGAACAGTCGGCAGTGGAACCGTGAATGTACTTGTCCGGAACCGCGAGGAAATTGCCCGGCGGTTGGGACGCAGTGTAGAAATCGAGCAGATTGGCGCAAGGCGGGATAACCCCGCCTGTGATACGACGGGGATGAACGTGACCCGTGATATCTTTGATGTCGCCAACAACCCTGAAGTCGATGTTCTGGTTGAACTGATTGGCGGTTATGACACCGCAAAGCAACTGGTGCTGACAGCCATCGCCAATGGTAAGCACGTGGTGACGGCCAACAAGGCGTTGATTGCCGAGCATGGTAACGAGATTTTTGCCGCTGCCCGGGAGCAGGGTGTGATTGTTGCCTATGAAGCCGGTGTGGCGGGAGGCATTCCGGCGATCAAGGCATTGCGTGAAGGTTTGTCTGCCAACAAAATTCAGTGGCTGGCCGGCATCATCAATGGCACCGGTAACTTCATCCTGACCGAAATGCGTGACAAGGGCAGCCCGTTTGCTGAGGTCCTCAAGCAGGCCCAGGCGCTGGGTTATGCAGAAGCGGACCCCACCTTTGATGTGGAAGGTATTGATGCCGCGCACAAACTGACCATCCTGGCATCCAACGCGTTTGGAATCCCCCTGCATTTTGATAAAGCCTATACCGAAGGTATCAGTGCCATCACGCCCCGCGATATTCAATACGCCGCCGAATTAGGTTACCGGCTGAAGCACCTGGGAATTGCCCGTCGTCGCGGCGAAGGTGTCGAACTGCGCGTACACCCGACCCTGGTGCCGGCCAAACACCTTCTGGCGAGCGTGGATGGTGTGATGAACGCGGTATTGATGGAAGGTGATGCCGTCGGGCAGACCCTCTATTACGGACCTGGTGCCGGCAGCGAAGCGACGGCTTCCGCCGTGATTGCTGATATCCTGGATGTGGCGAGGCTGCTGGATGCTCCCACGGCAGCGGTTGCACCGCTGGGTTTTGTCGAGAGCGATCAGCAAACATCTGTACTGCCCATCGAAAAGATTCACTGCAGTTATTACCTGCGCCTCCATGTCAGTGACCACCCGGGTGTACTCACCCGCGTAACTGAGATCCTCAGCCACAACGGCATCAATATTGATGCACTCATGCAGAAAGAAGTGCGTGAAGGTGACGGCTGTGCTGACATCGTGATCCTGACCCATGAAACCCTTGAGGCGATCATGGATACCGCGATCATTGAGCTGGAGCAACTCGCCGATGTGACCGGCTCCATCATCCGGATTCGTGTCGATCACCTGGAGAAGTAAGCGATCCATCCCTGTGGCCCTGTCCGTAGCCTGTGAACCAACGGCGGGCAGGGTGGTCAGAATAACAGGTGCGCAGGCGCCGTCATAAACGGAAGTACAGCAGGAAGACAGTGTGAAATATATCAGTACCCGTGGCGCTGCCCCCGCGCTGGATTTTGAAAATGTACTGCTGGCCGGCCTGGCGTCGGATGGCGGTCTTTATGTTCCCGAACAACTACCTCGTTTTACCACTGAACAGATTGCCGGTTTTGCCGGGTTGTCGTATGCCGGACTGGCTTACGAAATCATCCGTCCGTTTGTGGGCGGCACCATTGAAGATGAAAAGCTCCGTGGGATTATTGAAGACACGTATGCAGGCTTCAACCACAGTGCTGTCGCTCCTTTAACACAGCTGGACACGAATGAGTGGGTGATGGAACTGTTCCATGGGCCCACACTGGCGTTCAAGGATTTTGCCCTGCAATTGCTGGGGCGTCTGCTGGATCATTTCCTGACCCGGCGTGATGAGCGGGCGGTCATATTAGGTGCGACTTCCGGCGATACCGGCTCTGCCGCCATTGAAGGTTGTCGCCATAGTGATCATGTCGATATTTTCATCATGCACCCCCATAACCGGGTATCTGAGGTGCAGCGTCGGCAGATGACCACTGTGCTGAGTGACAACGTGTATAACCTGGCGATCGAAGGGAATTTTGATGACTGCCAGGCGATCGTGAAGGCCAGCTTTGCAGAGCAGGGTTTCCTGAACGGGGAACGCAGGCTGGTGGCGGTGAATTCCATCAACTGGGCGCGGATCATGGCGCAGGTGGTGTACTACTTCCATGCGGCATTGTCGCTGGGTGGTCCGTTCCGGCCGGTGTCTTTTGCCGTGCCCACGGGGAATTTCGGGGATATTTTTGCCGGTTATATTGCCCGTGGCATGGGGCTGCCAATACAGCAGCTGATTGTGGGCACCAACCGCAACGATATTCTGCATCGATTCTTCAGTGCCAACAGTTACCGTAAGGAGTCACTGGGTCATACCTTGTCACCCAGTATGGACATCATGGTCTCGAGCAATTTTGAACGTTTGCTGTTTGACCTTCATGACCGCGACGGCAGGGCGATGGCTGAGTTAATGGCCGGGTTTGATGCTTCAGGGGCGATCTCCATTGATGAATCCCGTTGGCAGTCAGTGAAAACCCTGTTTGACAGCCAGTGTGCCAATGATGACGAAACCGTTGCGACGATTCGGCAGGTCTTTGACCAGACCGGATACCTGCTCGATCCTCATACCGCGATAGGTGTTAAGGCGGCGCGTGACTGCCATGCTTCCGGTGAAGTGCCGGTTATTACGCTGGCAACCGCGCACCCGGTCAAGTTCCCGGATGCTATCCTGGCGGCGGGACTGGATGCCCCGGCGTTGCCACATCACCTGCTGGATCTGCATAGCCGTGAAGAACGGATGACAGTATTGCCCCATTCACTTTCAGCCGTGCATGAGTTTATTGCCGCTACGCTGCGTTAAGTGGTTATCAACGTTCACTAAAGGCCGGTAAACAGACCGGCCTTTTTTCTGTTCCCTGTTCTGCCTGAATCCTTTACAGAGAAAAAATCTGGCAGCACTCCGGCGGTGTGCCATGTTTTTCTGTTTTAAAAAAGGATCCATGCCGTGAGCAGCGCACACAATAGCCCTATAAAAACGCGGAAGTTCGTCATCATCACAGCACTGGGTTGTGTGCTGGAAACCTACGATTTTCTGATTTATGCCCTGATGGCGCCGTACCTGTCATCGGTCTTTTTTCCTGCTGAAGCGCAGGTGGAAGGTCTGCTGTTAACCTTTGCCACTTTCAGTGCCGGCTATCTTGTGCGTCCGCTCGGTGGTGTTTTGTTCGGACATCATGGCGACCGCCGGGGCCGGAAGAAGCCCTTTGTCTGGACCCTGCTGTTGATGGCGTCATCGACAGCGCTGATGGGGTGTTTGCCCGGTTACCATGAGATAGGCATTGCAGCGCCAGTCTCGCTGCTCCTTCTGCGGTTGATGCAGGGATTGTCCATGGGCGGGGAGTCAGGCGGAGCGTTCACGTATATTCGTGAGATTCTGCCCAAACAGTGCTATGCAGGATGTGGCTGCATTGTGCTGGGTATGTTCGCCGGACTGACCCTGGGATACCTGGTGCATGCCGGGCTGTTGCTGTTTATGACGATTGATGCCATGACAGACTTCGGCTGGCGTATACCATTCTGGATCGGCGGCTTGCTGGGCGTGATCGGATTCGTGATCAGAACCCGGTTCCAGGAAACGCTGTCATTCACACGGCTTCAGTTACGGGGTGGCACTGTGACTGTGCCGTTGGCAGTGTTGTTTCAGCATCACAGGCTTGAAGTATTTTGTGGTGTGCTGTGTATTGCCATGAACAGTACCACGACCACTCTCATCAATGTCTTTTGGCCAACCTATCTCGAAACGGTATTTGCCGAATCCCGGCAGTGGTTATCGCTGGTGGGCGGCGTCGTGTTGTTTTTGGCCGGGCTGTGTTCCGTTGGTGTGGGGGTTGTCGCGGATCGAGTGGGTATCCGTAAAGTGTTCGCCTTTGCTGTCATCATGGAATTTCTGCTGGTGTTTCCGATCTTTTATTTACCGGCACAGTCTGACCAATGGTTGGCGCCTGCATTTATTCTCGGCGCCATCCTGACCGGTGTCGTCAGTATTGCCGGGCCGGGCATCCTGCTCCAGCTTTTCCCGGCAGAAGTCCGCTTCACGGGGATTGGTTTTACCTATAACACCGGCTTTGCGATCTTTGGCGGTTGCGCGCCGCTGGCGGCAACCTGGTTGATACAGAAAACGGACATCGCCTGGTCACCGGTTTTACTTTTGATCACTGTCACCTGTTTTGGCTGTTTGGTGCTTTATATGACAAGAGACAGTGGCGACGTGAAGGTCAGGGTAATAAGCAACGATGAATGTATAAATTGATATCAGCTCTGCTGAAGGCCGTATCAATGAGCCGGTATCATGGGTGTGCAGAGTCCTGGCGACTACTGGTAGAATGGATGACCGGTAAGCGCCGTTGGCTTTCTCACTCACAACCCTGTACTGCCCCTATGACACTTTCTATTGTGCAACGCACGCCCGATCTGTCCCATGCCTCTTTTCCTGCAGACATGCCGCTGTTGTTGCAGCGTATTTACGCAGCGCGGGGCGTGTTGAATGACCAGGATCTCGTCCGAACCCTCAAGGGGTTGTACAGCTATGAAGATTTGAAGGACATCCGCGAAGCGGCGACGATTCTGGCTGATGCTGTAATCAACCGTCGTCGTATATTGATCGTCGGGGATTTTGACTGCGATGGTGCGACCAGCAGCGCCCTCGCCGTCAGGGCGCTGCGCGCCATGGGTGCGGCCTGGGTGGATTACCTGGTGCCGAACCGGTTTGAATACGGCTATGGGCTGACACCGGAAATTGTCGAAGTCGCCAGGGCGAAGCAGCCTGATGTGCTGGTGACGGTTGATAATGGTATTTCCAGCATGGCCGGCGTAGAGGCAGCCAGGTCACTGGGAATACAGGTGGTAGTGACCGATCACCACCTGGCAGGCAAAGAACTGCCAGCGGCGGATGCGATAGTGAATCCTAACCAGCCTGAGTGTCCTTTCCCCGGGAAGAATACGGCGGGTGTCGGCATTATCTTTTATGTACTCTGCGCCCTTCGCACGACGCTGGACCAGCGAGACTGGTTTGCACAAAGCGGCGTGGCGAAGCCGAATATGGCGGATTTCCTGGACCTGGTGGCATTGGGTACCGTGGCGGATGTTGTCAGCCTGGATACCAATAACCGGATTCTTGTGCATCAGGGGCTGGCGCGTATTCGTGCAGGACGTGCCTGTGCAGGGGTTCTCGCACTGGTGGATGTCGCCAGGCGTCGCAGGGATACCTTGTCAGCAACGGATTTGGGGTTTGCGCTGGGACCTCGTTTGAATGCCGCCGGTCGGCTGGATGATATGTCCCTTGGGATTGAATTGTTGCTGACTGACGACATTCTTCAGGCGCGGCAAATGGCTGCAGAACTCGATAGTTTGAATGAAGAACGTAAATCCATTGAGTCGGGTATGCGTG
This sequence comes from Kistimonas ophiarachnellae, assembly GCF_057552235.1. Taxonomy (NCBI): domain Bacteria; kingdom Pseudomonadati; phylum Pseudomonadota; class Gammaproteobacteria; order Oceanospirillales; family Endozoicomonadaceae; genus Kistimonas; species Kistimonas ophiarachnellae. Next base: position 39,251 of record NZ_BAAJPA010000017.1, on the reverse strand, counting down.
ATGATGCCTTGCGGGAGCTGGCCAAACTGGAACTGGATGAAGAACAGTCGCTGCCGTGGGGGTTGTGCCTGTTTCAGGAGGACTGGCACCAGGGTGTGATTGGTATCCTGGCGTCCCGGGTGAAAGAAAAACGGCATCGCCCGGTGATTGCATTTGCTGCCAGTCAGGACGGGGAGATCAAAGGGTCGGCCCGTTCCATTCCCGGTTTTCACATACGCGATGCGCTGGATGCTATTGCTACCCGCAATCCCGGTTTATTGTTGAAATTTGGCGGTCATGCCATGGCTGCCGGATTGAGCATACGACAGAAAGACTATGATCGGTTTGCTGCTGCCTTTGATGAGGAAGCACGCCGCATTATTACGGAAGACCAGTTAAAAGCGCTTGTGTTGACCGATGGGGAGTTGGCAATGAATGACTTCTCCATGGCAACGGCCGAGCTGTTACGAGAGGCCGGACCGTGGGGGCAGAACTTTCCCGAGCCGGTTTTTGACGGTTGCTTTGAATTAGTCGAACAACGTCTGGTCGGTGAAAAACATCTGAAGATGGTATTGATGTGTCCGGGTGCCGATCACTGGATTGATGGTATCGCTTTTAATGTCGATACCGGTACCTGGCCGGATCTTTCGGTCAGAAAAGTCCGGGCGGTCTATAAGCTGGATATCAATGAATTCCGTGGCAACCGGACACTGCAATTGCTGGTGGATCATCTTGAGCCTGTCGTTCGATAGGCTCAGGATGGCTCTCTGTTCTCTGACATTCGGACGTGGATTGAACCTGTTGTCAGCCTAATGTCGCTTCAACTGCTATTTGCCGGTTGTCGGGTATTTCGTTGTAAGAGATCACCCGCAGTTCAGGCGCACAGATACGGGCAAAACGTGCCAGTAGTGGGCGTAACTGGGGGGCAACCAGCAATATCGGGCGTTTGCCCAGTGTCTGCTGCTTTTCGGTGACCTCCGGCATGTATTGCTGCAGCTGTCGGGTCACGTTGGGATCCAGGGGAATCGCATCCGGTGCGAACTGGCCGGTCTGCTGTGAAGTCTGGTAAGCCTGCAGTAGCAGTTGCTCCAGGGGCTGTGCCAGGGTTATCACCGGAATCGTTAACTCCATGCCTACCAGGTCATCAATGATGGTTCGCCGCAGTGCAGAGCGTACATCCTGGGCCAGCAGTACCGGATGTGTATGGCGTGATGCTGCATCCAGCAATGCGCCGCCGATCGTACGGAGATCCGTCAGGGGCACCCTGTCCAGCAATAATTGCTGGAAGACAGTGCGCAGGGTGCTTAAGGTGATTTTGCCGGGAATCAATTCTTCCACCAGTTTGCCGGAAATACGTCCCAGCTTGTCGACCAGTTTCTGGGTTTCCTCGAATCCCAGCAATTCATCGGCGTGTTCATCCATGATTTTGCTGAGGTGGGTTGCCAGTACAGTCGCCGGGTCAACCACGGTATAACCCAGGGCGATTGCCTGGTCCCTTTGTTCCCTGGCAATCCAGACGGCGGGCAGGCCGTAGGCCGGGTCAGTGGTCTTTGTGCCGTCGATTTCTCCGAACACCTGGCCGGGATTGAGCGCCAGCAGGCGATCCGGTTGGATATCGCCTTCGCTGACCGCCACGCCCATCAGGCTGATCCGGTAGGCGGTTGCCGGTAGTCGTATATTGTCCCGGACATGGACACTGGGAATCAGGAAACCCAGTTTGGTGGACAACGCTTTTCGGACGCCTTTGATCCGGTCGAGCAGTTCGCCATTACGTTTGCGATCGACCAGGCCAATCAGCTTGTAGCCAATTTCCAGTCCCAGCACATCCACCTGGGGTACGTCATCCCAGGACAGTTCCCTGGATTCACCGGACGTCGGTGTGTCGATATTTTCCGTAATGGCTTTTTGTTCGCTGCCCGATTGTTGTTGTCCCAGCTGCCAGGTGTACATTTTCCAGGCGACCAGGCCCGCCAGGCCGCCCAGGCCGACGAACGCAAGATGCGGCATGCCGGGAACAATCCCCATGATGACCAGGATGGCGGCCGTGACCGCCAGCGCCTTGGGGGACGCGAACATCTGTCGGCTAAACTGCTTGCCCATCTCCTCGGAGTCAGACACCCGGGTCACCATCATGGCGGCGGTGGTGGAAAGTATCAGCGAGGGAATCTGCGCCACCAGGCCGTCGCCGATGGTCAACAGGGAGTAGGTCTTGAAAGCATCGCCAAAGGGCATGCCGTGTTGCAGCATGCCAATGATCACACCGCCGATAATGTTGATGGCCAGGATCAACAGGCCTGCCATGGCGTCACCGCGGACGAATTTACTGGCGCCGTCCATCGCGCCGTAAAAATCCGCTTCCTGCCGGACCTCGTCACGCCGGAGCCGGGCTTCTTCCTGGTTGATCAGGCCCGCATTAAGATCGGCGTCGATGGCCATCTGTTTACCCGGCATGGCGTCCAGGGTAAAGCGGGCGGTAACTTCAGAAATACGACCACCGCCTTTGGTGACAACCACAAAGTTGATCACGACCAGGATGGTAAAGACGACGATACCCACCACGTAATTGCCGCCGATCACCACGTTGCCGAACGCTTCAATGACCTTGCCAGCCGCGGCGCCGCCATTATGGCCGTGCAGAAGAACGACACGGGTCGAGGCAACGTTCAGGGCCAGTCGCATCAGGGTGGCGACCAGCAGGATGGTGGGAAATACCCTGAAATCCAGTGGGCGCAGGGTATACACCGCGACCAGCAGGACAATCAGCGACAGGGCGATATTAAAGGTGAACAGCATATCCAGCAGCAGTGGCGGGATCTGCAGGGTCACCATGGCCAGCAGGGCCAGCAAGAGCAGCGGCAGGCCCAGGTGGGTATGGGCGGCAGGCAGGTGCTGTCGAATGGAAGCGCTCTTCATCCTCTCCTCGTGATGAATGTCATCAGGTATCGTTATCCGGTGATGGGTATCGGTGTTCGTAATCGGGCGGCAGGTCCAGCGGTGGCATCGCCGGTGGCTGTTGCTGGCCGCCCCGGTGGTAATGCTTCAGCTGCTGGACATACGCCAGTATCTGGGCGACGGCCATGTACAGGTCGCCGGGAATTTCCTGGTCAATTTTCGTGGTGTGATAAACAGCCCTGGCGAGCACGGGGGATTCCACGATCGTGACCCGGTGTTCCGTGGCAATTTCACGGATCTTCAGGGCGATTTCATCCACACCCTTGGCAATAACAAACGGTGCGCCCGCCTTTTCCGGGGCGTAACGCAGGGCGACCGAGTAGTGGGTCGGGTTGACGATGATGACGTCGGCTTCCGGTATCCGCTGCATCATCCGCCGGTTGGCAGCCTCCCGCTGCAACTGGCGGATACGGGCTTTGACTTCGGGCTTGCCGTCCTGGTTTTTAAATTCTTCCTTGACCTCTTCCCTGGTCATCATCAGTTTTTGCCGGTGCTGGAACAGTTGCCAGGGCGCATCAATCAATGCGATCAGTCCCAGGGTGGCGGCATAGGCCATCATGGTGATCGCCAGCACTTCCAGGCCCTGCGTAAACGCCATGGGGAGCGGGATGCGAGACAGGGTCAGCAGCCGGGGGTAATAGGTATACAGCAGCCATAGCAGGCAGCCGACCACCAGGCTGACCTTGAGAATGGACTTAAACAGTTCCATCAGGGCGCTCAGCGAGAAGACTTTGCTGAACCACTGTGCCGGACTGATACGGGAAAATTTGGGTCGCATGAGGTCTGGATTCATGATCCAGCCGCCCAGTCCAACGGAGCCGATAAAGACGGCGAGTACAAGGATAATGAAGAAAGGAACCAGTGCCGTAAACGCAGCCCGCAGGGAGCTGTGGAGTGCAATCCCCATCTGCTGCTCGGCAAAAAGGGTGTCACGGGTCAGTGCGAGGTTCAGGCGTAAGATACCGGTCATGGTTTCAGCCATGACACCGGCATTGGCATACAGCAGTGCGGAACCGACCAGCAGGATCAGCGCTGTGACCAGTTCCCTGGAGCGTGGAATCTGGCCTTTTTCGCGACTCTCTCGCAGGCGTTTTTCGCTGGGTTGTTCCGTGCGTTCCTGGGCGCTGTCTGCCATTCAGCCTCCTGACCACTGTCGTAAAAATAGGAGGGACTGATCGCTCAGATCGACAAACAGGCCTGACATGCTGTCCATGGTGAACAGCAGGGTGACCAGGCCCAGCAGCAGTGTCATGGGAAAACCGAGCGTGAACAGGTTCAGTTGTGATGCCGCCCGGTTCATGACGCCAAAGGCCATGTTGACCATCAGCATGCTGATGACCGCAGGCAACGCAACCAGCAGGCCACTGCTGAACAGCCAGCCTCCGCGCATCACCAGTTGCATGAAATGAGACTCGTCCGGTGTCGTACCGATGGGAAGTGTGCGAAAGCTCTCAACCAGGACCTGCACCACGACCAGGTGGCCATCAATGGCCAGGAATATGAGCAATCCCATGGTTTGCAGCCACTTGCCAATCAGCGGCGTACCCGGGCCGTTGGCCGGATCGTTCATCACGGCCATGGCCAGGCCCATCTGCATGGAGATTACCTGCCCGGTAAACGAAAAAACGGCCTGCCAGAGCAGAATGACAAAGCCCATGGCCAGTCCAATCAGGATCTGCTGAAACGTGATGAAAATGGCGCTGAACGACATCGGTTCAACCGTCGGCAGCGGTGGCAGCAGCGGTGCGGTCAGGATTGCCAGTGCAATACAGAGTACGAGTCGTATATGTCGGGTCAGGTTGTTACGGCCGAACAACGGCATCAGCCACAGGGCTGCACCGATACGACAGGCCGGCCAGACAAGCTGGCCGACCCAGGCGGTCAGTTCTGCCGTCGACACCATCTCAGCCAATCATCCCGGGAATGGCCAGAAACAGCTGTTCGAACAGTGACAGCAATTGCCCCAGCAGCCAGTGACCGGTAATGCCGAGGGTCATCAGTGTCACCATCAGCTTGGGTAGAAAGCTCAGGGTCTGCTCATTGATCTGTGTGGTGGCCTGGAACAGGGCAACCACCAGGCCGACCAGCAGACCGGGGCCAATGATCACGGCAACCATGATGACGACCAGCGTCTGGGCCTGTCGGAACAGGTCGATGACAATCTCTGGTGACATGGGACTATCCGAAACTCGCGGCCAGCGTGCCGACAGTCATGCCCCAGCCATCTGCCAGGACGAACAGCATCAGCTTGAAGGGCAGTGAAATCACCAGCGGTGACAGCATCATCATACCCATCGCCATGAGTACGCTGGCGACCACCATGTCGATGACAAGGAACGGGATAAACAGCATGAACCCGATCTGGAACGCGGTTTTCAGCTCGCTGAGAATAAACGACGGAACCAGTACGCTGAACGGTACCTCGGCGCCGGTTAAATCGGTGGGTTCGCCGGCAATTTCCAGCATGCGCAGCAGATCGGAGTCCCGTGTCTGGCGCAGCATGAAGCCGCGAACCGGGCCTTCGGCGACCATGGCCGCTTCTTTCAGTGTCAGCTGGTCACTCATATAGGGTTCCACGGCCTGAACGTAGACCTGGTCAAGCACCGGTTTCATGATGAAGAACGTCAGGAACAGCGCCAGTCCGACCAGTACCGGGTTGGGCGGCGTCTGCTGAACCCCCAGCGCCTGGCGCAACAGGGACAGGACAATAATGATCCGGGTAAAGCTGGTCATGACCAGCAGTACGGCGGGCAGAAACGACAGCGATGTCAGTAGCAGCAGGATCTGCAGGCTGGCGCTGTATTCCTGCCCGCTGCCGGTCTGGGTCATCTGCAGCAACGGAATGTCAGCCATGGCGGTTGGCGCAACCAGCCACAGCAGCAGGAGTGGCAAGCGGTATTTCATGACGGCTTGATCTCCATTGCGCGACAACGCCCCAGTATTTGAGCGAAAGGCGGGGGCTGGCTTTTATCAGCCGTGGTCGTCTTTTCAGCCGGATGTTCAGCCAGCGGTGTGATGCCGCCGGGCGTGACACCGAGTAGCATGATCCGGTCACCGACCTGTACCCGGCAGACTTTTTCGGTGCGGGAAAGCGGCAGGGTTTCCAGCAGTTTCATCTGGCGAGTGGATAACGGGTGCTGACGCAGCCGGTTAAGCAGGAACGTCAACGCAAAGAACAACCCCAGCACCAGAACCAGTAATCCTGCCGTCTGAAGTGCCCAGGATAATATGTCGGTGCTGGTGGCGCGTTCGCTGGCCAGTGTCGGCAGCGGCATGAGCAGAAGGAAGGCCGAACAAAGTAAACGCATGATCAGTTCAGTTTCAGGCCGGCCTCGGGCTGCTTGACCACCTGGCTCAGGCGCACCCCGTATTGACCGTTGACTTCCACGACTTCGCCACGGGCAATCAGTCGGCCATTGACGCGTACATCCAGTGGTTCGCCCACCTTGCGGTCCAGCTCAATGACGGCATCCTGTTTGAGCGACAGCAGTTCGTTAATGGACAGTTCGGCCGTGCCGACTTCCAGTGCGACGGTGACAGGGATGTCGAGAATGACGGAAAGGTCGGCGGCATCATGGGTTTCTTCAACGGAAGGCGGCAATGTCTCTTCCGCCAGGTCGATCGGGCTGGCCGCAGGTTGAGTCATGGAAAGATCGGCGTGTGCATCAGACATGGTAAGTTACCTCAGGCGTCAGAATTGGGCTTGTTGACAGGTTCCAGCATCTGCAGGCAGAGCCGGTCGTCATGCTTGACGACACGGGCATTAAACAGGTGCTTGCCGCCACTGCGTACGCTGGCCACTGACGCCAGCCGGATAGGAATAAAATCACCGGGCTGCAGTTGCCGGATCTCACCGAGTGAGCGGGTGAATTCGCACAGCGTGGCTGTCAGTGGGATCGGAACGGTATGCATGGCCTGCTTCAGCAACTGTGTATCGACAGACGGTGTTGCCTTGTTGTGTTGATTGACCTGCAAAAGGCGGAAATTTTTTTCCGGGATAATGAAGTGCGTTGAAGCGCTATTGTTGCCCAGCCTGATTGTCATGGTATGTATCAGTTCCGGCTGGTCAATGATCGCCTGGTGGGGGTTGTTGTTTGTGATAGCCAGAAAATTAACAGGGCTGTTATTGCTGATTAACTCGAGTGCTTTTGCATACTGTGTTGTAAGGTGCGAGATCAGGCAATTGAGCATGTGGCTTTCACTGGCGGTCAGCCGGTCATTGCATGTTATTATTTCTCCATTGCCGCCACAGGCAATATCAACCAGCATGGAAGGCAGTGATCGATCAATTAATAACGCGACACGCGTCTGTAAATTGAGAGTAAAAGGATGGGTGAGCAGATTGCTGTTATTAATCGCCGGGTTGTTCCGGAAATTTATTTCCGCCCGTTGAAACGTATTGTCAATCTGGTTGCTCGAACCCCATTCCTTTTTCAGCTGGCTGGAGAGCATTTCAGAACAGCGGCGGCCCATGGTTTCGAACAGGTTCACAAAGGGGGCGGAGTTCATTTCTCCCTGAAGTAAATCAATGGGCCTCATTCTCACCAGGTATTCCTCGGCTCTCGGTAAGGGCAAAAGCACAGCGTGGCGGTATCCTGTCGGCCGGGATGGTCAGGACAAAATGGTGCCAGAATGCTAATTGAATGGCTTGGGTGTGCTATCCGTCTCTGAACGGATTAACAGTCTATGATGCCATAGTTTTAAAAATGAGCAATTTATTTGCCAACAATGATGGTGGTATAAACCGTCGGCCGGGTGTCAGTGAGATGTAAATAGTTATTGGTCGGAAATTAGATGGTTTCACTTGGTGCAATCTGTATTCATCCGTGTAAAGTTCTGACAATTTCGCAGAAATGCATTTTTAAATCGTGATTTCTTGTTTTTTAAATGCGTTCTTCCGTGTCTGTACGGATCTGTGTTTATTTTATTTCTAGGTGTAAATACCTGTCGTTGTTCGGATATATCTTACGGCTGTTCTATTTGTATTTTTTTGAATTTGAAATAAATTAGCGTCCTTTTTGCAGGGGGATTGTTATGTGTTTGGATAGGATTAATTAATCATTTATCTAATGACAATTCTCTTGCGTGTGATCAACGACATTGGCGGTTCGTTGCATTACTGTTGTCATGTTGTTGGCTGTCATGCCTGTTTTGATAAAAAACAGATTTTATGGCAGTACGATGGCGCCTGGGATTAGGTGCTCTTTTTCTTTCCTGGTTTCGGTATTTCATGAATCCGGTAGCCGTATCAGTGACCTGACGCTAACGTGAATCCGTTTGTATTAATGCTCAAGTGCAGGCTTCGTCTGCCAACCCCGTTATTGCATCGCATGAGCAGCATCCGCTGGATGTTGACTGGTCTGTGCATGCTGGCAGTGCTTCCGTTGATGACGTTTTCTCCCGGAAGTGTCGCTCAAGAGCCGGGTGATGTCGTGAGGCGGTTGGGTAAAACGGTGTGGCGGCTTTCTTCCAGTCAGGCAGAGTGTCGCATGACACTGACGAGCCTTGAAGAAAACAGGCTGTATCTGCAAAGCCGGGACCGGGAAGAGCTTCAGCTGATACTGGATGTTCCGCTGCATCCCGATGCCCGGGCCGGGACAACATTGTATTTGATTGCTGCGCCCTGGCAGCAGGCGTTGGCGCCGCAGGTGCTGGAGCATGGGTTTGCCCGAAGGGAAGGGCGGGTTGCCTTTGTTCATAACGTGTACCAACTGGCCGATCAGCTCAAAAAAGGCCGTTGGGGCCAGATCGTCATCAGCAACCGGGATGGCGATAACGTCATTCTTGATATCTCCTCCGTTGATTTCCAGCAGCCATTTTCCGAATTCAATCGTTGTCGACAGCTGTTGCCCCCGGTGCGGCTGGAAAAAATCAAGCAATCCTCGGTGTTTTTTGCTTCAGGTTCCCGGGAGCCTGGTACTGGGCGAAATCGTCTGGATTTGATCATTCGTTACCTTGCTTTTGCACCGGAGAGCGTGTCTGGCATTGTCCTGGACGGCCATTCTGACTGTGCCGGGAATCGTCTCCTGAACCTGGACCTCTCCCGTGACCGGGCCCGGGCCGTTGCAGACTACCTGATTGCCGGCGGTGTTGATAAGTCACTGATTCAAGCCGTCCGTCATCATGGGCAGCGTTATCCGCAGGGGGACAATCTGTCGGCTGACGGGCGTAGCCGTAACCGGCGGGTTGATATTCAGCTGCTCACACCGGGTGAGCAGCAGGACAAACAGTCAGAGGAATCCATACAAAACAAGCGTGGCAGCCAGGTGTAAGTGCGTGAAAGCGCAAGCCTGGAGAGGTTGTGAATCAATGGCAGGGTAAGTAAGGCAATACACAATGTGTCGTATTCTCATCGTAGACGATGATCAGGTCTGTCGCAGTCGCCTCGGCGAGTTGCTGATCGGCCGTGGTTTTGAGGTGGACGTCGCCGGTGGGGCTGAGCAGGCACAGCGTATCGTCACTGGGCGACTGTATGATCTGGTGATCATTGCCGTCGAGCTGGCGGATTGTGACGGCCATGAACTGTTTGAGCGACTGGTGATCATGCAGCCGGGGTTGCCGGTTTTGCTGGTGGCAGAGTGCGGTAATACGGTGAGGGCAATCCATGCCATTCGCCAGGGCGCTGTGGATTACCTCGTGAAGCCGCTGGATGATGCCGGGGTGCTGCAGTGCATTCGTTCCGTCGTCGGTAATACGGCTGGCCGGGAGAGCCTGGTAGCCGTGGCGCCATCCAGTCTCCAGACCGTGCAGCTGGCGCGTAAGGTGGCGGCAACGCCGGCGACCGTACTGATTACCGGTGAGAGTGGTACCGGCAAAGAAGTATTGGCACGGTTTATTCATGATCATTCCCGGCGTGCAGAAGGGCCCTTTGTGGCGGTTAACTGTGCCGCCATGCCGGAGAGCATGCTGGAGTCCATTCTCTTTGGGCATGAAAAAGGCGCATTCACAGGCGCCGTGAGCCGGCGTGAAGGCAAGTTCGAACAGGCCAATGGCGGCACCCTGTTCCTGGACGAGGTGGCGGAAATGCCGCTGGCGCAACAGGCCAAGTTGTTGCGGGTTCTGCAGGAACGGGAGGTGGACCGTCTCGGTGGCAGTCAGCCGGTGAAGCTGGATGTCCGGGTTCTGGCGGCAACGAACCGGGACCTGCGCCAGCAGGTGGCGGACGGCGCCTTCCGCGAAGATCTCTATTACCGCCTGAACGTATTTCCCCTGCACTGGGCGCCATTGCGTGAACGTCGCGAAGATATTGTTCCACTGGCGAACGCGTTGTTACAACGTCAGGCCCGGGAGCAGCGAGTGCCTGTTGCCACCTTGTCATCAGAGACTGAAGTCAGCCTCTTGTTCCACCATTGGTCGGGCAACGTGCGTGAACTGGATAATGTGCTCCAGCGGGCAGTGGTCATGTCGTTTGACGGGGTGATTCGTCCCGATGACCTGATGCTGGAGCAGGCGCCGAAACCGGTTGAGATTCCCCGGGCTGCAATTTCCCGTGAAATTGACCGGCTGCCCGGCGCTGGGCGGAAAAAGGCGGAACTTCAGCACGTGCTGAAAAGTTTGTGCGAGCACCGGGGGCACCGTGCCAAAACGGCCGCGGCCCTTGGCATCTCAACCCGGATGCTGCGCTACAAGCTGGCCCGCCTGCGGGAAATGGGGGTGGATGTTGACCGCCTGACCTTCGAGTCACCGGCGCCGGATAAACCGTCGGCAGGCACACTGCCCCATCGTGCTGGCAACCTGATGTTCGCCTGAACACTGAACCGATTACCAAGGATTTCTTATGAGCATAACCCCCCTGGCTTCCATGCCGGCCGCGAACGCCGATGCTGTCAAACCACAGGTTGCGCTTGGCGCGCCGGTTAACCTGGGCCCGGCGGAGCGGGTGTCCTTTGCCGATCTGTTCGAGCGGGCCATTGAGCAGGTCAATGACCGGCAGGCGGACGCGGATCGTCTGCGCACGGCGGTAGAAACCGGCGCCAGTGATGATGTGGCGGGCGCCATGATCGTCAGCCAGAAAGCCAGCCTGGCGTTCCAGGGCTTGATCCAGGTGCGCAACCGGGTGGTATCGGCCTATGAAACCGTCTTTAACATGCCGGTGTAATGAGACTGTAACGTGACACAATCCCGGACCACTGTCGTTGAAACACTCAAGGCGCGCATTCGCGCCTTTCGCGCATCTTTTCTGGCATCGCGGGCTTCCAGTTGGCAGCCCGGAAAAGCCATTCTTCCCCTTTGTATCGGTGCGGCGCTGATCATCGCGGTTGCCAGCACCCTGCTGTTCTGGCAGGGCGATAGCGCCTGGCGTCCCCTGTTTGGACGTCAGGAGTTGTATGACACCGCCAGTGTGGTCTCCGTACTGGACGGGCAGGGTATTCCCTACCGGCTGCATCCGGATTCCGGTCAGATCCTGGTATCGGAGCAACACCAGGCCAATGCCCGTATGCAGCTGGCTATCGCGGGTATCACTCCCCATATGCCGAAAGGGATGGAGGTGCTGGAAACGGACAGTGCCCTGGGGCGCAGCCAGTTTGTTGAAAAGACCCGCTATAACCAGGGGCTGGAAGGGGAACTGGCAAAAACCATCATGACCCTGAATGCGGTACGTAATGCCCGGGTGCACCTGGCGATCCCTGAGCGAACCGCGTTTATGCGGGGCCAGTCCAGGGCGTCGGCGTCTGTAGTGCTGGATCTGGTTCCGGGGATGGAGCTGGATCATCGCCAGGTTAATGCCGTGATTCACCTGGTGGCCGGCAGCCGTTCAGAACTGGAACCGGAAAATGTCAGTGTGCTGGATCAATATGGCACGTTGCTGACCGGACAGCCGGATGACCTGAGCCTGACAACGCGACAGATCACACATACCCGTCAGCTTGAGCGGCAGTATATCGAACGGGTGCTCAACCTGCTGGAGCCCGTTGTAGGTTCAGGCAATATCCGGGTTCAAACGACAGTCGACGTTGACTACAGCATTGTCGAAAAAACCAGTGAAGGCTTTGATCCTGACAGCGCCGTCGTACGCAGTGAAAGTGTGTCTTCAGAGGCGGTGGATAACGAGGCTGCCAGTGGTGTGCCGGGTGTTGCCAGTAACCGTGGTGGTGCAGATAACGCACAGGCGGACAGCCAGCAGCGGCAGAAATCCCAGTCCGTCCGTAATTTTGAGCTGGGGAGAACGGTCAGCAATATCCGTGAAGCCAGCGGCCAGGTCAGAAAAATCAGTGTCGCGGTGGTGGTAAACAGCCGGGCGATCGACGGTGAGGGATGGCCGGCGGACCAGCTGGCGCTGATGACATCGCTGGTGCGCGACGCGGTGGGCTTTGATGAAGCCCGCGGCGATACCGTCACCCTGCACAGCCTGCCGTTTGTCCAGGCGCTGCCGGCCGCGCCGGCTGCGACCGGTTGGGAATCGGTGTTGCAGGATTATGTCGGCAAGCCTGCGGTGAATGTCCTGGGTGTTGTGGTTTGCCTGTTAATCATTCTCTGTGTGGCGCTGTTTGTCCGGGTTGTCCTGTTACGCCGGCGTGCGACACGTGTCCGCCTGGAAAAGGCGGCAACGATTATTGAGCCGGTTGATATGGCGACGCCTGAACCGGCACCGGCCTTTGCGGTTGGCGGTCATCTGCCCGTCACCCTGGAGCAGGCCCGGATGCTGGCCAGTGAGCGCCCGGAGCTGGTGGCCCATATTCTGAAACAGTGGATCAAGGCGGAGTAACCGATGGATATGTCGATTGAATCCATGGCGGATCACCATGACGCCGCGCCGCACCGTTCCTCCCTGGAGATGGCTGCCATCATGCTGCTCGGGCTAGGCGAAGGCCCCGCGGCCCAGGTGCTGAAAAAAATGCCGGCCTCGGATGTGATCCGTCTTTCCCGGGCCATGAACCACCTCGACGATGTCTCCATGCAGGAGCTTGAATACGTCAGTGGAAAGGTATTGCGGGAAAGTGAACGCCTGCCTGTTTTGACGGACCGTGACTACGTGCAGCGCACACTGCGTCGGGCGGTCGGTGACAAGAAAGCCAACAGCCTCATGCAATCTGTGACCGTTGGCGAGTTCAACCCGGTACTGGAGCGGCTGGCCTGGCTGGAACCGGAGATCCTGGCGGATGCCGTACGACACGAGCATCCCCAGTTGCAGGCCGTATTGCTGGCCTGCCTTGATCCGGATCGCAGTGCTGAAGTGCTGTCACTGCTGCCGCAGGAACAACAGCAGGACGTGGTGCGACGACTGGCGTCGCTCAACAAGATTCCGGCGGCCAGCATAGACGCCATCGGTGCGTTGCTGGAAACCGTCGATGACCAGGTTTGCCGTTCCCACACCATTGATGGTGTAGGCCAGCTGGCGGAAATCCTGAACCACGTGGAAGAGAGTACCGGTGATTACCTGATGGAGCATCTGCGTACGCACAACGATGAGGTGGCGGAACAGGTGGCGTCGCTGCGCTTTACCTTCGAGCACCTGTTGCTGCTGGATGAACAGCCGTTGCGGGTGATCCTGGAAAAAACCGGGCAGGATGTCCTGGCGATGGCGCTCAAGGGGCTGCCCCAGGCCCAGGTCAGCAAGGTGTTCACCTGCATGACCCAGCGGGCTGCAGGTTATGTTCGTGATGAGATGGACGCTATCGGGCAGGTGCGCCTGAGTCGTGTGATGCAGGCACGCCGGGATATTCTCAATACCGCCCGCACCCTGGAAGTGGAAGGTGCAATTGAAGTGTCGCTTGGGACTGAGGAGCTGATTAACTGATGTCTGCAGGCCGACCGGATGGGGGAAAGGACGATATTTCTGCGATGGAAACGCTGTTTCCGAGCTTGAGCAGAAAGGCGTCCACAGAACCCGCCATGCCGTTTGTTGGGCTGACACGAACCACGATGGCTGCACCGACGGCATGGCCGTTTTCAACAGAGCCGGAGCAGGCAGTGGAGAACCCGCCGCCAGGTGAGCCGGAGCCACCGGTTTTCACCCAGGAAGATCTGGATGCGGCGCGTGCTGCCGGTTTTGATGCAGGGTTTCAGGCCGCTGAGGAAGCCTCTCGTCAGGCGACGGTTGCCCATGAAGAAGCGCTTGAAAAGCAGCGTGAGCAGGGTTTCGACTCTGGTTATGAGCAGGGCTTTTCCAAAGGTTCTGAGGCGGGGCATGCAGAAGGCTTGCGTGAACAACGGGTTCAGTTTCAGGACCGGCAGCAGCTGCTGGCAAGCCTGGCGGAACAGCTGGAAGCCCATGTTTCCGGCGTGGATGAGCAGCTGACAGAATCCGTTATCCAGCTGGTCAGCAGCCTGACCCGGGAGCTGGTTCAGGCGGAGCTGCATTTGCAGCCGGATACGGTGCGTCGTGTTATCCGTCACGCTACTGGTCTGCTGCCGCGGTACTCCACCCACTTGCGGATTTTTGTGCATCCTGAGGAATTAGCCGGTCTGGAAGGGCTTGAGGTCGGCCAGGATTTACCGTTCGAGCTGATCGCTGATGCCTCACAGGAAAAAGGCGGCTGTCGTCTTTTGTGCGACCAGGTTGAAATTGATGCCGGGCTGGCAGAACGACTGAACCGTTACCTGGATGTTGTACGTCAGGAGCTTCGGGAAAACCGGGGGCATGGAAATGTCTGACCTGGCCCTGCGCTGTCAGAACGCACTGCGAACGATTGGTGGGCTCACACCGATACAGGTCTATGGTCGGCTTCAGCGTGTCGCCGGGCTCAAGCTGGAAGCGAGTGGTTGTGATCTTCGTACCGGTCAGCGTTGCCAGATAGAAACGGCCGATCGTCGACGGATTGAAGCCGAAGTCGTCGGGTTTGACCGTGACCGGATTTACCTGATGGCGGTTGGCAAGGCGTCAGGCCTGCGTCCCGGTGACAGGGTGATCCCTTTGGATGACACCAGTGGTATACCGGTTGGTGCGGGATTGCTGGGGCGTGTCATTGATGCAACCTGTGCGCCGCTGGATGACAAAGGGCCGCTGGTGATTGATCAGCATGTGCCTTTTGAAGGTGAAACGATCAATCCATTAAACCGGCACCCGGTAACAGAGCCATTGGACGTCGGTGTGCGTGCCATCAACAGTCTTCTGACCGTGGGCAAGGGGCAGCGACTGGGGCTGTTTGCCGGCAGTGGTGTCGGTAAGAGTGTGCTGCTCGGTATGATGACCCGCTTTACCAGGGCTGAAATCATTGTGGTCGGCCTGGTCGGTGAGCGTGGGCGTGAGGTCCGTGAGTTTATTGAGCATATCCTCGGCGAAGACGGGTTGCGACGCGCTGTTGTGATTGTCTCGCCGGCTGACGATCCCCCCTTAATGCGACTCAAGGCGTCTAATCTCTGCCACCGGGTGGCGGAATATTTCCGTGACCAGGGGCGGGATGTCCTGTTGTTGATGGATTCCCTGACCCGCTATGCCCAGGCGCAGCGTGAAGTGGCGCTGGCAGTGGGAGAACCACCGGCAACCCGTGGCTACCCGCCTTCCGTTTTCGGGCTGATTCCCCGCCTGGTTGAACGTGCCGGCAATGGCCGTACAGGCGGCGGTTCCGTGACCGCGTTTTATACGGTGCTGTCGGAAGGGGATGACCAGCAGGATCCCATCGCGGATGCTGCCCGTGCCATTCTTGATGGCCATATTGTCCTGTCCCGTGAGTTGGCGGAATCCGGCCACTACCCGGCAATCGACATTGAAGCGTCCGCCAGCCGGGTGATGCCGCAGATTGTGAACGCTGACCATCTGCGGTCTGCCCAGCATTTTCGGCGCAGCTGGTCGTTGTATCGTCAAAACAGGGACCTGATAACGCTGGGCGCTTACAAGGCGGGTTCTGATGTTCAGCTGGATGACGCCATTAAAAAACTGCCATCCATGACGGGGCTGTTGCAGCAGGGGATGCTGGAAAGCGCTGAATTCGATGCATCGGTGACGGCGTTGGCGGGTATCTGGTCGTCTGGCCAGGGAGGTAACGTATGAGTCAGCGTAAAGACGGTCTGACCTGCTGGCGAGAGTTGCAGCAGGCAGCGTTTGACCAGGAAAAACGGGCAACCGCACAGGCGCGTCAGAAGCTGGAAGAAGAGCAGGCGCGTCTCGACACGCTGGATGGCTTTCAGCGGGCATCCGGTCATTCTGAAGGCAGTTGTGTCAGTGCGCTGGAGCTGAGTGGCGGCTGGCAGTTCCGGCGGCAGCTGGACCAGGTGATCCGGCACCAGCGTCAGCAGCTGGCGGTGGAGCAGGCGCAGTGTCGTCGACGGGAGATGTTGCTCAAAGAGCAGCAGAAAACCTTGAAGACAGCGGACAAGTTATTGGAAAAACGACAGGCTTTGCAGCACTTGCACGATCAGCGTCGTGAACAGAAGATGCTGGATGAATTGTCGGCGGGGTTTGCCCTGGGGCGTTATGAAGAATCCTGAGCCGGTGTCGCCGGCTCAATCCTGTCTCCCTGGCGGCTCAGGCCATGGCCAGTGAGAGTGAGTCGCTGGTTGACCGGGTTGAACCGTCAGCGCCGTATGCGCTGCCATTGTCGGTTTCCGAACCCCGCAGGCGGTTGAGCATCTTTCCGGTCAAAGCCTGCTGCATCACCATTGTCTTCTGATTATTCTGGCAGATAAGGCGACACTCTTCGGCCAGTGTTTTTACAGCGTCAAGTAGTTCTGTTGCCTGTTTGGCGTCAGGGGCCGGCAGGTTACTGATCAGCTGCTCGGCTGCTTTTTCCCAGGGCATATCTGCAGATAACACAATGCCGTTCTGCTGAAGGTGGCGTATCTTTGCCCGGTTATTCTGTTGCGTCGCATCGGCAATCGTATTCATCAGCCGACTGCTTTCCTGCAGGGACTGGGCGTTTCGGCCCGCGATACAGATCTGCTGGTGCTGGAACAGCTGCCTGAGTTGTTTCAGCAGTTCCAGGTCTGTGGCGAGGATGTCCAGGATACGCGCTTGGGTCATGGGCGATTACTCTGCTTCAGTACCGAAAATCGAATCTTCGAGTTCTAGCATCTTCTGTGCCAGACGATCGGTGTCGATTTTCAGTTCGCCGTTGGCAATGGCCCTGCGAACCGATTCCACCTTGTCCCTGTCGATATCCGGCGCGGCCAGCGCTTTGGCGGTCGCCTGTTCCAGTAACGAGGCTGACCCGCTGAGTTCTGCGTGGTCAGTCCCTGTATCGCTTTTTTTGTCGGCGGTTCGTCGTGTGTCCGGCATTCGTAACAGGATGTCATTGCCGCTGATCTTGCTGGTGTTCATGTCGTATACCGTAACTGTGGGCAGACTGTAATCGTCAGGTCATGGGAAAAGTTAAATGCGACCGGACGATTTTATCAGTTCACCATGACCTGGCCTCGCCCCGTGACTATGCCATGAATGATCCGGTCGCTGGAACGGTTTTTTACCCTGACCTGTTCATGGAGCGCGCCATCCTGTAACGCTTCGCCACGCACGCTGACTTCTACCCCTTCAATGCCGGACACGATGGTGATAGGCTCCCCCCGTTTGACCAGGCTGGCGGCCGTCAGCATGTCCGGTCTCAGCGGCGTCCCTGTCCTGATCCGTTTCCGTGTCGTTTGATAGCGCAGTGCCTTCAGGTCAGTCAGGTAACCGCGGTCCAGTTCGGCGAGGTTCATGAGCTGAAATGAAACGGCGGATGTGACAACGGGAACGCCGCTTTCCAGTGGACGGGTGGTGACCAGCACCGGTCGGTAAATGGCGATGTCTGCACGCAGGAAAAATGACCATTGCCGCCCTTCAGGACAGCGCATTTTAAGTCGCTGGTCGCCCAGGGAGGCGCGGCTGATATCGATAATTTCGGGCGTGACAGGGCAGGGGGAAAGCCGGAGGCTGCCGGACGGGGGCGTGATTGTCACCTTGAAACGGGTCGCATGCATATCGGCCGCGGTTTTCTTCGCTTTTTCCCGAAGGTATTGCCGGGCTGTATCGGTCACCTGCTGATCGAATGTGTCGGCATAAAGCCATGAAGGGAACAGGGTCATACATACGACGGCGGCAATCTTTATGGATCGACAGGCAAGCGACAAATGCAATGGATTGCCTCGCCGGGAGGATTCCGGGGGGAAATATATTTCCGGCGTTTTTTGTCGTGGCAATAAACGGCATGATGGCCGTGACGGATTACGCCTCGTATGCAGGGGCGTATTCATTGGGTGAGCTTGTGCATTGGAAGTGCACGGCCCATCGGGCGGATATCTATGGGGCATTGTCCTGGGGAAAACGAAAAAAACAGGAGGTTTCACTTAGCATCTTTAATGCCATGTTTATTGGCACATCTATTGCTAAAGCTGCGGTTTGAAAACGTCATCAGTTATCGGGCAGCAGTCAATGGGTATCAGTTTTGACAAAACCCTGCAGGTGCATGAGCAGGGACTGGCGCTGCGCAGTCAGCGGGCAGAAGTGATTGCCGGCAATATCGCCAATGTCGATACCCCGGGCTACCGGGCGCAGGACCTGGATTTCAGCGCCGTTATGAAACAGCAGGAGCAGTTGTCCCTGGCGCGGACCGATGCCGGTCACCTGTCGCTGGACGGCGGCAACCAGGCTCAACCTGTCGTGTATGACCGGTCGCCGCTGCAACCCTCCCATAACGGCAACACCGTTGAGCTGGGACAGGAACAGGCGGCGTTCGCCCGTAACCGCATGGAGTACGAAACCAGTTTCACCTTTCTCAACATGAAGGTCCGTGGGCTGGAACGGGCGATCAACGGGCAGTAATCAGCAGGAAACCCCCAGTGTCTCTCAACCGTATCTTTGATATCGCCGGATCGGCCATGACGGCCCAGACCCTCCGGCTCAATACCGTGGCCAGCAACCTGGCCAACGCGGAAACGCCCGCGGCGTCGGAAGCGGACAGTTACAAGGCGCGCAAGCCACTGTTCGCCGCGGTGATGGAACAGGTCAACGGCGAGCCGGGCTCCGGTTATTCCGTCACCGTCAGCGACATCATGGAAAGCGACGCACCGGCAAATGTACGTCATCAGCCGTATCATCCGATGGCGGACGCCGACGGCAACGTGTTTTACCCCAATGTCAACGTGGTGGAAGAGATGGCGGACATGATGTCGGCCTCGCGCAATTACCAGACCAGCATTGAAGTCATGAACAGCGCCCGGCAGATGCAGCAGCGACTGCTGACCCTGGGCCAGTAAAAGGAAGATAAGGACATGGCCGTTTCCGGCATCAGTGGCGCCCAGACGACAGCGCCACCCCAGTTAACCAGTTCCACCAGTGGCCTGGATTCCGACGCCTTCCTGCAGATGCTGATGGTGCAGATGAATAACCAGGACCCCACCGCGCCCATGGACAGCAGCCAGATGGTCAGCCAGCTGTCGGACCTGACCATGATGTCCGGCATGGACGAAATGAAGGGGGCGGTGGCGGACCTGGGCGCCCAGATTTATGCGTCACAGGCGCTCTATGCCTCGGCCCTGGTGGGCAAGGACGTGATGGTGCTGGCCAACAGCGCGGACCTGTCGGAAGGACAGACGGTGGACGGCGAGATTCTGCTGCCCGCCAGCGCCGGTGACCTGAAGATCAATATCTACGACGAGAACGATGAGCTGGTGGCGACATTGCCGCTGGGCGCCCAGCAATCCGGCCAGGTGGAATTTGACCTGAAGGACCTGGATGAACCCCTGCCGGAAGGTAAGTACCGGTTGGAAGCGATGGCTACGTTTGACGGTCGGGAAACCGAGGTCGCTGTCGTACAGCGCACCACCGTCAACAGCGTGGTCATGCCGGGGAGCGGCCAGGAAATCCTGGTGGACGCCGAGGGCATCGGCCTTGTTCCGCTGTCGTACATTATGGAAATCCAGGGTAACGGCGCGGGCGGCGATGACATGGCGCCCAGCCCCTTTTTCCAACAGTTCAGCCAGTTCAAACAGCCTGCTTTCCAGCAGGCCCTGTCACAGATCAAGCGTTTCGACCAGGAGTGATTGAAGCATGTCGGCAATGAATATCGGCATTACGGGCCTGCAGACGGCCTCCCAGGACCTGAGTACGATCAGTAACAATATCGCCAACGCCAATACGGTTGGCTACAAGTCACTGGACACCCAGTTTGCCGATCTCTATACCGGCGCCAGCGGCGGTGGTGTGTATGTGTCCCAGGTGAAGCAGTCCTTCAGCCAGGGGGAAATCGGCTATACCACCAACAGCATGGATATGGCGATCAACGGCGAAGGCTTCTTCGTGATGAAAGATGCCGCCGGACAGTCCGTCTATACCCGCGCCGGTTATTTCGAGACCGACAAGGCAGGATATATTGTCAACAACATGGGCTACCGGCTGCAGGGCTACCCGGTAGACAACAACGGTAATGTGGTGACCGGCTCCCTGGAAGATATCCCGATTGATACCAGTGACCTGCCTTCCAAAGCGACAGGCAACATCACCCTCAAGGCTAACCTGGATACCCGGGAAGAAGTGCCCACACTGGATTTCGATTCTTCCAAGCCGGAAAGCTACAACTACACGACGTCATCAACCATCTATGACGCCCAGGGTAATTCCCACACGGCAACGGCTTACTATGTGAAAACCGGCGACAATGAGTGGGACGTTCACTACGAGGTGGATGGCGAAAAGGTGAAGGTCGATGATGGGGATTCTGTATCACTGGAATTTGATGCCAGCGGCAAACTGGTTAGCAACGGTAATTTTACTGTGGAATTTGATGCCGGTGCGGCAGGAACCCAAAATGTTGCCATTGACCTGACCAGCCTGACCCAGTTCGGCAACAGTTCCTCAGTATCTTCCAACAGCCAGGACGGTTATGCCGCCGGGCAGTACACCGGCCTGACCGTAGCGGAAGATGGCTCGGTATTCGCCATGTACAACAATGGTGAAACCAAGCTGCAGGGTGTGGTGACTTTGGCGACTTTCCCCAACACCAACGGTCTGCGTCCCACGGGTGGAACCAGCTGGGTGGCGACCAATGAATCCGGTGAGCCCATGTTCGACCAGCCCGGCAGCGCCGGTGCCGGTGTATTGGTTTCCGGCGCGCTGGAAGCCTCCAACGTTGACATGACCCGCGAACTGGTGGACATGGTGGTGGCACAGAGCGCCTACCAGGCCAGCGCCAAGGTGGTCCAGGCCGGCGACGAGATGAACCAGATCCTGATGCAGTCCGTCTGATGGACAAGGTCGTCTATACCGCCATGAGCGGGGCGTCGCGCACCCTGCTGGCCCAGCAGCAGCTGGCCAATAACCTGGCCAACGCCAATACCAACGGCTTCAAGGCGGATTATTCCCAGGCTATTGCAGAGCAGCTGCAGGGCGAAGGTATGCCGACCCGTGTGATGGTGGGCAGCGACAACCCCTGGACGGATTTCGCCGAAGGCGCGCGACAACATACCGGGCGCCCGTTGGATATCGCCCTGGCCTCGCCGGGTTTCTTCACGGTGCTCGACGCACAGGGAGAACCGGCGTACAGCCGGAATGGCAGCCTTGAAGTCAGCCCGGACGGCATGCTGACCGATTCCGTGGGCCGGCAGCTGATGGGACAGAATGGCCCGGTGGCGATTCCCCCCCATGAGCAGCTGGTCGTCGGCGACGATGGCACAATCAGCATCCTGCCGGAAGGGGATACCGAGATGGCAGTGATCGACCAGCTCGAGCTGGTGGGTGCTGATCAAACCATGACCAAGGGCAGTGACGGCCTGTTCCGAACTGACGATGGCGCACCGGTGTTAGCGGACGACAGTGTGCGAGTGCTTGCCGGCTACCTGGAATCCAGCAACGTCAACAGCATGGGCGAGATGGTGTCGTTCATGTCCCTGAACCGCCAGTTCGAGATGCAGCTGAAAGTCATGAGCACCGCGCGGGACATGGCTGCTGCCGGGGATACGCTGCTGCGGACCTGATGTTTTTTTAAAACGATTAAACGACAAGATGACGCCCTGGCCCTGCCGGGGCGTCGCCTGTGACCAGTCAAGAGGTTGGGTACACGATGAATGCCGCTTTATGGGTCAGCCAGACAGGCCTGACCGCACAGGACCGCCAGCTGACGGCGATCTCCAACAACCTGGCCAATGTCAACACGGTGGGCTTCAAGCGTGACCGTGTCGTGTTTGAAGACCTGTTCTACCAGGTGCAGCGCCAGCCCGGCGCCAGCAACACCCAGGAAGAGGAATTTCCCACCGGTATCCAGCTGGGCACCGGCGTCCAGGTGGCGGGCACCCAGAAGGTGTTCACCCAGGGCGGTTTCCAGACCACCACCGCGCCCCTGGACCTGGCCATTGTCGGCGAAGGGTTTTTCCAGGTACAGATGAGCGACGGCAGCCAGGCATACACCCGCAACGGCCAGTTCCAGTTGAGTGCGGACGGTGAAATTGTCACCAGCAGCGGCCAGTTGCTGGAACCCGGCATTGAAGTGCCGCCGGAAGCGACCGGCATCGCCATCGGGAAAGACGGCACTGTCACGGCAACCCTGGCCGGCAACGCGGAGCCGGAAGAACTCGGCCAGATCACCGTGGTGAACTTCGTCAATCCGGCCGGCCTGACCGCGCTGGGCAACAACCTGTTTGCCGAAAGCGGTTCCAGCGGCCAGCCCCTGGAAGCCGTACCTGGTGAGGACGGCGCCGGCGCCATCCAGCAGTTCACCCTGGAATCCTCCAATGTGAACATGGTGGAGGAAATGGTAGGCATGATCACCGCCCAGCGGGGCTACGAGATGAACGCCAAGGTCATCGCCGCCTGCGACCAGATGCTGCAGTTCGCCAACCAGACGCTGTAAAGGGAACGTCATGCCCCGGATCTTTCTTGCGGCGATTGTCGTTTTTATGCTGGCAGGCTGCAGCGCGATACCGCCCAAACCCACCCCCGGCGAGACCGACTGGCAGCCACCGCAGCTGCCGCCGGAGCAACCGGTCAGTTACCGGAACGGCAGCCTGTACCAGGCCGGTTTCGCCACGTCGCTGTTCGAGGACCGGATGGCGTACCGGGTCGGGGATATCCTGACCATCCGGCTGGATGAGCAGACCCGTTCAAGTAAAAGTTCCGGGACGGATTTCAGCAAGGACAGCAGCACCTCGATCACCGACCCCACCCTGTTCGGACGCAGCGTGGCGTCCATTTTCGGCAGCGGGTATTCCCTGGACAACTCGCTGGAAGGCAAGCGTTCTTTCGCCGGCAGCGCCGCCAGCGCCCAGCAGAACATGCTCTCTGGCAGCATCACGGTGACCGTGCTGGAAGTACGCCCGAACGGATCGCTGGCTGTCAGCGGCGAGAAGTGGATCCGGTTGAACCAGGGCGATGAATACATCCGGATTTCCGGCATCCTGCGGCCCGAGGATATCAGCCCGGAGAACATCGTCTCATCCCAGCGCCTGGCGAACGCGCGCATCACCTATTCCGGCACCGGCTTCCTGGCGGAAGCGAATTCGCCGGGCTGGCTGACGCGGCTCTTCAACAGTGCCTGGTTCCCGTTCTGAGAGATCTATGAAACGACTATTGACGGCTGCGGTGCTTGGCAGCCTTGTTTTGATGGCGGGCGCTGTGCAGGCGCGGGAGCCGGGGCAGGCGTTCCGGTTGATGGACCTGGTGGATATCCAGGGCGTTCGCCGTAACCAGCTGGTGGGCTATGGCCTGGTAGTGGGCCTGGATGGCAGCGGTGACAAAACCCGCCAGACCAAGTTCACTACCCAGTCACTGACCAATATGCTGCGCCAGCTCGGTGTGCAGCTGCCGGAAGGGATTGATCCCAACCTGAAAAATGTCGCGGCGGTGTCCGTGACAGCGAGCCTGCCGTCGTTTGCACGGGCGGGGCAGCGTATTGATATAACTGTGTCGTCTATTGGTGACGCCGGCAGCCTGAAAGGCGGCACCCTGCTGATGACCCCGCTGAAAGGGGTAGACGGCAATGTCTACGCGCTGGCCCAGGGCAGCGTGGTGGTGTCGGGTGTGAGCGCCGAGGGCAGCAGCGGCAGCAGCATTACCGTGAACGTGCCGACCGTTGGCCGTATTCCCGGCGGCGCCACGGTCGAGCGGGAAGTGCCGGGCAGCTTTGCCGATGGCGGCGATATCGTGATGACCCTGCGCGACCCCGGCTTTTCCACCGCACGGAATATCGCCCAGACCATCGACAACCGCTTTGGCGAAGGGACGGCGCGCGCCCTGGACAGCGCCACCATCAGTGTTCAGGCCCCCCGGGACGCGGATCAGCGTGTCGCCTACATGGCGATGATGGAAACCATGCCCATCGTCACGGAGAAGCCGCCGGCCAGGGTGGTGATCAACAGCCGCACCGGCACGGTGGTGATGAATGAACATGTCGAGGTACTGCCTGCGGCGGTCAGCCACGGCAACCTGGTGGTGAATATTCGTGAGTCGTCCGACGTCAGTCAGCCGGGCGGTATTCTCAGTGGCGGCGAGACCGCCGTGACGCCCAACAGTGATATCACCGTTGAACAGGAAGGCAGCAGCCTGTTTGTCCTGCCCCGGGGCAGTTCCCTGCAATCTGTCGTGGATTCGCTGAACAATGTGGGCGCGACGCCCGCTGACCTGATGGCGGTGTTGCAGGCGCTGAAAGAGGCTGGCGCCCTGAAGGCGGAGCTGATCGTGATATGAGTACCCGGAAAATACGGAGAATATGCACATGATTACCGGTTCGCCTGATCCACGGCTTGTGTCGTCCGGAGTGATGTCCGGCGTCCGGGAACCCTCGGTAAAATCCAACTCTCCATCCCTGGAATCTGTCGCCACCGAATTTGAGGCGCTGTTTCTCCAGCAATTGCTCAAAGGCATGCGCCAGGCGGGGGATGTGCTGGCGGAAGGTAACCCGTTCAACAGCAGAGAACAGTCGTTTATGCGTGACTGGCACGATAGCGAACTGGCCCTGTCGCTGGCAGAAGGCGGCGGTATCGGGCTGGCGGAGCAACTGGTCCTGCAGGTGAAAACCCTGCAGGGTGATCAATCTGACGTACTACCTGACACAAAGGAAATCCGAAGGTGATAAACATCACTGGTGGTAAAGACAGGCTAATGGAACAGCCGTTATATATCGTCTGGAATGACGATCTCAATATCGGCGTCACTATCATTGATGAGCAGCACAGGGGACTGGTCAGTATCATCAATTCCTTTTACTTCCATGTTCAAATGGGCGCTTCCATGGCCTTTGTCCAGTCAACGCTCAAGATGCTTGAAGAGTATGCGAAAGTGCATTTCAGTACGGAAGAAGCCATCATGGCGAGCGTGAATTATCCGGGCCTTGAAGCGCATCGGTTAATCCATGAAAAAATCATGCTGAAAACGCAGCAGTTGTTGTCGACGGTCCGGTCAGACCAGGACATCTATGAAGTCATGCCGTTTCTCAAGAAGTGGTGGATGGAACATATTCTGCAAGAAGACCGACAGTACGCCGCCTTGTTTCGATAGTGTATTGATCGCCTGAAATGATCCCTGTTTTATCAGGTTGCGGGTAACGGGTTTCGGTTATCCGCAATTAATAAATAACGACAGGTGTCGACTCCTGTTCCAGCCCTTTTAGTTCCCGCCAGCTCCGGCCGGCGGCATCATCAGAAAAAGCCAACCATGAGCATGATTAACACGGGCATCTCCGGCATGTTTGCCGCGCAGACCGCCCTGAATGTCGCCAGCAAGAATATCGCCGGTTCCGCCGTGCCCGGTTACACACGACAACAGGTCAATTACGCCACGTCGCCCACCGGCACCGTGTATGTCAGCGATATCCGCCGGGTGACGGACAGCTACCTGGCCGGACAGGTCTGGGATACCGCCACCGCCTACGGTTACCACACCGCCTATTACAGTCATGCCGACCGGCTTGAAACCCTGGTGACCGGCGACGGCAGCAGCCTGTCCCCGGCGCTGGAAGGTTTTTTTGGCGGACTGAACAGCGCCGCCAGCGACCCGTCCTCCGACGCGGCCCGGCAGACGGTGCTGGCCAAGGCCAATGACCTGGCGTCCCGTTTCAACAGTTTGCACGGCGGCCTGCAAAAACAGGCGCAGCTGACCAATGACCAGCTGGAGGTCATGGTGTCAGACGTCAATGGTTTGATGGGGGATATCGCGGCAATTAATGACTCCATCATGGCGTCACAGTCTGGCAGCGGCGTCCCCAACGAACTGCTGGACCAGCGTGACCAGGCGGTGCAGAAACTGTCGGAACTGCTGGATGTCACGGCGGATACCCGTCCCGACGGCACCGTGGATGTTTACCTGCCGTTCGGTGAGCCGCTGGTCATGCGGGGCGAAGCCAATGAGCTGGTGATTCGTAACGGCGATCCGGACAGTGACCAGATGAGCCTGGCGCTGATCACGGATACGGCGGAAAAACCGCTGAAATCCGTTGGCGGCAGTATCCAGGGCGTGCTGGATTTCCGTGAGCAGGTGGTTGAGCCTGCCCTGCGTGAACTGGGCAGGATTGCCATCGTGATGTCGGACGCCATCAATGAACAACTGGGCGAAGGCTATGACCTCGACGGCAACGCCGGTTCGGCGTTATTTTCCGATATCAACAGCACCGAGGCCATGCGCGAGCGGGTTGAGGCGTCCCGCGGCAATACCGGCAGCGGCCTGCTGGAAGTGGAAATCAGCGACAGTGGAAGTCTTACCGGCGGCGACTATTCCCTCGACGTCTATGAAGCAGACGACGGTGAGCTGCGTTACAGCCTGGTCAGCGACGGGAAAGTGGTGTCCGAAGGTGCGGCGTCTGACCTGGAGGCGGGCGTTGCGGTGGACGGCATGACCATCAAGGTGGCCGAAGGCAGCCTGGCGGCAGGCGACAGTTTCGGTGTTGACCCGACCAGCGGTTACAGCAGCGCCATGGACGTGGTCATGACCGACCCTGCCGACCTGGCCTTCTCCGGCAAGCCGGATGAGCCGGGCGACAACAGTAACCTGCTGGACCTGGTCGCGCTGGAAAAAGAACCCCTGGTGGGCGGCACGAATACATTGGGCGACAGCTGGAACCTGCTGGTGACGGACGTGGGCAATACCACGGCGCAGGCGGGCAGCAGTTACAACGCGGCGAAAGTGCTCCACGAGGAAGCGGCCAATGCCCTGGCGAGCGTGGCTGGCGTCAACCTGGATGAAGAGGCGGGCAGCCTGCTGGTTTACCAGCAGGCGTATCAGGCGAACGCCAAAGTGATCGCCACCGCGCAGCAGCTGCTCGATACCATCCTCAACCTTTGATCGCTGACAGGAGTGACACCGTGCGCATCAGCACCATGCAAATGCATGCCACCATGAACAGTTCCATGCAGCAGACGACCGGCAAGGTCAACCAGTCGCTGCTGCAGATGCTCAGTGGCAAGGAAATACTGAAACCGTCTGATGATCCGCTGGCCGCCCTGCAGATCATGGGCATGAATGACGAGCTGGCACAGCTTGAGCAGTACCAGAAAAATATCGCGGCGGCAGAATTGTCGCTGTCAGCGGAAGAAACGGTGCTGAATGATGTCAATGACACGTTGCAGCGCCTGCGTGACCTGACGCTGTCCGCCGGTAACGATGGCATGACCCCGGAAGACCGTGCGGCGATTGCCCAGGAAGTGGATCACCTGACCGAACAACTGGTAGACATGGCGAATACCCGCTCTGCCAGCGGCGAATACCTGTTTGGCGGCACCAGGGGCGATACGGCGCCGGTGGCCAAAGACGACGACGGCAACTGGGTTTACCTCGGGGGTGACAGTAGTCGTGAAATTCCCATCAGCGATAACCGGACCATTGCCCAGGGCGATACGGCGGAAGACATCTTTTTTTCGATCGGTTCTGCGGATGGAAGCGATATTTTTACCAGCCTGGAAAAATTATCTGACGCCCTGAAAACGGGTGATCCCGCCGAACTGGATAACGTACTGGCAACCAGCCTGGATACCATAGACGACGCGATGCAATCCGTCGGTTCTACCTTAACGTCAGTGGGGGCACGCATGAACACGTTGGAGATGGCGCAGAAGGCCAATGAGGAGTCCGTCACCATGACGACCGATATGAAAGGGTCGCTGGAAAACCTGGATTACGCTGAAGCCATCACCCAGCTGACCATGGAATTTACCGCGCTGCAGGCGACGCAGCAGAGTTATGGCAAGGTGAACAAGCTCTCTCTGTTCAATTACATCTGATCGTTCGCGGTTCTTTTTTCCTCCCTGCCACTTTCCGGCCTGGAAAGTGGCAAAAAAAACAAAATAAATATTTAAGTTCCTGAATTAACAGACGACTTCTGTTGCGTACGCCGCCAGTGGCGCTAAAACACAGCAATTATCGGAGTCATGACATGCTGTCCATCAATACCAACTCTACCGCGCTGATCGCTCAGAACAACCTGGGTAACACCCAGAAGGCCATGGAAAACAGCATGCTGAAGCTGTCCACTGGTCTGCGCATTAACAGTGCTGCCGACGATGCGGCGGGTATGCAGATTTCTAATCGTATGGGTACTCAGATCAGCGGTCTGGATGTGGCTATGCGTAATGCTAACGATGCTATCTCTATGGCTCAGACTGCGGAAGGGGCTATGGGGGAAAGTTCCAACATTATGGGCCGTATGCGTGATCTGGCGTTACAGTCTGCTAACGATACCAATACAGAAGCTGATCGTGCTGCAATGCAGGAAGAGATCACTCAGTTGCAGACTGAAATGAACCGTATTGCAGATACCACCACTTTTTCAGGTAGAAAACTCCTGGATGGTTCAGCAGAAAAACTGACTTTCCAGATTGGGTCCAATGCTGATGAAACTATTTCTTTCGGTATTGGCGAAATGGGGGCAGACTCTCTCGCTCAAACCGTATCCAAAAATAATGTTGAAGTTCTTCGTCATGAAACAGACGGGGAAACATCTGGATACGCTTTCAATTATTCTAGTGATGGTACCGATACCGAAATGCTGAACGCTAGCACTATCGAGGGATTGGTTACCCAAATTGAAGACAATATGGCCGAAGATTACGATGTGGAAGTATCTATATCTGTTAAGGCTGACGACAATTCAGATAATCCAGATGCAAAAGTGTTGGACTTCAGCATTGCAGGAAACGATCAAGCATCCATTGATGCTCTGACGAACGCTACAAAGCATTCAATGGGTAATACAGGTACAGTTGTTAAGGCTGAGAACGTAGGAGCCCTTGATCTAACAACTGCCGCAGGTGCTCAGCAAGCCATTAAAACATTGGATAGTGCAATGGCTCACGTAGACTCCGAACGCGCCAACCTCGGTGCCGTCCAAAACCGTCTGGACTCCACCGTCAGCAACCTGTCCAACATCCAGGAAAACATGACCGTTTCCCAGAGCCGTATTCTGGACGTGGATTTCGCCAAGGAAACCACCAGCATGACCAAGAGCCAGATGCTGATGCAGGCCGGTTCTTCCGTACTGGCCCAGGCCAAAGGTCTGCCGCAGTACGCCGTTCAGCTGATGGGCTAATCGCTCGTTAAGCGCATGCGATAAATAACGCCGGTTGCAGCGATGTGCCGGCGTTTTTTTAATCGGCGATTTCACAGGGTGACCCTGTTTACAACGATTGTCTTTCGACTCACCGGGAATCACGGATGGAACGTATATCCGACAGGTCTGTGCCGGTTAACCCGGTTCGGGTCGGGAAAGTTGTCTCGGCGGGTCGCACGATGCCTGTGGGGCAGGATGACCGTCGACAGGCATCACCAGAAACACCGCAGGAAGGGGCGGAAAAAAACTTCCGGAAGCCATTGCTGGCCCATGTCGCACGGATGAATCCGGTGGTTGCCGAACGGGGCTGGCGGTTCAGTCTTCGTCGTTTACCCATCGGCGACCTGGTGGTGGAATGCCTCGATGCGGATGACTTTGTCGTACGTCAATTGTCGCCCCTTACCTTCCTGGGCCTGAATCCCGGTGATCTGGCGGAAGGCGGATTTTTTATCAACGAAGAGTGCTGATGGCACACTAATTGCTATTGGCCGGTCACGATGCGTCCGTCCGGTGGGACGGCAGAACGGAAGGAAGTCACCCTATGGCGATCAGCATGCCCGGCATGGGCTCGGGGCTGGATATCAATTTGATGGTCCAGACCATGGTGCAGTCGGAAATGGCGCCGCGAATAAACCAGCTGCAGAAAAGCGAAACGGCCATCAACAACGAGGTGGCGGCGCTGGAACAGCTGGAAAGCGCCCTCGGAGCGTTTAACAAGACGCTGGAAAAGCTGTCTGACCCCGATGAGTTCGGGTCGCTCAAGGTCAGCATGGATGAGGACGCTGAAAAGCTGTTCGGCGTAACTGTGGATGGAGACGCACGGCCCAACAGTTATCAGGTTGAAGTTAAGCAGCTGGCCGAAAAGCACAAGATTTCAGTGTTTGAAGGCGATTCCGTGGCCGCAGGCACCTACAAGATAGACGTCGGTGGTGAATCCTTCACGCTGGACGTGAAAGAGGGCGAAAACGACCTCGAGTCGGTGATGAACGCCATCAACAAGTCGAAGGATAATCCCGGCGTTACAGCCAGCATCGTCAACGGTGACCAATTGGTGCTGACCAGCAATGAGACGGGTGCTGCCAATACCATCAGCGTTACCAATGAAAGTGGCGGTAACGTGTTGGTGAAAGAACTCCGGGCGGCACAGGATGCCGAGCTGGTTGTGGATGGCATCACGGTCACCAGCGCCAGTAACAAGGTAGAAAACGCCATCAGCGGCGTCACCATCGACCTGAAAAAAGCCGCTGCCGGGGAAACTTTCCGGGTCGACGTGGAATCGGACCTCGACACCATGACCGATTCCGTGAACGAACTGATCGACAGCTACAACACCCTGTTCGGCGCCATTGAAAGCCTGACCCGCACGCCGGAAGGCGGCAGTCGTCCGGCGCTGGCCAGTGATTCCATGACCCAGTCGCTGTTGTCGCAGTTGCGTTCCGCGCTGTCCACGCCGCTGGAAGGTTCCGCCTTCGGCACCCTGGCGGAGATGGGCGTCATCACCACCATGAACGGTGACCTGGAAGTTGACGACGACCAGCTGAAAAAAGCCTTCGAGAGCAACCCGATGGCGGTGGCCGACGCCTTCACCGGGTCGGAAGGGGTGGTCGCCAACCTGCAGGCGGTGGTGGAGCAGTACATCGGCGGCAAGGATGAAAACGACAAAAGTTTCGACGGGCTGATCACCACGCGGGTGGAAAGCCTTGAGGATAACCTCGACGATTTCGGCGTCCAGTGGGAAGAACTCGACAGCCGGGCGGCGGCGCTGACCGAGCGTTATACCGCCCAGTTTGTCGCCATGGACATGGCGATCCAGCAGATGAACGCCACCCTGGGTTCCCTGACGTATATGTAATGCACGACACCCTGTTGGTGTAAGTTCCCGAACTCAAGTGTTCTCGGCCAGCAGTCCGCCGATGGCTGGCTGCTGGCGACCAGGCGATGCCCGCGGGAGAGCATTTTTGTTCAGGCACTTTCGGCGTCCTTCGGGAGGCCGGACAGGCTACGAGATAAACAGCGATTGTCGCCGGAATGCCCGGCGGTGATCCGGTCAAACCGGGCAGTAAAGGCTATGACCTATTCCAACCAGGCGTTGAACGCCTACAAGAGCAACCAGACCGACCAGCGCGCGGCCATGGCCAGCCCCTACCAGATGGTGCGGATGCTGTTTGAATCCCTGCAGGACAACCTCGCCCGGGCGCGGGGCGCCATGGCGCGCAACCAGCCCGCCGAACGGGGCATGGCGATCAGTCGCGCCATTGAGATCCTGGGGTGTCTCCGGTCGTCCCTGGACCAGGAGATCGGTGGGGAGATGGCGGGTAACCTGTCGGAACTTTATCTCTTTTGTTCCCGCACCCTGATGACCGCCAACCGGACCAATGATTTGGAAAAACTCAACGAAGCCGGTTGGGTTGTCAGTGAAATACAACAGGCCTGGGACCAGCTGGGAGAACAGCTTAATGGCTGAGTTAACGCCTTCCGAACAACTGGCTGAATATTGCCAGGCGCTTGAACAGGCCCTTGCCCGGGAAGACTGGGATGAGCTGACCCGTTTAGACAACCAGGTACAGATAACCGTCCACAAGGCAGAAGCCGAAGGCGTTGCTTTGGATGAATCGGTCGTTACACGGCTGAAGACGTTTTATCCGGTCATGATCGAGGCCTGCCGTGAAGAACGTGGCCGGATTGAATCAAAACTGAAACAGCTGCGGGCCAGCAAACCGCCCCTGCAGGCCTACAAGGCTGTGGCCATGAGCACGGTGGGGCGTTCATGATGTTCAACGGCATGGCCCTGCTGAATATGCCTGTTGCCCGGCCCCAGGCGGCACAGGGGCAGGCGGTGCAGCCTTCATCCGGCGAGGCAGGGTTTGACCAGTTGATGGCGCTGCTGGCGTCAGCGCTGGAGCAGGAAGGTGAAACCCCGGAGGTTGTGGCTGACCAGCTGTTGCAGTTTCAGGCGCAGGTAAATTCCGAACCGTTGGACGACAACCAGCGTCAGGCTGTGGCGGCCTGGGTGGAAGGCTTGCTCAGCCAGCAGCCGGTTCAGGGCGATGTGTCGTCTGCCATGGTTGGGCGGCAGGCTGTGCCGGACCGGGTTGACGGGTTACCCGGTCAGCCATCGGCTCAGGGCGATGTGTCGTCTGTCACGGTTCGTCAACAGGCCCGTGAATGGTTGTCGGTTATGCAGGCGCCGGTATCCCGGGAGCCTGTCGCCGCAACCACCACGACAACTGCCGGAGACGCGGCCCGTTCCGCAATGGCGCAGCTGCCGGATGCTGAATCGCTTTATACCGGTGGATTAGTCACAAACGGTCGTGAGGAAGACAGGCCGGTTGAGCATGGCAAGACCCACTCGCAGGATAACGCCCCGGTTTCCCCCGCATTAAAAGTCACTGAACGTGCAGTATTCCAGCTGCAATCCATTCCCGAGAGCGCTGCAAACACGTCACTGGCCGTTAAAACAGAAACCATGCCGATGGCAGACAACCGGCCGGTTATGGCTCAACCGCCCGCAACGGATATGACCCGTGGCGCACCTCTGCGTATGGCGGATGATGAAACCCAGTGGGGGCAGCAACTGAACCAGCGCCTGGTAACCCTGGTAGGCGACAAGGTCAAGGAGGCGCGTATCCGTCTTGATCCACCGGAGCTGGGTCAGCTGGGTGTCAAGGTTGTGGTTGAGGACAATCATCTGAAAATCCGCTTTGCCACGGCTGTGCCGCACGTTCGGGACATGATTGAAGGTCAGGTTGATCGTTTACGGTCGGCTTTTGATGGTGCAGGTTTCGCGCGGGTGGATGTGGATGTCCGGCAGAACAGTGGTGGTCGCGAGGGTGGGCATGAACGCCCGGCCGGCGAGTTGCCGGGGCGTTATGACCGGGTTGCGGACGCAGAACCGGTTGAGCTGCCCGCGATGCCTGTCAACACGGGCGCGCCGACCGCGCTGGATGTGTTTGCCTGATGGTTGATGTCGGCCTGTCCGACCGGTTTGAGAAAGGGAGTGCCTGATGAGCGAGAAAAAGAGTAAGGGAACGCTGAAGTGGTTGATCATACCGGTGCTGGCGTTGATCGGTGGCGGCGGCTGGTTCTATTACCAGGGTGGACTGGACGGGGCAGGGTTCGGCAAGAAAGCGGAACAGACAGCCGCGCAATCTGCAGAGCCACTCTATTTAACCATGGATCCCCTGGTGGTGAACCTTGTGGGCGGGGACAGCTACCGGTTCCTCAAGGCGCAGCCTGTCATCATGACGCACAGTGAACCCCAGCTGGCGCTGTTGCAAAAAACAACGCCGCACCTGCGCAGCGAGATGATCCGGTTGCTGCGCGAGCAGGATCCGGACCAGGTGCTGTCCGTCAATGGCTATGAAACGGTGCGGCTGGAGATGCTGGCGCTGGTGCGGCAGCTGGCCAGCCTCAATAACCGCCGGGTTGCCATCAGTGATCTCTACTTTACCGAATTCGTCGTCCAGTAAGTCCGGGGAATACAGGGGGAAGCATGGTGCAGTCGAGTCTGGCCTGGTATGACCGGGCGGCCCTGGGGGCTTACCGGTCGGTTCAGTCCGCGGACGCCATCGAGCGGCGGGTCATGGATCATGTGGCCATGGTCAAGCGCATCGCCCTGCATCTGCTCGACCGCCTTGGCGGGGACGCCGAGCTGGATGAGCTGATCCAGAACGGCATGGTCGGTTTGCTGGAAGCTGCCCAGCGCTACGACGAAGCGGAAGGGGTGCCGTTTGAGGCATTCGCGCTGCCGCGCATCCGGGGCAGCATGGTGGACCAGCTGCGTCGCAGTGACTGGTGCCCGAGAACCCTGAGACGACAGGGGCAGTCCATCCGCCAGGCGGTCGCCGCCTTTGAGCAGCGGGAAGGCCGCGCGCCGAAAGACCATGAGATTGCCACGGCGCTGGGTCTGACGGCAGACGAGGTCCGCCAGGTGCAGGCGCGTATTGAAACCGCCACCCTGGCCAGTCTTGAGGGACTGGGTGAAATGGGCGTGGAGCCTGTTTCAGCGTCCGACGACATCGTGGCTGAACCTTTATTTGCCCACAGGCGGCAGAAGCAGCTGTCTGCGCTGCTGAAAACATTGCCGGAACGTGAACAGCAGATTCTCTACCTCTACTACCAGGAGGCGATGAACCTGAAGGAAATTGCAGCTGTGCTGGGCCTGACGGAAGCGCGTATCAGCCAGCTGCGCAAAAAAGCACTGGCCACCCTGCGCCAGCCCATGAACGAATGGCAGGACTGACCTCTGCCGTCTATTGAAACGATTAACAGGCAAGTGTTGTAACCCCTATGTTGAAGATTGCTGGACTGGCTGTGCTGATTTTCAGCGTCCTGGGCGGATTCGTGTTCGCCAACGGCAACCTGGCCGCCCTGTGGCAGCCGCCGGAGATACTGATCATCGCCGGCGGCGCGCTGGGCGCCTTTCTGTTGTCCAACCCCATGTCGGTGGTGCGCAGCACCGGCTGGCACCTGCGCAACAGCTTTTCCGGCGCCCATTACCGGCAGATGCATTATCAGCAGTTGCTGACCCTGCTGTACCAGCTGTTTGAACTGCGGCGCCGGACCGGCGTGGCCGCCATGGAACAGCATATCGAGAACCCCGTCGGCAGCGAGTTGTTCCAGGCCTCCGGCGTGCTGGATGATGAGCGACTGACGGCGTTTATCTGCGACAACCTGCGCCTGGTGATCCTGGGCAATATTTCCACCCACGAGCTCGATGGCCTGCTGGACTCCGAACTCTACGCCCTCACCGAGGATATCCGGCGCCCGGCGGACGCCCTGCAGAAAGTGGCCGACGCCCTGCCCGGATTCGGTATTGTCGCCGCCGTGCTGGGTATCGTGATCACCATGCAGTCCATGGGCGGGCCGGTGGAGCAGATGGGCATGAGCATCGCCGCGGCGCTGGTGGGTACTTTCCTCGGCGTGTTGCTGGGCTATGGCCTGGTAGGGCCGCTCAGCTATGCCATTGAACACTCGATCAAGGACCAGATGCTGATGTTCGAATGCGCCAAGGAGTCCATGCTGGCTCACGTCAGTGGTCGTCCTTCCGCCATCGCCGTGGACGCCGGTCGCCGGGTGCTGTTCGGTGAGAACCGGCCGTCGTTCGCCCAGCTGGAAGGCTTCCTGCGGGAAGGGAAGCAATCGTGAGCAGTGAACCGATTATCATCCGCCGTCGCGCCCGGCCGGGACACGGGGGGCATCACGGCGGCAGCTGGAAAGTCGCCCTGGCGGACTTTGCCATGGCCATGATGGCCCTGTTCCTGGTGCTGTGGCTGGTGGAAGTCAGTTCCGAGGAGCAGAAACTGGCGATCGCCGATTATTTCAGCCGTCCCGGGATCTTTGAGAGCAACGGCAGCCGCTACCCCATGGAGTTCCAGGGCTCCGTACCCCGCTCGGGTCCGATTGACAAGCCGGTGGCGGAAGTGGTGGACGTCATTGACGAAACCCCCGCCCGGGCGTCGGCCATGTCGCCGCAGGCGATTCTGTTTACCAAACTTGAGTCTGCGGTCGGGAACGGCGGCGAGCTGTCGGGCTACGCTGGCAACCTGCGAATGAGCCGCGACGGGCAGGGGATTCGCATTGATATCATCGAAGACGGCAGTCGCCCGATGTTCAGCCTGGGTGGCACGACGCTGACCCCCTATTTCGAGGATTTGCTGCTGGCGCTGGCGCCAAGGATCGCGGCGATGAATCTGTCTGTCACCATTACCGGCCACACTGACGCCGTGCCCTTTTCCCGGGGGTCGGGCCGGGATAACTGGACACTGTCTTATGATCGTGCCCGGGAGGCGCTGCTGACCCTGGTTCACGGCGGGCTTTCGGAAACGCAGGTCACGCAGGTGGTGGCGATGGCGGACCGTGATCCCCTGTTGCCTGAGGCACCGCAAAGCCACGTAAACCGGCGGATTGAGCTGCTGCTGGGT
The DNA here is from genome assembly GCF_057552235.1 of Kistimonas ophiarachnellae. Taxonomy (NCBI): domain Bacteria; kingdom Pseudomonadati; phylum Pseudomonadota; class Gammaproteobacteria; order Oceanospirillales; family Endozoicomonadaceae; genus Kistimonas; species Kistimonas ophiarachnellae. Next base: position 3,019 of record NZ_BAAJPA010000017.1, on the reverse strand, counting down.
AACCGTATCGACAAGAATAGCCTCGGGGGCAAAGAGCAGGCTGCGTTGTCTCAGGCGAGGTCGGAAGCTGCCGCCAACCAGATTTAAGGGGACGTTTACAAAAGCCGCGTATCGCTTCGTCAGGATCACGCGGCATAGTGGCTGGTCACGAACCGGAGGCGTCAGGCCGCTCTGGCCAGACCACGTCCAGATTGGTTTCGAGTGCTAATTGTGCCTGAAATTTTTTTGCTTCCTCTATTAATGCAATTCCGTTATCGCTGAGTTCGTGCAGTGTGCCCAGCAGGATATTCTTTTGCTCCATGGCAGGGATTGCTTCAGCCGCCGGGGAGGACTCTACCTCCCACTTTGCCGCTAATAACAGGTATTCTTTCCTTGTTTCATCCGAACAATATTGGCAAAGAATGCTTTTGGAGATTTGATCCTTCAACGTCTGTGCCTGTTTCTGTTCTTTGATCCGCTGACTTTCCAGTGATTGTTGCCAGTTGGTCTCTGTGGTATCGGTCATGGTTTGGAGAAGCTGGAAGATGCTGGTAGTAGTATTTCTTATCCTGATGAGTTCCGTGGTTGCCTGGCTCAGAGAGGCTATTTCTTTTTTGACTGTAGTTGCAATTTTTTTTAGTTCTGATTTCAGCTCGGGAATGGTCATGGTTGTATTTTCTGTATTATGTAATGTGATTGTTATTGGCTGACTGCAGGACATTTTTAATGTGCCTGCCTTCTGTAGGTGTTGATCAACCAGGTTGTTGAATTTTCGGGTATAAAATTCCTTCATGCTTTCGACGTAGGTGTTTACGGCGTTGTTGTGTCTTTTTAATTTTTCGCCTGTAGTGATTAATGATTTATCCATATCTTCTTTTGTCACTTCCCGTGCGGCATGTACTAGTTCGTCTTGAAATATTGATGGATCAATTCTGTTGAGTTGGTGGCCGGATTTAATGATTACTACTGCGTTGTTACAATATGTTTTTTTTACTTTTGCTTCCTCGCCGGGACGTTGACGTATGAGAAGTGAACTGTCTGGTGTGATAAGTTGATAGCGTTCAGTATCTATGAGCTGCAATCTGTCAGGTTTAGAAAAACTGGGTAATTTATCTAGCATGAAGGCTTCATCTGGATTGCATGGAATGCCCCTCCTGTTCTCATCTGTTCTTTGGTGTTTCAAATGGGTTTTCTGTATTTCTGGATTTGACCAGAGATAAGTAGTCATGCTGCAAGTAATGCATTGTGCGGCATCATTTATTTTATCGCCAATAAATTTAAAACCTTTTTTCGCCATAATCTCAGGTGATATTTCTGGTTTTGTAAAACTTTCGTGAATGGGTTTTCCTGAGTCTTTGTCCAGGAATGAATCTGTCAGCTCTGCCATAAGGTTGGTTCTGTCTGTTTTTTTTATGACCAGTATTTTTTTTTCTGCAAGTTTTTTTGTAAATGGTTTTATGTCGTCCAGTGAATCTTTTTTACTGACTATATGAATAAGGTAATCTTCGCTAATTCGTTTTATACTGTATGCGCCGCTGCAATTATCAACAAGGTAAGTGTTGTTAACATCAATAGGGACGCTGGTGTACATCCTGTTTCTATGGTGGGTTCCCGAGATTGCCGACCCATCCACTAATGTTGGTGTCAGGCAGGAAGGTTGAGGAATATTAAAGCTACTGTTTTCCGGTTTAAATGCTAACATTGGATCAATTCCTATTACGTTTGGTTCATACTCTTTAAGTGTTCAGTGTGTTGGGTGAATTTCATGTTGGTTTTTCACAAGCTTCTAGTCAATCATGGTCAGCCAGTATCCGCATTTGTTTTGTGCCGGTATTGTTGGTCAGGTATTTTTTTACGTTAAAGTATGAAAAACACAAGTGCTTAGACACATTTTGTTGCAATACTTCCATTCAGGCTGGGTACGGGTGTGTTAATTATCGTGCCTGAGGGTAGAATGTAGAGCCTGTGGTGTATTGCTGACAGTCGCTCTGCCGGGATTGTTTTTTTCTTTACTGATTAATGAGAGCTTCAGCCTCCTTTTTCAGTGCAATCAGGTTATTCCTGAGAGCTTCCGTTAATCGCTGTTTATTTTCATCCTCTGCTGCAGTAGCTGCTGATGATGATGTTGAGTTGCTGTCTATCCAGGTTTTCCAAAAAGATTTTTGTATATTTTGGCTTAATGACACTGTTTTTTGATCGGCCATCTGTCGCTGTTCATCAGCTTTTTCTTTTAGATGGTTTACCATGGGGTCTGTACATTTTTTTTGAGATTCATCAATAGTAAGCAGTGACATCGCAAACGGTGGTGAATGTCTGCTGATATGTTCAAGTTCCAGGCATTTTACATGGTTATTACTGAATGTGTTGATGTGATTAAGGGTATCGTTGATAGACTCCTTGAGGGCGAGGAGTTCATTCTTCAGGCTTGAATCAACCGGTTGGTTGTCTGGGAGGGTTTGTTGCACAGTCGTATTGATTTCAGGTGCTGCTATTTTGATGAGCTGATCGATATTGGTCAAGCTTTCGGAAATGTATAGTCTTGCATTGAATGTTGTATTATCCAGCTCTTGTTCATATTGTTTTTTTACTGATTCTTTATATTGTGTAATGGATAAATTTAACGATTGCTCACACGCTTCTCTATGTTTAATGGTAGATTCTAATTCGATTTTCAGGAAGGTTTTCTTGAGTGTCGATATATCAATGGTTTTCACAGGTTGTCTGGATTGAACCAATAGCCGGGCTTTTTCACAGTAGGTTTCTTGTGTTGCTGGATTTGTGGGCCTGCTCATGCAATCAGGTGGGTTGTCGGGTGTTATGATTCGATAGCGGAGTGTATCTATTTTGTTTTCTTTTTCATCAACAAACCAGCACCGCTCTGACACCGCAAACATATTATCACGCATGCAGTAGTTTTCTGTGTGATTCTTTTGTAAGTCTTCAATTGTAGTATCTTCTGTGATTTTCTCCTGATGGCCACATGATCGACAGGAAACTAAGGCAATATTGTAAGTAGTTAAAAAGGAGGATAAAGCAAGTC
>NZ_BAAJPA010000016.1:0-98936 GCF_057552235.1 Kistimonas ophiarachnellae | reverse complement strand
AAACTGTTTGCCGTAAGAATTTTTGTCTACTTCCCAAAATAGCCTTAGAAAACGTTCATCATCGGCTGAGCTCATTCCTATTTTTGCTTCAACACCTTGTGTGTCTGCTTTAGACCAACTGGAAATGACATTTATTGCTTCTAAGGAAATCCAGTATGCTAGAACACATGAAGGGACATTTAATAAATACTGAGGTAGAAAACAGCCAGAATGTTTTGATTCACAATTTGAATTTAAATTTATTATTTCATTTTTTAAAGTACTCTCCTTTTGTGTTGATCTCAAACACGTAATATATGAAGACATGCTACGTTTAATTTTGCTGATATCTGTGATTGTATATGCTGCGGCCTCTACTACGGCGTCATCAAGTACATTGTACCCAAGATCAGAAAATAGCCGTAAACTGTTATTTTCTAAAATAGAACTTTTTCTCCAATCTTCATACGTGCTTAGCATAAAAATGTTTCTAGTAGATAGCGCACCTACTAGACCACCCATGTTAAGCATTGATTGAGTTCTGTCAATAAATACCGCTGCCAAATCCTTTTTGCTGAGAGGGTAGTATTTGTTTAATTCATATTTAATTGAATAGCATGGATTGCCAAAAGGCGGATTCATCAAAACCACATCAAACCGCTTCCGACACAACTCAATAAAAGCAAACCCCTTAGCTGCATCTTCCGCAAACAGCCGTTTCTGATCCGCAGAAGATTCTGCCTGATCCGCGTAATCACTTAACGCCTGCAAAATATGCTGTTCAGCATCATCCCAGAAGGTTTCATTATCAATACCGCGCAGATCAAACCCCAGCTTTTTCTGAGGCGTTGCCGCATCCAGCTCGGACGGGAACATATCCCCCATGGTCTGACTGCCGCTCTCTTTCAGCCACTGCTCCCGGGCTTTTTGAATGGCGGTTTGCATCTCTTCTTCAATTTTCAGCAGGGTGCCCGCTTCACCGGCCAGCTGCATCTTATCAAAAATTACTTCCAACAGTTGCCCCAGTACGGGCGGGTCCAGCTTCTCGGTAAACTCCTGTAACAGCACTTTTTCACCGGGCATGGGCTCAGCACAGACAATATTGGATTTAACAATGGCGGGGCGCTGCTGAGGTTTAATCCCTTGTTGATGCCAGGTTCGCTGGGCCCGTTGCCACAAGCTTAAGCCGGCAATCTGCACGGCACGGGGGTCGATATCCACCCCATGAATATTGTGTTCAATAATCAGTTTGGGAATCTGTTGCTCAAATTCTTCCCGGGAGGCAAAAGTGTTTTGCAGGGCATCCTGACCCGCTTCCCGAACAAACGCATCGGGCCCCAGCTGCTGTTCCAGTTGCCAGGCTTCCCGATAGATCCTTTCAAACAGATCAAAGGCGTAGAGGCCAAAGTGCATGGAGCCACAGGCCGGGTCCAGCATACGAATGGAACGTGGGTCTTTTAATGGCCGGTGCGGAATATAGACTGGCTGCTGCAGTAATTCCTCCTGGCTTAATGACTCCGTTTCACCCTCAGGATTTTCCGGCACGGCTTCATCGGGTTTTAGAAAAATCTCGGTAGGGCGACGCACCAAATAACGACAGTTGTCTGCCAGTGCAGTATTCCCCCGGGTCATTTCATACCAGATACGTCCCAGGGTATTGTCCGTTAAAAATTCCACCACATAGCGGGGCGTAAAGAACTGGTTGCGTACCGCCAGCTCCCGGCTGTTGCGGGGCGACTGGGATTCCGCACGCATTTGCCGCCGCTCTTCCTGGGAGTTGAAGTACTGGTAGATCCAGCCAATGGTTTCATCTTCCGCCCACAGGTGTTCAATATCGGGGTGATTGATCTCATCCAGCAGGGCCAGCAGGGCGCTTTCCCGTGGGAAGAGCTGCCCCTGGGCGCTATGGCGATCAAACAGCACCGCCAAATCCAGACTGAATTCATCAAACAGGCTGAACAGATAATTGCGGTAGGCATCACCGGTTTCCCCATGGGCCGTGCCGGCCAGTGGTTTGTACAGCTGGAAACCTTTGGAGCTATAACCCTTGGCTACCGATTCCAGCAGAAAACCCCGAGCCTCTGCCATCCGCAGTGCCGCCAGGCGGTTCAGCACGGTAAACGCCTGTTCACGTATGATTCGGCCAAGGGCCTGTTGGGTACGTTGCTTGTCCCCTGTGCCGGTGGTGGTGGCTAAATAGTGGGCAAGGGTCTCCCGCAACAGATGGGCCGTCTGCCGCTGGCGGTTATCCAGATAGGTCAGGCTGGCCATATCCGCCACTGCCCCTTCACCGGGGTCCAGGCCATAGGTGGCCTGGAGCTGACGGGTAAATTCCTCAACCAGCAGCGCACGGGCGCTGCTGACAAAATCGCGCAGGCGATTGCGGGTGCTTTGATCAAAAGACATTGAACGATGTTCCTGAAGGTCGCTGGCCGTTATTCGCTGAGGCTGATTTCCAGCTCAAATTCATGGGCGTAGGCCAACTCGCCCTGGAGTTGTTGCAGCTCGAGAATAAGCTGGCCCAACTCCTCCAGGCTGGTGATGCGTTTTTTCGGTTGCACGCTGCGGGTGATTTTTGCCGTGCCAGTGCCGGTTTGCTGGGCCGCTTCCTGCTCTTCCCGTAATTTGTCTTTCAGGCGCTGCTGGCCAATGCGCTGGATACGGTCTTTCATATCCTTCAGTTCGGCCTGAATGGTGAACTCCTGGTTGACCAGGGTTTGCAGGCCTGCCAGGTCTTCACTGACGCTACCGGTCAGCTTTTCCAGATCGGCCAGCAGGGTGTTTTGTTCCTGCTGGGTCAGGGATTGCCACTCGGGAATCAGTACCAGATCCTGCTCCGCCGCTTTGATGCGCTCCCCCTGTTCCGACTCCATGGCCAGCACGGTATCGCGGACCCGGTTTTTAATATCCGTCAGCTGCCCGGCAAACTGGCTGCGATAATTGAGAAACTCGCTGTGGCCCAGACGTTCGTCAAGATCGCTCAGGAGATCAGCCAGTTCGGTCTGCAACTGGCCCGGTGTGCCGCTGGTGGGTAGTTGTTTCAGGGCCTGACGATGCCGCTGGAGTTCCGTCAGGGTCTCTTCGAGGCCTTGCTCCAGGCTTAGTTTCAACTCTGCCGCCCATTTCAGGCTGTTGTACAGGTCAGAGGTTTCACCACCGAGCCGGGCTGGGGCATCGGAGGCATCGGTAGCCAGTACATCGCGAATATCGTTGCTGAGGGATTCAATCCGGTCGGCACCTGGCAGGCCCAGTCGCTTGAGTTTTTCCGCCAGCGGACTGTAGTTGTGCTGCAGCTGAGGAAAGAGTTTGCTGGCCGCTTTGCTGATTTCATCTTCCAGGGGCACCACCATATCGCCGCTCAGGTCGGTCAGGCGATCGGCCGCCCTGGCCATCACCTCCATACTGGGGCGCTCTTCACGCAGTGAGACGCCAATGGTGCGGAAGCTGTTATTGGTTTTCAGGGCATCAATGGCCTGCTGACCATTAACGGTGACTTCCCGACCGGCCACCCGGAGTTTGATTTCGCCGGCCACCAACATGGCCGCCACCAGATAGCGCAGGGTATCCTGGGACCAGCCATAGGGGGCATCGCTGAAGATGTCGCTGAGTCGTTTACCTTCAATGGAACCCTGCCGCTCGATCATATCCCGGATGCTGGTAATGGCTTTATGGTCGGTGTTGATGGAGGGTTGTCCACCGACGCGCTGTACCAGGCTGAGGGGGTCGATATCGCTGGTAATCCCGGCCAGGCTGTTGGTGTTCAGGAATTTTTCCGCCAGATTGGTGTTGGCTCGTACGGGGGCTTCGTTGTAGCGGTCGAACACCTGCTCCGCCACATCGGCCAGATGCTTTTTGGCAGCTTCTATCAGTTGCAGATCCAGGTTTTCGACGGCAGTGACTTCACCCCGGAAGATAAACGACCCCTGCAGTAAACTGCGGCGAATCAGACCTTCCAGCTCACCGATTTTGCGTTTGGCAATATCCAGCTGGCTGGTACAGTATCGGTTGACATCCTGGTCCGGCTCATTGCGATATTTATTGGCAATCTCACGGCAGCGGTGAATTTCGCCCACCAGTTCGTCCATTTCCAGTGTTGCTTTGCCTATGGCAAAAATGGTGGTGCGGCTGCTCTGGTGTCGGCTCTCATCGGTGAGTCGTGTTTTGGTGGCGTCGTAATCATTGGGGGATACCAGTTCCACAATGGTTTGCACGGTATTTCGCTCCCCCGCCAGGGAGGACGGTACGCCCCCCATATTCTGGGCTTTCAGGCCGGTCTGTACCGATAGGGAACCGTGCAGCTGGGTGGCAGGCAGGGGCGAATACGCATCTTTTAACGCTTCGTTATGGATTTTGCGCAAATCGATACTGCGCAGGGGGATAGCGGCCCGCTCCTGTTCGATATTGTTCAGATTTTCACTGAAGAAGCATAAGTTACCGTCCTGCTCGCCAAAGGGAACGATGGCGTCATTAATCAGTTCATCCACCGCCTGTTTAACGGCATCGGTGGCGGAGGCATCACTGACGCCGGCATGCATTAAGCTGGTGACGTTCTGTAGCGATACGGGCAGGTTTTCCAGAATCTGCAGAACACAGACGGTCTTGGCAATGTTCTGGTGCAACTCTGAATCGGGAAAACGAATCTGGACCTTTTTAACGGATGAGTAGAGGGCTTGATAGCCTTTTTCGATATCTTTCTTCAGGGCATCGTACAGGGTAACGGTATTGGCCAGCCAGCCGATGGGTTGATCGGCAATGGGCGTGGTGCCATCGGCGCCTTCTACCAGGATATCCTGAATAACTTTAATGGCCGAACGCAGCCCGTAGCCACCGGTGGATTTGGCCAGGCTGCCCAGCAGGTGCAGCAGGATATCAAAATGTGCCGGCAGGAATGGATAGAGGTCGATAAACGTCTGTTTATCAAAGTCGGCCCCGTAAGCCCGGGCATCCACCAGTTTGGTATGGTTGCGCAGCGCCTGACCGTGGCTGTCGAACATTGCGCCCAGTTCGGTTTCACCGGCGGGGGATTTACCGAGCAGTCGGGTGTAGCAGATCTCCTTGATATCATTCGCTTCCAAGTCAATTTGGATGGGGAAGCGGTCTTTCAGTTTATAGAGTTCTGGTGAGTTCAGGGTGGCCCTGGGGTCATCTTCGGTCAGGGTTTGCTGTGCGGTACCAATCACCCAGACTTTGCCATCGCCAATGTTTTTCAGGTTTTTGGCCAGGCCATCCAGATTAAGGATCAGGTTTTGCCGGGAGCCGACGTATTGGCCGACCTCATCAATAATAAAAATAATATGCTCTTTGCCCGTTGCTTCCCGGGCAATATCGATCATTTCCGCTACCCGGTCATTTTCAAAGCGGATAATTTCGCTGGCTTCTGTGGAAAATGAAGTGGGCGTTCTAAAGATGGCCGGATAGAGCTGGTGGGCCAGTTCTGGAATAACGCTGTCCACCACCAGATCGTCGTTGCGGTAATCGTTCCAGTCCAGTCCACCGGTGTAGTTGCTGAACAGATCGAGAAATTCGTTGTGCCGGTTTTCCTGTTTTAATTTGCGTTCGAAGGTGGCGACTTTCAAATTGCGAGAGTAACCGGCCCACTGGAGTACCTTGTAATAGAGGACGGTGGAGACCTCTTCCATGGTGGCACCGGCAACCTGTTCGCTGGCCAGGTCCAGCATCAGAACCGCTGCAGGAAATTTTTTGGCAACCGAACCCAGTAATGCCCGGGTGGTGGATTTTTGCAGTCGGTCTTGCAGGTGTTGAATAAAGGGGGTGCCATCAATAGTTACCTGATCATCAAAGGCCAGGCCCAGGTATTTGGTAAAGGAACTTTTACCGGAACCGTAGAAGCCGGATACCCAGACACCCACTTCATTTTGGCCACCGGCTTCCATGGCTGCCTGCATTTTACTGAGCAGTTTTTCAAATTGTTCTTCTATGCTTTCGGTGACGACATATTCGGAAATTTCCGCTTTTAGTCTGGCTTCCTGTGATACGCCATAGGTGATGACTTTTTCGATGGCGCGGTAGATGTCTCTGTTAGTGTCAAATAGCGTTTTGATGGCCATGGTTGCTTCCTTTAATTGTTTGTGGATCTTCGCTGATCTTCAGTGGTTAACCACCGACATGGACAGATCGATAGTTGCCATCTTCCGGGTAAAAACCGAGAAACTTCAGGCGGGTACCGGAGCGAACGCCGGGATAGAAAAAAATGGTGGGGACGTGGAAACGACCTTGTAGTTTGTTTTCAATGGAGCCGATACGTAAATAGGGGTGTATGGCTTCAATATCGGTAATAAGCAGAATATTTTTTTCCAGCCCTTCCAGCTCCGATAATACCGCTTCCAGTTTGTTTTGCAGGGCGTCGTTCTGGATGAGTGCCTGGGCCAGGGAGTTATTGGTTCTTTGCCATTGCAGGGGAGCGACCGAGTCCTGGGTTTCCCAAATATTCCGGATAAATGGTGGCATTCCCGCAAAAATCTCCTGGATCGCCTCTGCCATGGAAAAGTGATGGACTGTCCAGCCATCGTTCCTTAGTTTTGCTTCCCATGCTGGCAGCTGACGTTTAACGTCGAGAATTTGTTCTGGTCTGAATACCAGGTAAAAAATCGGTTCGAAACTGGCGCTGGCAAATTCACGACCCGCTCGCACCCGTTCCATGAGCTCGTTAAAATCAGCTTTCAATGATGACATTGATCACTTCCTCCATTGATTGAAATTGCCAGCTAATGCGCGTGACTTCCCCGGCCGACTGAACAATCAGCCAGCCATTTTTGGCTAATGTTTTTAGCTCCTCGCGCACGTCAAGGGGATCTAATCCGAACAGTTTCCAGCTGTTGTGGTTGATCAGGGTGTTATCGCCAAGACCTGAAAAATGCAGCCAGTACGCCAGGTAAAGAGATGTGGTTGATTGAATGCGAACCGGCTGAATGGTTCTTTTGGACACTCTTCCGGCGGATAAGAGGTGATAATCGGCGCAGCAACCCAGCAGGTATGAAGCGACCCGTTTTATGGTGGAGTCGGACCAGGTTTTTTGGGTTTTGCCTTCTGTAACAGCATCAGCAACAAAATTTTTGGCATCTTCTGTGCTGATCACATCATGCCCACTGGAGTATTTCTCCCAATAAACAGTCGCAATAAAATCAAGCAGTATTGTATTGGCTAGGGCTGTATGAATCAGCAATAACTGATTGAGTGGCTGGCGAGAGGCACTCTCGGCGATTGCTTTTAGGTAGATTGCTACAGCTGGTTTTAAATATCTTGGAGAGAAACACTCAGAGACTATATTTCGTAGTCTCCTGGCAGAAACATTTGGAAAAGAGCCAGAATTCAGTGCTTGGTCATAAAGCTGGGTTGAAGACATTTCCGGTTGGTACAGTGATAATAGATGTTTCGTCTCTTCTATTAAGCCCAACCCAGCTTGAAGCTGAGTGGTATAAAATGTTGTGGCATCAGGTTGCATTATTTGCTCCCTTCATAAACGGGTAGCATGTGATGCCTTGGGTAAACGCACTTAAGTAATAACCTGCGCTTGATTTGACCAGCTGCTCAAGGTCTGTATCGGAAAATGAGGCTATGTCCACTGGCCCATCTTTTGCCTGCTCCTGACTTGCAAGCTCGGCCAGTCTGCTTAATGCCGTGTCTTGAGAGCTTAAGGTGCTGCGCAGTTGTGCACTGCTGGATAGTTCCTGAACCGCACTGGCCACATCCCGCTCAATAGAGTCGGGTAAGCGATATAAGTGGTAGTTTATTCCGGTACCGATAAAACGGTCATGTACCGCCAGGGCCGCTTCACTTACGCCATGGTATTGAGCAAGAAGAATGGTGCGGGGATAGGTCGGCGTCAGGTAGGCGGTACTGGATGAGCTGAGGAAATTACTTTCCCACCAGTTGAATTGGCTCTTTTCTCCAAGGAAGCCAATGATCAATTTCAGTTCGGCGATCAGGTGTTTCGCTTGTTTGTTCATGTATTACTCGTATTGGCTTGCTCGTAATCTAGAGTAATTCGTAAATTCCAATAACCGTCGGTATTGGATGCTTATCGATCAAGTTTTGCTCTAAATCTCCACGAGAATGTAATGTCTTCAGCATGGACTTCGCGGTGAGCTTGTCTGCAGGTCGGGTAGCCGGGTGACATTGCTGCCACCCAGCCCCCTAAGAACCGTACGTGCGACTTTCATCGCATACGGCTCAAGCCTCTTGGGCATTCACATTCACAACCGTTGTGCTATTCGGCACCACGGATGCACCAATTGACGATCAGATAACAGGCTGTCCATAGAATCATAAACAGCCTGTGGATCATGCAGTGGATTGCCATGTTGGAATGGTGCCCCACACACGACACAGCTGTTCTGTTGTCGGAACAGCACCTCTCGTCTCTGCTTGTAGAAGGATTCTTTCAGCTGCCTTTTCCGACGGCGCTGCTCCCAATATTCCCTTTGATCGGGGTTAAGGGGGCTATTACTCCCCTTGACTTTGATGTGACGGGTGACGGGAGTATGCTTATGCCGGTATAGGCGTATGGTGTCGTTCCTGAACATCCAGTCCTGACCGGGAAAGTACCGGTATTTCACCCAGTGCCTGGCTTTGTTCGGGTGTCGGCGCTTTGCCCAGTTCCATGTCAATTTCCATATCCGGTGATCGACATAGCTGAATGTCCGCTTGCTGTTGCCGTGGCGATAGTAGTGGCTCCAACCGCCAATAATCGGGTTGCGGCAAGCAATAAGCCCGGTTTGTGTGGCCTGCTTATAGTTTGAGATAAGATCCTTTATCCGCTTGATATGTGCTTTCACATTGGCCTTTGCCGGGCGGACAAGTACGATTTTCCCGCTGTATCGCTTAATGGTAAAACCCAGAAAATCAAAACCCTCATCAATGTGAACGACACGGGTTTTGGCTTCGCTCAGTTGCAGTCCCTTTGTTGCAAGAAACTGCTCAAGCTTTGGGATTACATAGTCATTAATTACTTCACCCGAAGGTGCCGTAATGACAAAATCATCGGCATAGCGAATCAGGTTAATGCCTTTGTTGTCTCCCCGGCGTTGGGCCGGACGCAATTGCCGACCGCTTGCGCTGGTGCAACCAAACAGCCTCTCCAGACCATCCAGAGCAATGTTTGCCAGCAGAGGGGAAATAATCCCACCCTGTGGCGTTCCTGCTTCTGTCGGTTGCGTGTGATTCCATTCAACAACACCGGACTTTAACCACCGACGTATTGTCTTGGCGAACACCGGTGTTCTGTCCAATATGGCTTCATGCCTTATGTTATCGAAACAACCGGATATATCGGCATCAAGCACCTATTGACTGCTATTCTTCTGATGCAGTGTATAGGCAATGGCAGTGATGGCATCCATGCAGCATCGTCCCGGTCGAAAGCCGTAGGAGTTAACCTCGAAACGGCTTTCCCATTCTGGCTCCATGGACAATTTCACCAATGCCTGCATGACACGATCTTTAACAGTGGGAATTCCAAGAGGGCGTTGCCTGCCGTTGGCCTTGGGAATGTATACCCGGCGCACGGGCTTGGGCTTGTACCCCCTCAGCGTCAATCCTTCTTTCAGTAACGTCAGGCGTTTTGTCGGCGTATCGCATACTACCCCGTCAATACCCGGCGTATTTCTGCCGCGATTTTCCATCGTCACCTGTCGTATGGACAGGAGCTTCGCGGCCAGTGAACGAACGAGCAGTTTCTGAAGGCTTTTGACCTTTTTCCACAACCCATTCTCTGCCGCACGATAGATACGGCCCTGCAGCCGACGAACACTGGCTGAGACTTTCGACCAGTTAATACCCGGCCAGCCGGAGTGCTGGTGTTCTGTGGTCGGTTCAATGGCCAGCATTGTCTAACCCTCTCCACAGACAAACGTCATGGCAAAGCTTGTCTATCGCTGAGACCAGCCGGAAGTGGGCATCCTTTCGGATTGGGTCAAAGTTCGAAACCCTATCTGTCTCATTACAAGACAGCCTTCGCTTTCTCCGGCCTCCTTTACCCTTTCCACCGTCCCCTTTCCTTGCGGTCAGGATACCTTCTTGGAAGGGGTGAACAGGGCTTACCCAGTTGATAAGCTTGAGTCAAATGAACCGGGGAGGGTGGAGTCTGTACTCCGGCAGGCGTAATGACATCGTCAGATTTAGCGCGCAGAAACTCTGATCCTGCCTGCATCCCTTTTGGGCTCTGCCTGTCAGTCTCTTTGGCAGATTGGCGGTGACGAAGCTTGAAACTCTTCACTATCGTTCACCCGTCCGGTTCGCTCCTGGCCCGCCGCCGGTCGAGACTACCCGCTTGAAGGCTTTGTCCCCGGAGCTTCACACCTTGGATTACTCCGCAGCATGTCCGGGTAGGAGCATCTGGATGTACAGAAGTCCGAATCACTCAATGTGTCGGCACCTCAAACTTACCCTTGTGAATCGGGATTATATGCGACCCCCGATTCGCTGGTCGCACGCACGCTACCGCCCGGAGGGGTTGCACGATTGTTTAGTCATCGGCAGAGCATGGGCCTCGGTAGCTCGGAGAGAAGTATATTGAACGTTCGATCAAGGATTAAACCAGAATGTGATTTGTGGTGCTACATGTAGAGTTGACAAACGACATGAAAAGATCTTTATTATCGCGATAAAGTCTGTCTGTACAAGAAAAGTCTCTATGGTCGTAAAATGTAAGGGATCCTTGGGCGACGCAAGCTGCCAAAAATGCTCTGGAAAAGTGGGACCATATGTTATTGGGTGACTCCACCAATGTGAACCTTATGGCTCACGTCATCGGTAATGCAGAGAGTTTTAGCATTGGCGATTTTGTGGATGTGGGGCAGGTTGTTGAAGATTATGCAGGAGCAAACTCAACAGTTATATGTGGCAGTAACATTTATGTGGCAGTAACATTTCTGGGGAGTTGGAGATGGGAGAGTATGAGGTAATAGCCACGGTAGTGGCAAGTTGATCATTTGTAGTAAGAGAAACTGAACACACCCCCGTTACCCAACCACCGCCAAACGATGAAAGGCTCGAAACTTCTACAGTTTCGGGCCTTTTTGCATTTTGGCCCTGCTTTCAATGGGTTATGACAGCCCTTCGCCCCGTCCAGTTCACCGTATTTCTAACAGAATAGCTGATTTTCGGGCTTTTCTGCTCTCTGTTCTCTGCAAAGACCTCACTTTTGGATTTTTGAGAGGTCTTTGGATTCTGTATATATATCAAATGGTTATGTAGTTCCCGAAAGACCGGTGTCAAAGTGTGGGTTTTGGTAGGTTTGCATAACCAGAATGTGTAAAAGCACACCTGTTTGGCTTACGAAAAAAATTTACGGAAAGGCGGCTGTTAGCATAGCGATGTACGGTATGTTCTGGGTTATAGTACCTATGACTTGCGGCAGAGTGTTGCTGTAACATGGTGTGCGTTAAAAGTGAGTTTTATTTTTTATGGCAAGATTGTGTGTTACGGGTGGTATCGCTCGTCCGGCTCTTCATAACTAATAGCGTTACTCTTAGCTCAACCGCCTTGCTGCAAGGCACTATTTATTATGAACGAAGAAGGATGACATTAATGTCTTATACTACCGGTACCGTTAAGTGGTTCAACGACGAGAAGGGTTTTGGTTTCATCGCTCAGGAAAACGGTCCTGACGTCTTTGCCCATTTCCGTCAGATCAAGAGCGACGGTTTCCGTTCCCTGGCTGAAGGCCAGCAGGTTCGCTTCAAGGTGACCCAGGGCCAGAAAGGTCCTCAGGCTGAAGAGATCGAAGTGATCTAAGCGACAGCTTGTCACTGACCCTTCGGGGTAGGAGTGAATAGTGAAAGGGCGATACCTGCGGGTGTTGCCCTTTTTTACATCTGCGGTATACGACTGATCACCCGTGTTTGGCAAAAACGGCTTCTCCTGTTCAATCCAGTTATCGGAGAATGGTGCCATGGCAGTCGTCCAGCGTCAGAAGCCCCAAACCCTCACCGGTCAGAATCGCTTCCTGAATGGTGGGGGCAGGCTAATCAAGCGAAGGATGCGTGATGCAAGTCCTTGGCTGATACTCCTTCTTTCATGACGATCTCCCTGATGCTGTTGGCCTGAACGGTTTCCAGTCGTTGCATCCAGATGTGGGCGCGTACCAGAGCGTCACGGAGGGCAGGTGCCGGGTGTTGTGAACTGAGTCGTCGGATATCTGTAAGCCATGCATTGCTCAAGCATCCTGATCGGGTCAAGGTCACGCCGGAGCTCTCTGGACGACGCCGCAATGACGGCTTTCAGATGGTGATATGGGGGGGCTGTCCGCTATTTCTGCCCACTATCTAGGCAACCACAGGCAAACCCGATTATGCGTCAGAGCCGGGCGGCGGTTCTGGCAGGGCGTTTTTTTGATGCAGCCGGTCAATATTAGCCATGAGATGGTGTTCAAACGAGCGACGCACTGGCAGCACTGAAAGCAGCTTTCTCAACGCTCTGGCAAGGTGATGTGGATGGGATTGTCGATTGAGAAACAATTGTTGCCCATTTATGAGCAGACCGGTGATCTGTTGGCAGCACTGGAATCCCGTCTGCTGTAGTGTTTCAGTGCATTGTTACAGCAGGAACACAATTTTGCGTTTAACATTGAGGGCAGCAGTGGCTGGCCCAATACATTCTTTTGCACGGATTTCTGTGCGGATTGTTGCTGACTCATCGGCATCCTCCGTCGTTTGCCTGTTCACCAAGGATATACCTCAGGGAGAGAACCCATGTCACAAGTTGACCGCAGTTGTATCGGTGCCGACAGCATCCATATCCAGCCATACGATCAATCTGCGCCACTGTTGCCCGTGGGCAATGTCAGTGAGTTTACCTTCAGTTTTGAGTAGGAAAAGAAGAAGCTGAAAAACTATCTCTGCGCTGGCGGAAATCGCAATATAGTGTCACGTTTCTTCGGTATTACCGGTTCCACCACCGCCCATGATTTCACTGCTCAGAATATCGCTCTGGCTCTACGCGCCTCGCTCAGTGGGGTTGGTGGTGCGGTGATCCATGAACCCCATGCCAGGCATGGCATTGTTGATGAGCTGGTTCTTTTCGACAAACTGCCAGATCTTGGGCAGACGATCACGGTTCGTGACAGTCTTTCAAATTTGCTCACCGATAATATGGACTATGAACTGACCAAATCCGGTATCCGGGTGCTGGACGGCGGCGCCATTAACGACAAGGGCATTACGGTTTCCTGCACGCCGCTGGGCGCCAATGTGGTAAAGGCACTGGTGAAGTCGGGGAAGGAGTTCGCGCTATATTATGGAAGGACTCAACGATGCTCAGGAAGGTGTGCCATTCAGTATTCGGGTGCACCGGGTTATGTTTTCCCCGGTGCAGAACCTGGGCTCTATTTCTGAAGACTTTGCCAGCATTCCGCTGGCTATGGATATCTTGGCCGACCCGACAATTATCGGCGCCAGCCTAAGCCCATTTATGCGGCTGGATCTGGCGCAGTAGTTTTATTCAGTGATGGTAAGAGAGTCGTAGCTGACAAGACTCGGTGAACGCTTTGTGTTGACATCACTGACTCTTACCTTAAAGCCTTTTTTGAGGTGGTCCAGAATCTCCTCGTAAGTATCGACATAGATGTAATCTTCCTGGAATCGAGTCTTGCTTACGACGAATTTGCCCGCTTGGGTTTTGTGAGGCTCACAAACGGTACCGGCTTTTTTTCCACGCGTGATGATATATTTGATTTCCATAATCGCCTCATTTCTAGTTGATTGTTGTCTACTCGTGTTTATCAGACTTCAGAAATGGCGGCATTTCAATAGGATAAACGAAATTATGGATTTACCTTGATATGATTCGTGAATCCGCTATTCGACTTACACTTAATACTCGTGATCAGCTCTCCGGGGTTATCCTCAAATCGGCGGTCTCTTTCACGGCAAGATCATGAAACCCCTTGCCATTACCGGGCTCAAGCTGGATGGATATAACGATGCTCTCCAGCAGCTAATCTCACACTGTATAATTTCAGCACATTTCTTGCTATCCCCTGTGTGGTAAGGAATAACAGGACATTACTAATCTCAATCACGGAATCAAATATTTACTTGGTATCTGACCAGGTTGGTATTGGAGCCAGCAACCTCAAAATCACAGTAATCATTGACGCTCAAATTTTCCTCAATCCCAGTGATAACAAGGAGTTTCATGCGTTTTTCCTGAGTGTTGGTGGTAATTGCTCGTGAAGTCAATGATAGCAAGGTCTTTCATAATCTTTCCCTGGGTCACATGGTCGTTTATTGACCAGCGGAGCATAGGCCTCAGTAGCTCAGATATTGGCGAGATGAACAGTTGTTCAAGAATTGGGCCGGAATGAAGTATGCGGTTCTATATGTAGACCTTGCAAGTGATATGGAACGTACGTTTCTATTGCGATAAAGTCTGTTTCCAGTAGTGCGCTATGATCCATCCAGACAATAACAAGCCCTCCAAGGTGATGTATGGACTCAGTAAAATCCAGGAAGATCTCTACCAGTGCCCTGGCAAAATCCCTTTCTCTATCAGCAAAAGACCTATTCCAAAAAATGGAATCGGCGGGTTGGATTGCTCGTGTTGAAGATGCCTGGGAGTTAACTGAGAAGGGGAAGGCGAAGGGCGGCGAGTACATCACCCATCCGAAATATGGGAAATACATCGCCTGGCCAGAGATGATAAGGGTCAATAATAATGAGTCTGAAACTGGCACAAGTAATGTAAAGAAGTTGATGACAGCCAGTGCTGTTGGTAAGCAATTGGAGTTATCCGCACAGCGAATTAATGCGCTTTTTTCAGAACTTGGCTGGATCAAAAAGGCTCTCAAAGGCTGGGAAGTGACATCTCAGGGTAAAGCCATGGGTGGCCAGCAACGGGAAGATAACCGTACAGGCATTCCTTATGTCTGCTGGCCGGAAAGTGTGCTGGAGAGCAAGGCATTCACCTTGTCGCTGAAAGAGATCCGAGGGGACCTGAGCCAGGCGATCGGCCTTGAAGACAATAATGGCAGCGATGAAGCAGGGTTCAGGGACAAGTTTCCGGCCAAACTGCGTACGGCTGATGGCCACTTTGTACGTTCCAAGGCCGAGATGCTGGTGGATAATTGGCTCTATATGGCGGAAATCGTTCATGCCTATGAGCGTAAGTTGCCCATCGAGGAAGATGTTTACTGCGATTTTTATGTGCCGACAGGCAAGGTCTACATCGAATACTGGGGGTTGGAAGAAGACCCCAAATACCGTAAGCGCAAGGCAGAGAAACTCAAGATTTACGAGAAGTATGGCCTCAACCTGATCCAGTTGACTGATAAGGATGTTCAGAACCTGGATGATGTCCTGCCCCGAATGCTGTTGAAGTTTGGGGTGCAGACCTATTGATATTAGGTTCTACGGGTTTGGCAGGCACAATTTATATAGTATGACCATATCATTCAGTCGTTGTATCTGGATGTCAGGTATGCCATTACGCTGGCCAGATTAACAGGCAGAATCTGCAATCGCAGCATTCTTTATAGATAGCATACATAAGGAAGATCATGCTTAATTCTGAAGAAGTTCACAGAGCCTTGAATGCTTTGGGGTATCGCATTGAGCTGGGCATGAAAGAGCCATCCTATGCATATGAGCATTCTCTGGGTAATAACGGTTATGTTTATGTCAAGAGAAAAGCTGATAAACCAGTCGTGAAATCTCCTTTGGTGCTTGATCCTGCAACACGCAGTCTACAGACCTCCATAAATAGGATTAGTGGTATTCATGTAGACTGGCTCACTCCTGTCAAGAGTACTAGTTATAGGAAGTTTCCGAAATTTGAGGGTATATCCTCTCAATATGGTTTTGCAGCGCAGGTCATGTCTGTTGAAGGACTAGAAGCACTCATGAATGTAATCACAGGCGGAAGTATTGATGGAACGCGAGACATCGTAGAGCCTCAAAATCCCTTTATGCCTGAAAAGGAAGTATCCCTCTATCTTCCTCTTAACCAGATTCTCTATGGTCCTCCCGGAACAGGTAAAACCTACCACACGGCTATTGAGGCGCTAAAAATCCTTGATCCTGACTCTTTCGTTGGAATGGAAGGCGATTATCAATCTATTCGTGAACACTACGATTCCCTGTACAACGAAGGTCGCATCAGCTTTGTGACTTTTCACCAGAGTTTCAGCTATGAGGACTTCGTAGAGGGGATAAAGGCCGAGACAATTGATGGGCAGGTGCATTACACCATCGAGGATGGCGTTTTCAAGCAAATTTGCGCCTTGGCCAGTTCAGATGAAGAGTGTAAACCTTATGTTATTGTCATTGATGAAATAAACCGTGGGAATATCTCTCGCATCTTCGGTGAATTGATCACCCTGCTGGAACCAACAAAACGAGCGGGGGCGGTAGAGGCGTTGACTGTGACCCTGCCGTATTCCAAAAAACCTTTCTCTGTGCCAGGCAATTTGTATGTTATAGGCACCATGAATACTGCGGACCGTTCGCTGGCACAATTGGATATTGCGTTGCGCCGCCGGTTTGAGTTCGTGGAAATGATGCCTGATGCAGAACTCCTGAATGATGTTGAGGTGGATGGAGTGGCTATCGGACTCCTGCTGAAAACACTCAACGAACGTATCGAGGTTCTGCTCGATCGAGATCATACACTGGGGCACAGTTATTTCCTCCCGCTCAGGCAGGAAGGAAACAATACAATGGATAACCTGGCTCGCATTCTTGAGAAACAGATCTTGCCACTGTTGCAGGAGTATTTCTTTGAAGACTGGCGACGCATTCAATGGGTTTTGAACGACCATCAAAAGCCTGGGCAGTACCAGTTTGTCAAGCAGGGCGGTGAGACTGATCTGGTGAGCCTGTTGGGTGATGTAGTCAGTGGTGAGATCAATGACCGCAGGTGGTTGATCAATTCTGAGGCGTTCAAACGGCCTGACAGCTATCGGTATACCATCAGATCCCGGGGAAACGATGAAGCCCGTCAATAAGTGGTGAGTGCGCATGAAGGCCAAGGCCGTTATCGTCAGAGAATATGCTGAGCTGACTACCGCACCGGTTGAGTCCACGATTGACCGGGCGCATATCCCGCAGAGTTGCTATGACTGGTTGCTGGATCTGCATGCCAGGTTGGGACGTTCCGGTAAAGTCCTGCTGGGCGTGGCCGGACGCAAAAGCCTTAAACTGGATAGCTATGTTGGGTTTCTACAAAGTCCCTGTGGTTTCTCCATCGAAATATTGCCAAAACATGTCCGGCATGCGCCCAGTGAGGGGGAGAGGGAGCAATGTCGTGACATTCTCCTGAAGATGATCAGTGTTAGCATGGGGTTACCGTTTCGCGAGATGGGGACTGCCCAGCTGAAATTGCTCAAGTTTCCCCTGCCGGAATGGATTTTTGCCCGATTCCTTCAGGAGTTGGATCTTCTGTATAAAAAAGGGCTGCGATTTACTTATGAAACGATAGAAGAAGAAAATCGTTTTCTTCGTGGTCAGCTGAATGCGACATTACAACTCTGTCAGCCTCCCGGAAGAGATCATCTTTTCCAGATACGTCATGAAGTTTTTACTCCGAACAGGCCTGAAAACCGGTTGATAAAACGGGCTCTGGATACCGTCAGGCAACTGGTCCAGCAGGCAGATAACTGGCGTCTGGCCAATGAGTTCAGCCATCTGCTTGATGCCGTGCCGGCAAGTGACAATATTGACGGTGACTTTCAGCGCTGGGTGGATAACCGGTTGATGGCTGCCTATCGGAATATCCGGCCGTGGTGTGAACTCATTATTCGCCAGCTCAGTCCGGTTGCGCAAAAGGGGTTGCATGAAGGAATCTCGCTGCTTTTTCCCATGGAACAACTGTTTGAGAACTATGTAGAACGCTGCCTGCGAAAATCTCTCCAGCCTGGATGGCGCCTGCAAAGTCAGGCTGCGACTCATTACCTCTGCCGTCATCAGCCAGTACACATGGTTAATGCCAGAAGCATGTTCCAGATGAGGCCGGATATTGTTTTAAGCCGGGAAGAGCATAAGCAGGTCTTGGATACCAAATGGAAATTGCTCAACGGTAAGGAGGTAAGCGACAAGTATGGCCTCAAGCAGGGTGACTTCTACCAGATGTTTGCCTATGGACAAAAATACCTGAATGGCGCGGGTGAACTGATGTTGATTTATCCGGTAACTGAGGATTTTCAGGTTGCTCTGCCTGAGTTTCTATTTGACGACCATCTCCGGTTGTGGGTAGTACCTTTTGATCTCCGGTCGGGGAAGCTTGTTCAGGGCGACTATGGCAGACACTTTCCATCATTATTTCCGTCGCAGAGGTCTTTGTCGGTTGCTGTCTGATAACAGAACAGTGTTGGCTGGAAACGCCGGAAATCAAACAATGGCGTCTTCGTGACAGGTTTTTAAGCGAGCATCTTCATGTACAAAAATCAGGGAAAGCTCATCTATTCACCCACAGACCTTACTCGCTACATGGAGAGTCCTTTCGCGTCCTGGATGGATCGCCTGACCTTGGAGCAACCGGATAACCCATTGGATCAGGATCCTGATGACCCGATGATGCAGCTGCTTGCCACCAGGGGGCTTGCCCATGAAGATGCCGTACTGGAGGATTTCAGGGCGCAGGGATTGTCGGTGCTGTTGGTTGAAGCCGATAGTAACGCCACGAAAATGGAAAAGACGCTGACAGCATTGCACGATGGTATTGATGTGATTGCCCAGGCGCGATTGGCGCTGGGATCGTTTGCAGGCTACGCGGATTTTTTAGTGAAAGTACCCGGCGAGAGTCATCTTGGGAATTTTCACTACGAGGTATGGGATGCCAAACTGTCCAGCAAGGTCAAACCGGCTTACCCGGTTCAGCTTTGCTGTTATGTGGAAATGCTGGAAGCGATCCAGGGTTGCCGGGCCGAATATATCACGGTCGTATTGGGTAATGGTGTCTGCGAGCGTTTGCGAACCAGCGACTGCTTTTATTATTACCTCTCGCTAAAAGAAGGTTTCCTGGCGGAACAGGCTGCCTTCGATCCCGATCAGCCGCCCGATCCGGCAGATTCTAATCACTGGCTGAACTGGAGTGAGGTGGCCGAGAGCCAGTTGCTCGCCCGGGATCATCTTTTCCAGGTGGCTAATATTACACGGGGGCAAATTAAAAAGCTGTCGCGTGCCGGAATCAAGACGATGCAGGCGTTGGCAGATACACGGAAAACGCACGTTACTGGCATGAATCCGCTTGTGCTGGAGCGACTCAAGGCCCAGGCAGCCATCCAAAAAGCCAGCGAGGGACATGACAAACCTCTGTATGACATTCTTGCCCATGGCGGTGAAGAGCGTGTGGGGCTGGAATTGCTTCCGCCACACAATGACCTGGATGTCTTTTTTGATATTGAAGGGTTTCCACTGGAGCAGGGAGGGTTAGAGTATCTTTGGGGCTGTTCCTGCTTCAATGATCAGGGAGAGCGCGAATTCAGGGACTTCTGGGCCCATGATCGAGATCAGGAAAAGGCCGCTTTTGAGGGGTTTATCCGCTGGGTATATGGCCGATGGCAACAAGATCCCGCTATGCATATCTATCACTACGCCAGTTACGAGATTACAGCCTGCCGTAAACTGATGGGGCGCTTTGGTGTATGTGAATATGAGGTAGACCAGCTACTGCGTAACGAGGTGTTTGTAGACCTTTACAAGGTGGTGAAAGGTGGCGTGAGGTTGGGGGAGCCTCGCTACTCCATCAAGAACGTGGAACACCTGTACCGCGGCAAACGTGAAACTGCGGTCGGTACTGGTGGTGATTCGATTGTCGTTTACGAACAGTGGCGAACGCTCCATGAAATCGGGGAGGAAGGAGACAGTTGGCAGACATCCGATATTCTAAAAAACATACGCGACTACAACATTGATGATTGTAACTCCACGCAGGAGCTGGTGGATTGGCTTCGAGGGCAACAAAGGAATCATAACATTGTCTATAAAGGCAAGGTTGAGGTGGTGGAGCCTGAGGAAAAAACAGAGGTTACAGAGCGAACCGAATTGCGGGATCGGTTACTGAAACAGGCAGAAAAAGAGCGTGTGACAGATCTTGAAAAAGCACAGCTGACAGCAAATATGGCCTGGTTTCTGGAATTTCACCGCAGGGAGTCAAAACCGATATTCTGGAGGCGGTTTGACCGGCTGGGATTGAGCCATGAAGAATTGCTGGATGACCTTGACTGCCTCGCCTGCTGTCAGCGAACCCGTCGCCCTGCGTTTAAACACACGGATCGTGCCCGCCAACTGTCATATGAATATCGGTTTGAACCTCAAGAGTATAAAGATGTGCATGAGTCCTTCTTCCTGGCTGGACGTGAGTCAAGTGATGGAAAAGGTATTAAGGTTAAATTCCTGAAAGAAGCCAGTGACATGGACAACGGTCTCGTGGTGATTCAGGCTGCTAATGAGCCACCGCCTTTTATCTCGCTGGTGCCGGATGAGTTTGTTCCGGCTCATGTCATTGAAGCGGCTATCATGCGGTCAGTGGAGGAGTACGAACAAGGAGATTTGGTCGGGAGTCGGGCCGCTATTGTGGATTTCCTGACCCGTTCCCGACCACGTATCAAGCATATTTCAACGGGCAGTGATATTGCGCCTTCCCATGATCCAGATGAACGCTTGGGGCAGATAATCAGCGCGGTAAAATGCCTCGATAATAGTTACCTTGCCATACAGGGGCCACCGGGGGCGGGGAAAACACATACTGCCAGGCATGTCATTGCGGAGCTGCTAAAGAGTGGCGCAAGGGTCGGGATCTCGAGTAATAGCCATAAGGCGATCAATCACCTGCTCCTCAGTACAGCGCGTTACTGTAGCCAGGAAAAAATAACGGCCAACTTCTACTGTACCCGGGATACCAGTCCTGAATTGGAAAAAACAGGGGTTTCAATTACCAAAAATTCAGATCTGGAGAATATCAACAAGCCCCCTTATGTTATCGGAACAACTGCCTGGGGTTTTTCCCGTAAGGATATGGAAAATACACTGGACTACCTGTTTGTGGATGAAGCCGGACAGGTCAGTGTGGCCAACCTTATCGCCATGGCGCGCTCTGCCCGCAACCTGGTCTTGATGGGGGATCAGATGCAGTTGGGGCAGCCCTCGCAAGCCAGTCACCCGGAAGACAGCGGTCTTTCTATCCTGGATTACCTCATGCGTGATACGCCCACGATACCAGCAGATAGGGGAGTTTTTCTTGATATCACCTGGCGGATGCATCCAGCGGTTAACCAGTTTATCAGTGAACAGGTGTATGAGGGCAGGCTGGAATCTCATCCTGACAACTATGGGCGGGTTATAGATGTTCCTGATAATGCCAGTGAACCGCTGACCAAGCATGCCGGTATTGTTTTCATTCCGGTTGAACATGAGGGAAATACCCAGGGATCAGATGAGGAAGCTGAGGTTATTCAGAGAATGGTGCAAGACTTGCGGGGCCGAAAATTCCACTTTACAGAGGATGACTCATCAGGGAGAGCCATTGGCTGGGAAGATATTCTTTTTGTCGCGCCATACAACCTGCAGGTAAACAAGCTGAAAAGAGCCTTGGGCTCAAGGGCGAAAGTGGGGAGTGTCGACAAATTTCAGGGGCAGGAGGCGCCGATCGTTTTTCTGAGCATGTGTGCGAGTGATGCCAGCGAATCCCCGAGGGGGATGGACTTTCTGTTTGATCGTCATCGCATCAATGTGGCAATTTCCAGAGCGCAGTCGCTGGCGATTGTTGTAGGTAATCCATCGCTGGGTCGTACATCGGTTAACCGGGTGGATCAGTTGCAGCTGGTCAATCTGTTTGATGCTATGGCGCAGTATGTCTAAACGTCAAGTTCAGATACAAAACACTTGTGATGTCGTCAGAAGTATGCTGCTCTTGTGCTCAGCTTCTGACTCCTTTTCTTCCTCAAGCTGCACTGACAACAGTGTCGTACTCTTTACTTATCAGGCAATTACTGACATGACGCAATTTGCCTCAATGACTAACCAGTACAATATTCAGAAATTTGATCTGTAAGAGATGCGAGTTGTGGACATTGGAAAAGCATTGAAGCTGGCCGAACAATTTGTTACTGATCCGCGTTACTCACAAGCTGTTTTTTACAATCAAAATCGTCAACTCTTTGATGTGCTTGGCCTGAAGGAGACAGGGCTGACGGAAGTGATCGCTTGGTTACTGCATCCACAGGAAGGACATGATTTAGGGGACTACTTTCTCAAATCCCTGTTGAAAGCTGCAATAGCTGCTCAGTCGGAAAGTGAAGTTCAACTGCCTTTAACCGCTCTGGAAGTCGATCAGTTGCTGCTCAGTAGCATGAGCATATATACAGAATACACGATCAGTAGCGGACGACGTATAGATATACTGGCCACCGACATAGTCAACAACCTGGTCGTGGTTATTGAACATAAATATGGCAGTAGTGAGAATGGCGACCAGCTGGCTGCTTATTCTGACTGGGCAGAGACCTTTATTGCTGCCAATCCTAATTCTGACTTCAGGTTAATGCGCATTCTGATAGATGGATGTGAAGTGCTTGATAAGAACAAGTTGCAGGAAAGCCAGCAGGACAAGTGGGCAATAGTCAGTCATCAGTGGCTTATAGATGCTCTGAGCAATGTTACCGAGACTGATATCATTACGGAATCCCGTAAGTGGATTCTGAAGGATTTGCTTATTCATCTCGATGGGCGTTACGGTCTGGATGGTACCTTGGCAAAGCCTCATGCATTCCGGAAAGAGTTTGCGGCATGTCATCGTCAGTTGGTGGATAACTTTGCTGATATCACGTTAGAGGATGAAAGTGGAGAGCAGTTGAACCTTTACAGTTTTGATGACATTG
The DNA here is from genome assembly GCF_057552235.1 of Kistimonas ophiarachnellae. Classification (NCBI taxonomy): domain Bacteria; kingdom Pseudomonadati; phylum Pseudomonadota; class Gammaproteobacteria; order Oceanospirillales; family Endozoicomonadaceae; genus Kistimonas; species Kistimonas ophiarachnellae. The sequence goes on along the minus strand of NZ_BAAJPA010000016.1, from coordinate 76,126 downwards.
ACTTTATCAAGCATCAACACTTACTTTCTCTTGGCATTAGAGATGGTGCTTTGCAGCTTCATCAATTTTTGAAGAAAAACGCAGGTCTTCTACAGTCTCTGGCGCAGTATTCATGTCTGGAGTGGTTACAGGAAAGCCTTGAGAGAGCATACCCGAATCAGTTGGAGTTTGAACGGACTTCTGGTAAGAAAACCGAACTGAGTTTCTTTCATCTTTCATGGGCGAAATATCAGAAAGACAAAGATGGAAAATGGCCGATCTGTCTGAACATCTCTGATAATGGCGATCAAAAAATACTGTACGCATGGATCCAGAGAGAGGGCCTGTCTGATCCAGAGATCGCGGAGTCATTAGCGCAATACTTTGGCAGCAAACTGCAGAGTAACTGGAAATACAAGAAACTGATCGAGAAGGATGTAAGTGAGTTTGGTGCAGGTGATCGTAAGTTGCTGGTTGAAATTCATGAAATGTTTAACCTGGTGAATACCGCCCTGGCTGGCATCCGGTAATCAAAAGTTTTGTGTCAGAACTCCTTTTAAGGCAGTAGACATAAGTTTGCCTAAAAGTGTAACGAGTATTCAGAAATGCCGGGGTTGACGGCGTGTTGGCCCCTATAAACTCAGGTGTTTGAGAGAGTGCTAGAAATGGAATTATCAGACAAGAACTTGACCAGGATCACCATTATTTCTTCAGGGCTGGAAGCTGAACAATCGGTTGGATTGTGGCATCAGGCTTTCCAGCAGAAAAAGCATGAGGAAGTAATACTCAGTCATTACACTCTTTCCACCCTGTCTGAAAATTTTGACCAGCTTGAGCAGGAAGATTTGATCATCGTTGTAGTAGGCTCTGAAGGTAAATCCCTGTCTACATCTTTTGGACGATATGTCAGCAAACGAAAAGTCCAGACGGTATTGCTAATGACTGATGCTTTAAAGCAGAAGCCAGGTGATGTGGGTATACAGGAAGATCTGGTCAGTGTCATCAGACATGATGTGCCAGTAGATGTTGCTGTTGAGAAATTGCTTGCGCCTTTTGTCTCAAAAGAGCTTATGAATGTAGACGTGAAGGATTTCGCACTGATTGCCCCTTCATGTTCTAGTGGCTTTATGGCTGTCGCCCGCGCGAAGGGGCCGTCAGGGGCAACGGAAGCTGCCCAACAGGCCCTTAAAAAGTGTGTTCAAATGTTATTGGGTGACTCCACCAATGTGAACCTTATGGCTCACGTCATCGGTAATGCAGAGAGTTTTAGCATTGGCGATTTTGTGGATGTGGGGCAGGTTGTTGAAGATTATGCAGGAGTAAACTCAACGGTTATATGCGGCAGTAACATCTCTGGGGAGTTGGAAATGGGAGAGTATGAGGTAATAGCCACGGTAGTGGCAAGTTGATCATTTGTAGTAAGAGAAACTGACCACACCCCCGTTACCCAACCACCTTGGGTAACGGGATTTGTATGTTCATACGAACCATCCGGTCATTGACAGCTGATTCCAGAACGGTTTCTGCTCCCGGGAAACAGTGCCGGTAAATACGATTATCGGCATGCAGGAGAAGTCAGGTAGGAGCTTCTACATGGCTAGTATGATTGACTACTGGGGGCTTAGGGGCTGAGAGTCATTAATGGTTTCCTATAACAATGTATTCTGATATTTCGGCCATCTCTCTGATAGAGAGGTGATCAACTAGATTTTTTTCTCTACAATATTGCACTAGGTGCTATATTTGTTGTCAAAAGGGTTGTCCTGAGCCGTGAGAGTCTTCAAAACCCGTTGGTTTCAGCGTTGGGCCAAGAAAGAGGGGCTTTCTGATAAAGTGCTTCTGGCTGCTGTCCAAGAGATGGAGCAGGGGCTGGTTGATGCCGACCTTGGCGGTTCGGTATATAAAAAGCGTGTTCCGCTAATGGGGAAGGGAAAGCGAGGAAGTACCAGAACGCTTCTGGCTTTCAGGATGGGTGAGTGTGCCTTTTTCATCTTTGGATTTTCCAAGAATAAACAGGCCAATATTGATCAAAAAGAGGAACGGGCCATCAAGCTGCTGGCTCGCGAGTTTTTGGGGTATACAGAACATGCCCTGAAAAAGGCACTGGATGCCGGTGAATTAGTGGAGATCCCGTATGAGTGAGTTATTAAATGCAGTCCATGAGACCGCCAAGGGCTTATATGATGCTGGTGTTATGGATGCCACTACCATGCACGAGTTCGATGCCTTATGCCTGACGCCAGTGAAAGAGCTTGCACCGCAGCAAATCAAGCGTTTGCGGCTGAAATGCAAGGCAAGCCAGGCAGTGTTTGCGGCGTTTCTGAATGTCAGTCCATCGACAGTACAGAAGTGGGAAAGTGGTCAGAAGCGGCCAAACGGGCCTTCTCTTAAATTGTTGAACCTGGTGAAGGATAAAGGGCTAAATGTTCTAGCCTGATCATCTGGAGATGGAAATAGAGAGCGGAAGCTCTTGCCCAGATAGCCGAATCATCACAACTGACAGGGGCTCAACTGCAGAGAATAAATGGTTGCCTGTTACCCAACCACCGCCACACAATGCAAGGCTCGAAACCTAACGGTTTCGGGCCTTTTTTATTTTGGCTTTGCTTTCAATACGTTACGATAGCCTCAGATCCCGCCGAGTTCACCGTTTTCTCTTACAGAATAGCTGACATTTACGCTTTTCCGCGCTTACAAAGACCCCATGTTCAGTGCTGGATATTGGGCTGGAATTTTAGTTTCCCCGTATATATCAAATGGTTATGTAGTTTCCGAAGAGAGCGTGCCTTAAAGTGGCTGATTTTTTGGTTTTAAGTCATAAAACTGTTCAAAAAATAGCCGATTTGGGTTGGAGTGAGAATTTTTACGTGTAAACGGTCAACCAAGTAACGATGTCCGGTGTTTTCTGAGTTATAGTACCTATGACTTGTGGCAGACTGTTGCTGTAACATGGTGAGTGTTAAAAGTGAGTTTTATTTTTTATGCCAAGATTGTGTGTTACGGGTGGTATAGCTCGTCCGGTTCTTCATAAATAATAGCGTTACTCTTAGCTCAACCGCCTTGCTGCAAGGCACTATTATTTTGAACGAGAAAGGATGACATTAATGTCTACTACTACCGGTACTGTTAAGTGGTTCAACGACGAGAAAGGTTTTGGTTTCATCGCTCAGGAAAACGGTCCTGACGTGTTTGCCCATTTCCGTCAGATCAAGGGTGATGGCTTCCGTTCACTGGCTGAAGGCCAGCAGGTACGCTTCAAAGTGACTCAGGGCCAGAAAGGTCCTCAGGCTGAAGAGATCGAAGTTATCTAAACAGCAGCTTGTTCCTTACTTTGTAGGGTATAAGTGAAAAGAAAAGGGCAATACCTGAGGGTGTTGCCCTTTTTTTATCCAATGATTTTGATAGCAAGGTGAGATGGGGGTGTCCTGCCATCTCCTGTCAGTCCTGACTCAATAAAAATATTATCCCTGAACTTTCTGTGTGTTTGTCGATAGCTGACAGTGCCAAAGACTGAACTCGGTCGCAAAATGTTCAGAATGAACCCTTGTCAGCATCAGGCATAGCGAGTGGGGTGAGTCCACATTAAGTCATTTGTTATTGTGTGGTTATCAGGGGTAATGATGTTCGAGCTTTCGCGCTCTGCCGGATCAAACTGAGAAAGTTTGCAAATAATGAGCGGTGACCTAATGTGAAGTAAAACAGTATATAGATAAATGTCATGGAAACGACGCTTCTTATCCTGGTCTTCGTGGTGCTGTCTATCCTTGTCGGAGTCACAGTCCGGGCTCTGCTGAAGAATACAGCGATCCCTTACTCCGTCGCGCTGCTGGTTTTTGGCTTGCTGCTTGGGTTGATGTCGCAGGCGGGCTACATCAAGGAACCAATAGAAGAAATCAATTTATCGATTCGCCTCGGTGCGGCGCTGGACCCTAACCTCATACTGTTTATTTTCCTCCCTGCTCTGGTATTTGAGTCTGCCTTTGAGCTTGAAGTACATCTGTTCAAGCGGATGTTTTCCCAGATAGCCCTGTTAGCGGTGCCTGGTCTGGTTATCTGTACCTGTATGACGGCATTTATGGTGTTGTGGCTACTCCCCTGGGAGTGGAGCTTTCCGGTGGCATTGATGTTCGGGGCGATTGTCAGTGCGACAGATCCCGTGGCCGTAGTGGCGCTGCTCAAAGAAATGTGTTCCCGTGCCCGGTTACAGACGTTGATCGAAGGTGAGTCGCTGATCAATGATGGTACCGCCATCGTTCTTTTCTCCCTCTTTTTGACCCTGGCGACACAACTGAATGCGGAAATGCACATCCCTACGGTTGTTTTTGAATTCTTCAGGGTTGTGTTTCTTGGCATCATCCTGGGATGCCTGGTTGGTGCAGTCAGCCTGATCTTTATTAACCGTGTGTTTAATGACAGCTTGATAGAAATTACCTTGACCCTGGTGACGCCTTACCTGGTGTTCTATGTCGCAGAGCATGTCTTCCATGCTTCAGGTATCGTGGCCGTTGTTACGCTGGCATTAATATATGCAGGCCCGGGGAGAACCTGCTTTTCTCCGGAAGTGATTCATCACCTGCATCACTTCTGGCAGACACTGGCGTATCTGTTCAATACCTTGATTTTCATTCTTGTGGGTCTGGTTGTCGCGACACGGGTGACCGATGCGTCTCTTGATTCCTGGGGTTATCTCTTTGTGATATTCCTTGGTGTACTGATAATCCGATCGTTGGCGGTGTTGGGATTGATGCCATTTCTCTCTCGTCTGGGCGTTGGCATCAACAAGGAAAAAGCCATTGTTTTAACGTGGGGCGGGTTGAGAGGCGCAGTATCCATGGCTCTGGCGCTTATGGTAGCTGCCAACGACTCGCTGCCGCTGGATATCCGAAATCAAATACTGTTTTTAACAGCCGGTGTTGTTGTTCTGACTATCGTCATTAACGGTGGCTCCATGCGATTTGTTATGGCAAAGCTCGGGCTGGACAAGCTGCCTAAAGCCAAGCAGAAGACACTCGAAAAAGTAAAATCCGCGATTCATCAGGATGTGGAGTCACTTAAGGGAACATTGAAGTCGGATCCGTCGATGCAAATGGTGAATTGGGACAAGGTGGAATCTAAACTGTCCGATTTGAAGCCCAGTGATGAAACATTGGCTCAGCAGGGGAAGGAAGAGGAAACGGGCACGGAATACCTGAGAAAACTGCTGGAAACTGAACGTCAGTATTACTGGAATCAGTTCTCCCAGGGCTTGCTCAGCAAGAAGGCGACATCGTTATTGGTGACGGCTATTGAGCAGGCGCTGGATGGGGAGCCCAAAATTGCGCCCCGTCCACATCTGGAAAAAAGCTGGGTTGTACCGAAGTGGATCGAGTATCTGGCATCCGTTCCATTGGTCCGGCGCTACGCCACGCAATATCGTTACATGCAACAGGTCCTGGTTTATGAAAGTGCTCGCGGTTTATTGGCGGCCAATCGTCAGACAATTACGCTTGCGAAAAGTATATCCATGTCGGAGAAAGACAGGGATGCGGCTCTGAGGGATATGGAGCGCAATATTCACCTGGGTGAAGAGGCGCTTGATAATATCAAGTCTCTGTCACCGGAGATCGTCGCGAAAATTGAAACGCATACGGCACTTCGTATCCTGCTGAACAAACAACGAAATAGTTTGACAGCTTTGTCGCATGAAGGCGTTATTTCCGAGGTCGATGCAGAAAAACTGGTGTCGGAAGTTGAATTCAAGATGCACAAAGCCGGTCAGGATAAGTTCAGTTAACGTTATCTGGTTCATCTCGGCTTCCTGGCTGCAGTCTATGTGTCGGGAAGCTACTTCTCCATATCATTGATCTGCTGGGAAGTTTGTCAGCATCATACTTTGACTCCCGCCATTCCTATACTTACACCTCTTTAGATGTAAACGTTGTGTCTGCCATCAAAAGCCACTTTTTTAATAGCTTTTGATGAGGGAAGTATCTCTCAGCAAGAGAAACTGTTATGAGTCATTTACGCATTCCTGTGAACTGGACGATTCAACGATCTACCCCTTTCTTTACCAAGGTGAACGTGCCCGCGGCATTGTTGTCCCATCACAATACGGCAGCAGGTGTTTTTGGTCAGATCTGTGTTATGGAAGGTACGGTAACCTACTATGGTTTCGCGGATGAATCGGCAACTGAACCGGAATTAAAAGTTGTCATCAGAGCGGGAGAGTTTGCAACCAGTCCACCCCAGTATTGGCATCGTGTTGAGTTAAGTGATGATGCACAGTTCAACATTAACTTCTGGTCTGAAAAATAGGTGGATCAGCCCTTGTTTCAACCCCGTTGAGTCATGTCAGCATTGCACAATAGTGGGAAATGTATCTGTGGCTGTATGCCTGAAATTGGTAAGCCACGCTGGCGTGGCTTACTGATGCGCCTAGCGTGAACGGCGTGTCCCGTTGCCGGACTCAACGGGAATAGCCTGCAGTACTTCGTCCCTGGCATGCACCTGGTAGATACGTCGAAAATATTCCGACTCAATGCCTTCTTTGGTGAGCGGTTTCAGCTTGACACCGATTCGCTTCAGATAGGCGAACATATGGCTCAGTGTCGGTTTACCCATGGCTTCACTTCCTCCGGGAAAACAAAACCCTGTTTCCACAGGGTATCTGGCCTGCTAAGGAACCTGTCGTGCTTTCACCCGTCCTTACGGTTGGTCGTCCTTGCCTGCCAATTTTCCTTTTTCCCTGAGAGGAAGTTATTGACAGGCAGCAAGTGGTTATCATCCGTAAAAAAATTAGCAGGGGATATGCCAAGTTTTCCATGTCCCCGTCTGGCGCAGTCCTCGTGCCACTACCTTACCGATGATGACGCTATCGTAAGTGGCTTTTGTGACAGTTTGGAGAATAAGGCTGTCACGGAAGGAAACTCTTGGTAACGGACGTCAGTACAATGTAAACATGGCCAGAGAAACGCATTTGTACTGTTGTTCGTATGAAAAGCAGCAACCTGTAGGACAGGTTTCCTCCGTATGTTTAGACGATCGTATAGCTGTATTCCACGGAGTGCTATCGGCGCATACTGATTATTCAGCTGTTCGATATTTGATTATGATTCAGCCAAAAGTACACCTGTTTATTTATACAGATAAGGATCACCATGAAAAAGCTTTTGGCGCTTGCTCTTATGAGTGTTATCAGTGTCGGAGCGGTTGCAGATGACTGGAAAAAACTCGGTGAGCGCCGTGTTTCCTTCAATCGCGAAACCGATACGATTCATGTCAGTGGCTTTAAAGGAAAGTTTGACAAGATTTTCCTCCGTGTTGAAGACGCACCTATCCGTCTGGAAAAGATCAAGGTCGTTTTTGGTAATGGCGGTCACCAGAATTTCTATATCAAAAAACGTCTTGAAAAAGGGCGTCAAACTGTTCCGCTGAGACTGATTGATGGTGACCGGATCATTAACAAGATTGAGCTGGATTACCGGACCGCCATGGGTGGCTACAAGACCGCAGAAGTAAAGGTCTATGGTCTGCGCAGCTGATCAGGCATCCATAGGATAGTTTCAGGCAGGTGACAGGCAACTGTTGCCTGTTTTTTATTGTGGAGGCTGGGAAATATCGACACACTCGGTATGCGTCGGAATCAGTAAGGGGTGATCTTCCGGTAATTCCGAAAATGTGGCGGGATAATCATTCGGATCAAACAGGTTGAGCGCCTCACAGCGTGCACTGAACTCGTCTTCCGCCATTACGACAGGGGGCTCTGGCAGGGTTGCAGGATCAAATCCCCATTGGACCCAAACCGGATGTTGCGGATTAATAATGCGAATAAGATAAGCGGCCATCATGCTGTCCCTGCAGTAACAGAATATCCTGAATTACTCTTTGACCAGTCGAAGGTAACTCCAGATGTTCTTGTGCATGCATTGCCTGGTTCCGGAGTAGAGTGACGAACTGAAGTAATAATGTGCACTGTCGTGCTTTACGTAACGATAATCTTCAGATGTCATCTGTAACCCCTTATAAGGTGAATCTGGGAATACCGCTAAATCAATCGCAGGTGTCTCACAGGCTTTAACGACCAGGGTTTCCAGTTCCTGATAGGTTGGCAGTCTAAAACCCTGGAGTGAGTGGACGTGTTTGACGCCTCTATTCCAGTCGAATTCAGTGGGTACTCCATCGCAGTGATCATCAGTAAAGTTGTCTGGTGTGCCCGCATCGTTATAGGTTTGACCGACAAGGCAGCGCTGCCAGGTCAAACCGGTGCGTGTATCGGTCACCGTGCCGTCTGTAGAAAACCGGTAGTATTCGCGCTCTGGCGTGTAATTTTCTTCACAGGTCTGTTCTTTGGCTATCAGTGAGCTGGAAAGTATTATCAGGCCGGCGGCAGCACAAACGCTTATCTTTTTGATCACTGTTCTGATTCCTGTTGCTTATTGCTGGCAGGGATGATCTTGGCTTTTTCTTTGGGTAGTGATTTTTTGATCAGATTTTTCTTGTCATTTTTTGTGACGACCTGTTCCCTGATGAATCTTGCATAAGCGCGACTGTTTTTCTGGAAAAGCTGCATGGATGAAGAATAGAGGGAGATGGCATAAAAATATCGGGCTGTTTTGTCATTGTTCTGAATTTTCTCGTCCGCTGACATCAGTAATCCCTTGTGCGGTGTTCCAGGGAAAATAGTCAGGTTGACGGCGGGCGTCTTGCATTCGGCAATCATTGTGGTTTTCAGTTCCGTGATACTGGGGAGTCGGGCGCCAGGGTTCCGCTCCGTGAGTTCCTGCATATCAAACCAGCTGAGTTTGCCGGGTTTGCCTTCGCAGTGGTCGTCGGTGAACTGAGTGGGTGTACCCGCATTATTCAGCGTTTGCCCGACCAGGCAGCGTTCCCAGACCAGCCCTGTTGTTCGATGGCGAACAGTGCCGTCAGTATTAAAATGGTATGCCGTGGTGTCGGCCTGGTAGCCGGGGTCGCAGTGTTGCTTGTTTCGGACGGATGGCAGTAATTGCAAGAAAATAACAATACTGATGAGTGCGGCAAGCATTCCATACTTATTCATGCCAAATTCCTTCGGACAGCATACGGCGATTGCCTGATGACAGTCGGCAATCAATATCGCTTGGCCATATAACGATTGGTTCGGGTTGGGCTGATCTGAACAGCGCCTTCTCTTTTAAAGAATAGTGTTTGGTGCGGCTTTGTTTGTCTCACGCAGCTGACATTTTATTGACGTTTCAGGCTGTTTTGTTGCCAGTACGTAAGGGTACTTATTTGTCATGAAATTGAAATAAATGGCTAATAATAATAGGCTCCAGTAACACATATAACGCACCTGCCTGCACCGTTTGTGCAGAAACCAGGTTCCAGGTTCTTCTCCTTTAGTGGTAAATCAATCTGTGATCAAAACACTGGAAATTTTCTGGCAGTTTTTTCTGCTGGGGTGGACCAGCTTTGGTGGTCCGGCGGCGCATATCGGTTACTTTCGTCATGCCTTTGTGGAGAAGCTGCAATGGCTGAGTGATGAGCAGTATTCTCAATTGGTGGCCTTAAGCCAGTTTCTGCCGGGACCGGGATCCAGTCAGGTAGGCTTCGCCATTGGCTATCGACGGGCCGGCCTGCCGGGTGGCTGCGCGGCATTTGTCGGGTTCACCCTGCCGTCTTTCTTTATCCTGCTGGCCGTCGCCATGAGCAGTCATGCGTTTTTTGACGCCAGCTGGTACCAGGGGGTGATTGCGGGTCTGAAGCTACTGGCCGTTGTCGTGGTGGCGGATGCCATCATCCAGATGTATCGGAGTTTCTGTCAGCGTTCGCTGACAGTGGCGCTCTGCGTATTCAGTGCAGCCATTCTCCTGATGGTTCCCGGCGTGCTGGCCCAGATGGCGGTATTGGTACTGGCCGCAGGCATTGGCTGGCGATGGCTGCCTGCGTCAACTGATAAACATGAAGACTACCGGGTAAAAGTCTGGCCACTGGTACTGTTTGGCGGTCTGCTGTTGTTATTGCCGCTGGTGGCGGGGCAGCGTCCGTTACTGACATTGTTCAGTGACTTCTATCAGGCGGGCAGTATGGTCTTCGGCGGTGGTCATGTGGTTCTGCCTTTGCTCCAGAACACCACGAAAGATCTGATCAGTACCGATACTTTTCTGACGGGCTATGCCGCCGCACAGGCGATCCCCGGCCCCATGTTCACCTTGTCTGCCTACCTGGGGTATTTCGTATCCGAGTCGATGCCGGTTCTGGGGGCCGTGATTGCTACCATCGCCATCTTTCTACCGGGCTTTCTCTTGGTGATCGGGATGCTGCATGCGTGGCAGGCTGTTGCCGGTAGGGCCAGGGTGGCAGGGGCTATCAGTGGCATTAATGCCTCGGTGGTGGGGCTGCTGGTGGCAGCGATGTACTCCCCGGTCTTTGTCTCGGCGGTACATACGTCGCTGGAATTTGCCCTTGCACTGGTTGGTTTTTACTTGCTGAGGGTCAGACGCTGGCCTGTCTACTGGTTGGTCGGTTTAGCGATTGCATTGGGAGCGCTGGTTCTTAAAGCCTGACAGGCTGATAACAACCGCTATGCGAGTGAGTATGCATTGTTGGCGGTTTAAGTTCAGGAAAGTGAGTAATGATGGGGGAGGGTTCCGGCGGTTTGCCGGAACCCTGATCCGATCAGAGCGGGTTCTTCTTGTAGAACTCGAAGTGGTCTTTGAGCATGGCTTTGTATTGCTCCATGAAGGCTTCCACATACTCCTTCTGGTTGGTTGCGATGCTTTTCTGGTCAGCTGAGGCAACCAGGAAGGCATTGTAACGAGCCGCCGCGTAAAGGAAGGCGTCGCTGATAATGTTGATCGGCAGCTTGCGACCTTCGGCATGTTTGTTCGCCAGGCTGATAAAGGAGTTCACAATCTCCAGGATTTGCGCTTCCGTTTCTTTGTCGATTTCGAAGGGCATGTTGTCGCCACTGGCGCCCTTATCGTTGTTGGTTTCAGTATCCTGTGCCGGTTTGGTTGGCGGTGTAAATTCTTTTTTTGCACCTGGATCGCCAGGACGGTTGAACTGATTATTTGCGGCAGCGGCTTTCTGTTTCTCAAAGAAATCCTTCATGTCGAAATCACTGCTGTTACCTTTATCCATAACCAAGCTACTCCTTACATAATAAAAATGACGTTATTTGAATCAGGTGTCTATTACGTAAGAAAGGTATTTGGGGTAAAAGTTCCTGAAATAATTCTGTTTTTTAGCCTTGTTAGCCCACGATTTATCCAGGGGGGATGGCGGGCAGGAAACGGGTATTGTATCTATTAGCCAATAGTCGCAACGTTTTGGGTCAAGATCGATTTCGGTTGGCAGTTAATCCCATTGTTCGACATATTTAAAACAGATGGTTATAAGCAACTTTCTTTACTGAAAACTTCTTTAAATAGTATGGGTTTTGAGTCATACGACTTAGGTATAGTGACCAGCTGATGTGGGAAGGTAAGGGCCTGTGTAGTTAAACAGCCAGTTCCCGGTTCTCGATTCTCAACCCTGACTTCCAGATAATGGCATCTGTCCTCAACAGCTGTGATATGAATGTGGTACCCGCCTGAAGGCTGTGTTCCCATCTGGGCATAGAGTGCTACCTGGGTATTGAAATCAATGTTTTTAGCCATTTTGGAACTTTTAGACAGCGTATTGAGCGTCTCAGTGTTACGGATGACCAGCAGCGCCTTACTCGGATTTTGATGCAAGAAGTCATAGGTATTGATGATGCTGATCGGAATTTCTCTGGCGATACAGGCATCAGTTTCGTTATCAGATGCGTGGGCAATAGATAGCGTTGTGAGAAACAGTAAACTGCCGAAATGAATGAGTTTGATTGCCAGATGTCTGTATTTCATAGATAAGGCCTGAAAAAAACGGTGATGTGTATTTTGGAATTAAGTCTGTTTGGCATCAATTGATGTCTTTCTGTCCAACTCTGACTGCCGCGGACGATTTTAGTTCAAAAAAGCCTGTAGAGAGCAGGCTGGTGGATGTGACCTTCTTGACAGTCACACGGTATCATGGGGCTTTGAATAGCAGGGAACCGTTCCCTTGAATCGCAAGACTCATTCCCGGATTTATGAAGGGTTTCTCATTGGTCGTCATAGCTTTGATCATGCTGGCATGACAGAGATTCATCTCTGGGTGGTTACGGCGGATGCAGGGGTTGCGAAGCTCATTATCACGGGTGAACGCCCCGTGTTTTTTGTCCGGCATGAAGAACAGCCCAGACTGTCCGACAGCCTGACAAAGGCGGGTATACCTCATGAATGTCGACAGGTAGCCCTGAAAACCTTTAATCATGATCCCGTACAGGCCGTTTATACACCGACGCTTGAAGCTGGATATCAGGCTCAGGACAGACTCCGGCAACTCGGTGGGACGCTCCTCGAAGCAGACATTCGGTTGCATGAGCGTTATCTGATGGAGCGTTTTATTACTGGCGGCATGGCATTTACAGGGCAGGCGGTCAGAAAGGATGGTTTTACTGAATTCCATGATGTGAAGATTCGTCCTGCTGATGTGAATCCTGACTTTTCCGTGGTGTCCCTGGATATTGAGTGTGCGGCTGATGGCAAGCTTTATTCCATTGGACTGGTGGGGGCTTCCGTCGAACGGGTTCTGATGATTGGGGCAGAGATGACATCGGAAGCCTGTGCTGACCTGCCTGGTGGCACAATACGCTGGGTTACGGATGAGCGATCATTGTTGAAAGCGCTGGAGGAGGAAATTGAAGCGCTGGATCCCGATCTACTTATTGGCTGGAATGTTATCAATTTTGATTTTCGGCTCTTGATTGAACGGGCGCGGTTACATGGCTTCCGGTTATGCCTGGGGCGCGGAAGGCAACCGGCCATCTGGCGTGAACGCCGGGGAGAGCCGGGTGCTGGTTATGTCACCGTGCCGGGACGCGTCGTTATCGACGGCATCGATTCGCTGAAATCGGCGACCTATCAGTTTGAAGACTTCAGCCTGGAAACTGTGTCACAAAACCTGCTGGGCCGAGGTAAGGCGGTAGAGGATGTTGATAACCGGCTGGCAGCGATTACCCATGACTTTCATCATGATAAATGCAAACTTGCCCGCTATAACCTGGAAGACTGCAGGCTGGTTCTGGAGATATTCCAGCAGACCCGGATGCTGGATTTTCTGAGGCTGCGCAGCCAGCTGACGGGGCTGGAGCTGGACCGGTTGGGCGGTTCCGTAGCGGCTTTCACCCACTTGTATCTGCCCAGGGTGCATCGGGCAGGTTATGTGGCGCCGAATCTTCCGGAAGGTGGCGGCCTCGCGAGTCCTGGTGGCTATGTGATGGATTCAAGGCCCGGTTTGTACAACAACGTGTTGGTACTGGATTTCAAAAGTCTTTATCCCTCAATTATTCGAACCTTCAGAATTGATCCGGTGGGGCTGGTTGAAGGCCTGAAAGAGCCCGGGAACGGGATTCCCGGGTTCCGGGGCGCGGTTTTTTCCAGGGAGCAGCACTTCCTGCCTGCGATTATCACCTCTCTCTGGCAGCAGCGGGACGAGGCGAAGCAGCAACAGGACCGCGCGCGTTCCCAGGCCATCAAGATCCTGATGAATTCCTTTTATGGTGTGCTCGGTTCCGGTGGGTGTCGTTTTTATGATACCCGCCTGGCCAGCTCCATTACGCTTCGGGGACACGCCATCATGCAACAAACTGCCCGCTGGATTGAAGCCGGTGGCTACCAGGTGATCTATGGGGATACAGACTCCCTGTTTGTCAGGCTGGATGATAGTCTCAGCCCCATAGACGCTGATCGCATAGGCAATGCGCTGGTGACAGATATCAATCAGCGCTGGCGAGAGTCGCTGCAAAAAGAATGTCGGCTGGAGAGTTATCTTGAGCTGGAATTTGAAACACACTATGTACGCTTTCTGATGCCAACCATTCGAGGTTCCGAAACAGGCAGTAAAAAGCGTTACGCGGGATTGAAGTGGACCCCGGAAGGCGAGCAGCTGGTGTTCAAAGGGCTTGAATCGGTCCGTTCTGACTGGACGCCTCTGGCCAGACAGTTCCAGGTTCAGTTATTTGAAAAGGTATTTGCCGGGCAATCGCCTGCTGGGCTGGTCAGAGAAACCGTCATGCAGACGCTGGCAGGAGAGCGCGACAATGAGCTGGTATACAGGAAGCGCCTGCGACGTCCCCTCAGCCAGTATGTCAGAACCAGCCCGCCTCATGTGAGGGCGGCGCGTCAGGCCGATGAACATAATCGCAGCGCGGGTAAGTCGCTGCGTTATCAGAACAGGGGCTGGATCAGTTATATCATTACAGTGAACGGGCCTGAGGCTGTGGAATATTGCGTCAGTCCCATCGATTACCAGCATTATATCGATAAGCAGCTCAAGCCTGTTGCGGAAGCTGTGCTGCCTTTTATCGGTGAGGACTTTGTTCAGCTGTATGACGAGCAGTTGCGATTATTTTGATTCGGGTGCTGCTTGATTGATTAAATGTCCCGGATATTCGTTGTATTTTTTGCTTTGTCCCCTGACAAGGTGCGCTGGATATTTTTTACAGTTTTCTGCAAATTTTTCACTGACGCTCTGCATTAAGTCGATGTTCAGCTTGTCTGCAAGGCGAACGAGATAGATCTGGATATCTGCCAGTTCCTTGGAAACTGCCTGCAGCTTTTCCTCGGGTAATTGCCGGGATTGTTGTTCGGTCAGCCATTGAAAGTGTTCTAGCAACTCGGCAGATTCGACGCTTAAAGCCATTGCCAGATTTTTGGGGGAGTGAAATTGGTCCCACTCCCTGTCCGCTGAAAATTGGCGTAGCTCCAGTTTTAATTGATCCAGGTTTTTCATTCGACAAATTTCCGATTAATGCTGTAGACGGCGCAATGGTATACCGAAACAGGGAATCATGCCGTCGATGTCACCTACTGGATAGCGTCAGAAAAAGCGTATAAACGTGAACTTTTATACACTTTGTAGAATTGCGTTACACTGATTGGCGATTTGATGATCATACAGGCATTTCAATGACAATTCTTGGCACGCCTTTCAGTCCCTCCGCAACAAAAGTTTTGCTCTGTGGTTCTGGTGAGCTTGGAAAAGAGGTTGCCATTGTCCTGCAGCGGCTGGGTGTGGAGGTGGTCGCACTGGATCGTTATGCCAATGCCCCCGCCATGCAGGTGGCTGACCGAAGTCATGTCTTGTCAATGCTGGATGGAGAGGCGCTTCGGGCTGTTATTGAGGCAGAAAAACCGCATTATATCGTGCCGGAAATTGAAGCGATTGCTACAGAAACCTTGGTGGCGCTGGAGAAGGAAGGGTATACCGTCGTCCCGACGGCACGGGCTGCCCAGCTGACCATGGATCGTGAAGGTATAAGGCGGCTGGCTGCAGAGACGCTTGGTCTGAAAACATCGCCTTACCGTTTTGCTGATAGCTGGGATGAGTTTCAGGCGGCAGTTGAGCGCATCGGTATGCCATGCGTGGTTAAGCCCGTAATGAGCTCTTCAGGTAAAGGGCAGAGTCTTGTAAAGCGCGATTCTGACCTTCAGCAAGCCTGGGATTATGCCCAGGAGGGCGGCAGAGCCGGAAGAGGGCGTATTATTGTCGAAGGATTTGTTGAGTTTGATTTTGAAATTACGTTGCTGACTGTAAGGCACAGCGCTGGCACGTCTTTTTGTCAGCCGATAGGACATCGACAGGAAGGGGGAGATTATCGGGAGTCATGGCAGCCACAGGCGATGTCGGTAGCTGCACAGGCGTCGGCAGAAAGTATCGCTCAAACTATAACCGATGCCTTGGGCGGATGGGGACTGTTTGGTGTTGAGCTGTTTGTATGTGGTGATGATGTGATTTTTAGTGAAGTTTCACCCCGGCCCCATGATACTGGGTTGGTGACTCTGATTTCACAGAATTACTCGGAATTTGAATTGCATGCGCGTGCATTTCTCGGGCTGCCGATTACCAATATTCGACAGTATGGACCGGCAGCTTCTTCTGCGTTGTTGGTTGAAGGGAAATCTGCGGATGTGCGTTTTGGGAATCTGTGCGAAGCATTAAATCAGGTAGATACAGACTTACGGTTGTTTGGAAAGCCTGAGGTGGAAGGAATGAGGCGTATGGGGGTAGGGCTTGCTTTGGGTGATAGTTGCCAGGCGGCGATTGAAAAAGCGATTGCTGTTACATCCCTGATCAAAATTGATCTGTAATCATTCTCTTTTTTTGTCGTGGAGGATCAGGTGCATCGCATCCTGGTGGGTTATGTGATTTTTGTATTTTTATGTTGATACTATTTTTAAAGTTGACTATTTGTTCAATAAAATAATTTCAAACTATATAAGGGAGCCACCTTAGAATTTCCACAATATAACTATAGAAAGGTATGTCGTTTTGCGTGGAGGCAGAATATCAAATTAAATAGTACGTTGGTACATAATGGGAGGGTTGAAACTGTTACTCGGTTCTTTGGTGCAGTAACGCTTCGTGTGGTCAGGAAACAAATCATTTGTCGCTGAATGACGTAACGAATAATTTAAACGTTTGTTTGAAATGCTGAAAGTCTACTGTTTATAAGGCTTTCTTCATTTTTCTTCTGAAATAAAGCGTTTTTGGCACGAACAATGAAACAAGAAATAGTGCAAAAGGACGAAGCATGGCTTTCAGTCGTTTCAGGTGTTGAGTCATGTTCATTCATTTACCACCATGCTGTGAACAACTGGGGTGGACGCTCAGTGGAGGTCTTGCAGCAGGATGTGATTAGGGAGCGTTACCATGAATGTTTCAGAAGGTTTTGTCACTGAATTTTTCGGAATGGATGTTGAGAAAGCGAATCTGCGCCGCATGCTTGAGCAGCAGGTTGCGCATTTTCTGGCTCAGGGAGGACGTGTTCAGAGTGTTCCTAACCGGCTTGAAGAAAATGGTGGCGCTAAGCCGGTGAGACTAACAAGAAGTAGTGGTGGTAATTACTGAGTCGTTTGGATAAGCCAAACGATGGATAAAAAAGCCGGGACAAATGTCCCGGCTAAAGTCGCTAGAGTTAACATGCGCATGTAGCCCGTGTGAAGCCGTCGTTCACAGAGCCTCTGATAACATAGTACCAGTTCGCAAAAAGTCAAAACAAACACCCCCCTCTCCACCTGTCGGAAGTGAAGTACCTGTGTCTGAATGAGTTTTCCCTTTTAGGGCGTATATTTTTCTGTGCTGGCTAAGTTTCCTCTGGCGCGTGAAATATGTAAGCATAGAAAATAGGACGTTCAACTATATTTTGCAAAATTTCATAGGTGTTGTTTTTAATTTTAAAGGTATCACTTGTATGAAGGCTTTTGTGTTTATTATGGTTTTAATGTCTGTTATGGATAAATGAAAGTTAATCATTTTATGTGTTACAGGTGTTTACTGTGGGCAGCGTAATTCTATGCTTGGGTGTGGTGGTGCGGTGCTTGGATTTAATGGATAAGTTTTAGTGATAGTAGCTTGCTGTTTGTGGTGTGGTTTGAGGATGGGGGTTGTTGTCTGCTGTGCGTAAGACGCATTAATAAATGCTATTGAAAGCGGTGTAAAGGATAATCTCGCAACCTTGTCGGTTGTTGATAAGAGTATCGTTTAATTCATCAATATCTGGCTGGAGCTATTGATGCGAGATCCTTTTGATACGGCAAGGCCGGCGTTTAGCCAGCCTCTGTATCGGATGTCTCAGGTCGCGTCTCACGCACAATAACCGCTTCAGGCTTGCTGCGGTTGGGCCAGACGCTTTCTGGAATAACTTCCGTGGCCATGTAGCCTTTTCCTCCCTTACCCATCAGAAAGCGAACTGACTCGCCTGCCTTGAGCGATTTAAAGCCATCCATAATGATGACGCTGTAATGAACGAATATGTCTTCGTTCTCAGAGGCTGCTACAGGCTCGATAAAGCCAATGCCTTTGGCGTTATTGAACCACTTGATAGTTCCGGTTAAATATTCCATATCCCTGTCTCATTATTATCGCTTCCCACTAACACAATAACGCTAGTTTACCCAAGGGGCAATACCCAGCATGATATTCTTCTAATGGTTCGGCATTATCAAGAAAATCATCGGAGTATCAGGCCTTTCAGGAAGGAAAATCTTAATCAGGGGTGTTGATAATGCAGGTATTGTTTATCTTCGGAGTGATCGTGGGGATCATCGACTTGGGTGTGTATCACATGATAAATAATGTCCAGCACATCATTCCACCTTACTCCGGGTTGGAGGCGTTCGTCATATAGGATATGCAGCAGATATTTATCCAGTGGTGTCAGTTGCTGGAAGATGCTGCTGTCGTTAAAGATGCTGGGATATAAGTCATCAACATCGTTGGTCAGGCCCATGATCTGGGTCATTTCCTCTATAACGCAGGATTGCAGTTTTCCATAGGATCTGGCCAGATCCTCCGGGATCAAAATCCAGGCCTTAATAATTTGCCCGCTACGATTAGCCAATATGCTGAACGTGCAAAGGCTATTACTCAAGTGGGGATTTTTATCTGATTTGATTGCCTCGTAAAAGTCTGTCTGATTCATAAAGTAGATCAGAACATTGGCTTTCTTGAGCTCTGACTCAAGGGACATAGGTACCTGTGTATGCTCTGACAGGATTTGCATTTGTTCCTTGACCATTCTCTCATGCAGCCCGGGGTCTCCCAGAGCATTAAGAATATGAATGCGCATAGGGGACGTCCATTTCAGCAAGGGACGCTCTTTACCGTCATTGAATTCACTAAAAAAAGCAACTCTATAGAAGGCGTCACGGACATAGTCAGTTTCCATCCAGACGGGATATTGGGCTTGCGTTTTTGAAAGCCAGAGAACCCCACTGAAAAACAGTAATTGAATGGATAAGTTACTTATGAATCTCAACGCTCAACATCCTGCTGATATCTGTTTCTTGGTAATAAAATGTATTATCAATAATCAGGCTTTGTATTGCTTTTTGTATTGCTTTTTGTATTGCAAAATGCATGTTAGCTTCTGTGAAATTATAGATGCTAGAGAAGAGTGATTTTGGTGCTCGTACCCTTTGTTTCAGGATTGTTTCGCTATATCTTATTGAGGACTACCTGAGGTCGTAGTTGCTATAAATAGATTTCTGAGATAATTACTAGCTATTTATATCAATCATTTCTTAAGCAATGTGCATTCGTATACCCGTTGGGTGGTACTGCTAAGGGTAGAGGAACTGTCCATATTTATGGACAGTTCCTCTGAGAACGCCATCGGTGATTTTCAAGGAAGATGTCGCCTCAACCTATGCAGCTAATATCTGTTGCTGAGTAAACTCTGACCGTTCCGGATCTAGCCAGAGTTTCAGAGCTTCCCGCTCACTGTCCCATTCGCTGCGCCAGGATGGCGTGGTCTCTGCTTGCTCGACGCCGCGTTACATCGTTACACTCGGACGGCGTGTTTTCCTGCAAGTAATAATAAAAAGGTGGAGTTATGCCTGGAATGCAGAGGCGTCGTTGGATTGTGGGATTGTTATCCGTGTTGGGCGGGCTGGTTGCATTACTGGCGGTTGTGGGAAGCAGTATCTGGTTCTATCTCAATCCGCAGCCTGCCGGGGAACAGGTATTTATCAACGGTCATATCCTGACCATGGATGATGAACATACCGTGGTTGAGGCGATGCGCCTGGAAGGTGATCGTATTGTTGCAACCGGAACAACTCAGTCGATATTGCAGCAGGTTGATGAGCAGGCCAACATCATTGATCTACAGGGTAAAACGGTTACACCGGGTTTCATCGAAGCACACGGTCATTTTCCCGGTAGTGGCCTGAAAGCGGTTGCAGAAGATCTCAGTAGTCCTCCTGTTGGCACAGTACTGACCATTAGTGATGTATTGAAGCGACTCCGACAGCGCGCCAGTGAGACCCCACCGGGCGAATGGGTGATTGGTTATGGGTTTGATGATTCGCTGGTGGCCGAACATCGCTTCATAACGCGAGAAGCGTTGGATACGGTTTCCACGGAACACCCAATCTTTGTGCTTCATGTCTCAGCCCATATGGCTGTTATTAATACTCGAGCACAGGCTATCGCGGGGATCGATCAGGATACTGTTGATCCTGAGGGTGGTGAAATTGTCCGAAATGCCACGGGTGAATTGACAGGCCTGCTGCTCGAAACAGCCCATGATCCTGTGCGGGATATGGCTTTTGATTTTTCCTCCTTTAAGAATCTCAAAATTGTACAGACATCCGTTGATGACTATGCGAGTCAGGGCGTAACCACCGTACAGAGTGGCAAGGCGACGGAATCCTTTTATCGTCCTTTACGTCTGCTGTCACGCCTGGGCATCATACCACAGCGTGTCGTTGTCTGGCCGGATCTTGATCTGGCCAGGTCGATTGATGCCGGTAAGATTGCACGTCATCAATCCGATAAATTGTCTGTAGGTGCGTTGAAGCTGACAACAGACGGATCAATCCAGGGATATACGGGCTATCTCTCGACCCCCTATTACCAGACACCGTCTGAACGCGCTGCAGATTTTCGAGGTGATCCTGTTATGAAAGCCAATCAGCTGAGTCGGCTGGTCTCAGAATGGCATGGCAAAGGGTGGCAGCTGGCGTTACATGCGAATGGGGATGCTGCGATTGATAATGTGCTGTCTGCAGTAGAAGCGGCACAGAATGCGTCGCCTCGATCGGATGCCCGTCATGTGATTGTGCATGCCCAGATGAGCCGGCATGATCAACTCGAAAAAATGCAGGCGCTGGGTGTGACGCCGAGTTTTTTTCCTGCTCATGTCTACTATTGGGGGGATCGTCATAACGCCCTGTTTTTAGGCGCAGAACGCGCCGCACGGATCAGTCCTTTGAAATCAGCGGGTGAATATGGGGTGCGCTACAGTATTCATCTGGATACCCCGGTCGTGCCGGTTCAGCCATTGTTGCTGGCGTGGTCAGCGGTTCAACGGGAAACCAGTGGTGGTGAGGTGCTGGGACCGCAAGAGCGGATTGATGTTATGCAGGCTCTGCGTGCTATTACGATTGATGCGGCATGGCAGGTGTTTCAGGAAGACAACCGGGGATCGTTGGAAGCGGGCAAGTATGCGGATTTTGTCGTGTTGTCAGAGAACCCTTTAGTCAATGCGAGTCGTTTACACCAATTGGCGGTTGAGCAGACCTGGATTGGTGGAATTCCTGTATTCACAAAAAAGAATTAGAGTAGAATTCTTCTACTAATATATTTCCCGCAGCAGCCCACAGATGGTGGGCTGGTACGCTGAGAAAGCATTGATCTGGGTATTTAGTGCTGTGATCTTTTGCCATAATGGAAAAACTGGATTTTTTGGTTTCTCCATTAGGCTTATCAGCATAGAATCTGATTAGAAATCAAATTCGTACTTCTCTTCGATGCGGCGTTTTTCCAAAATGTAATCTTGAGTAGTGATTAACTGCAGTTGAAGTTTTTCCTCAAGGCGTTCGAATTCTTTATTTCTCAGGCGTTTAATATTGGACTTGGTTGCGTAGTAGTTGACTGAGTTGGCGCCATTGTATCCGCTTATAGGATCCCAAAAAATAGAGATCGGCCAGGTTAAAAGGTTTAAAACGCCTAGGCCGGGCTCTCGGACATAGAACGATCCACCCCCCGGCAAGAAACCCAGTATTGCGGCAGTTGTTGGATTCTTTTCTTCAACAGCCATGCCATTGGCGTGATAATAGCGCATTTCATTTTTTTGATAGCTATTTATTCCGCTAGCGCAGCCTGAAAGAAAAACAATGCATGAGATAAAGGTGATAATTTTATGCATAAATAAAATTCTACAGAGAGTCCCTTTGTGCTTGAAGCTTCCAAAATTATCAAGGATTGATATGGCGTACTGCGGCTTGAAGAAGGTATTGATTTCTATACCTCATTTCAAGTCGTGATTTTTTCCGTGTCGAAAAAAGATATCTATCATTTCATTTTTAAAGTGTTTAATTACCCGTGTGAAAGTAATCTCACATTTTGTCATCTACAGCCCGCAGGGGTCAGCTGCTGGTGAAAATACTTATCTCTGGGTCATTATAGGAAGTCTACCGTGATTGATTAAGATGTATCTGATAGTCGAGGTGTAGGAAAAGTCACAATGATGCGAAGCGAGATATAAATAAAGTACCCTTTAATGTGCCATTACGCATGTGTGATCAATGACCCGTTTGTCAAAGGAGAGTCCTTCCTCCTTATATCTTGCGCTGGTTTTCAGGTGGTCAGATACCCGCCATCGACATTAATACAGGTTCCTGTCGTATAGCTGGCGGCATCGGACACCAGGTAGAGCACCGTTCCTGCCATTTCCTCCGGTTGAGCCGCACGGTTCATGGGAATCTTGGGCAGGATCTGCTTGAGCATGGCGTCGTTTCGGGTAAGCGCTGATGCAAACCTGGTATCCGTCAGTCCGGGAAGCAGTGCGTTCACGCGAATGTTCATTGGTGCGCATTCACGGGCAAAGGCTTTGGTCATGGCAATGACGGCTGCCTTGGTAATGGAATAGATCCCCTGGAATGGGCCGGGTGTCACGCCATTCACCGAGGCAACATTGACAATGCTGCCACCGCCTTGATGACGCATCACCTTACCGACTTCTGCAGACATCATGAAATAGCCTTGAATATTGACGTCAATGGTTTTTTGCAAGGCATCGGTCGGTGTATCAAGAATGGCGCCGAAATAGGGATTGGCTGCCGCATTGTTGACCAGGATATCGATCTGGCCATGTTTTTCTACGATGGCGCTGACAGTCTGTCGAATCGCGTCCGGATTCCCGATATGGCAGGCCATAGGTTCAGCGGAGCCTCCTTCATCGACAATGCTCTGGCTGACGGCTTCACAGCTTTCCACTTTGCGGCTGGTGACAATGACATGGGCATTGTATCGGGCCAGCAGCCGGGCAATGGCTTCGCCGATACCACGGCTGGCACCGGTAACCAGGGCAATTTTGCCGTTCAGGTTGAACGGGTTTTCATTCATAACAGTACCTCAGTTTTTGTTTTTTTTTGACCGTAGGGGCAGTGTTATGCCCAGTCTTGCGCTGCTGTTGTGACAGCAGCGTTCAAGTGCAAAGCACGAAAGTGTTTCGGTTATGTGATTATGAACATTCGTTGTCGTAAAGGCGGAAAATGCTGGAGAAGTCTAACTGTCCATTATTCTCTGTCTGATTGGCATGCAGGTTATAGAGGTTTCGTGCCAGGCTGCCCATCGGCGCTGAGGCGCCGGAGGCTGCTGCGGCGTCCAGCGCCAGCTTCAGGTCTTTCAACATCAGGTTGACCATGAAACCACCCTCGTAGTCTCTTGATGCTGGCGCATTTTCCATAATGCCGGGTACCGGGTTGTAGACCTCAAGCGACCAGTTTCTCCCGGAACTTTTCAGCATGATTTCAGAGACTGTTTCCGGTGAAAGCCCATTGCGAATGGCCAGGGCGAGAGCCTCTGCTGTACCGGTCATATGGATAGCCAGGAGCATGTTGTTGCACATCTTCGCAACCTGACCGCAACCTGCGTCACCGGCATGAAACAGATTGCTTCCCATGGCTTTCAGGATAGGGACGGCTTGCTCGTAATGGGGTTTCTTGCCACCGATCATGAATGACAAGGTTCCCTGTGCAGCACCGGCTGTACCACCGGAGACAGGCGCATCAATAAAGGCTTTTCCCTGGGCATCGGCAGCCGCAGCGACTTTCCGTGCGGTTTCTGCATCAATCGTGCTGGAGTCAATAATGAGGGCATCGGTGCTGATTGCATCAAGCAGAGCGGTTTCACCGAGATACAGACTTTCAACATGCTGGCCAGCGGGTAACATGCTGATCACAAAATCCGCCCCTTTGACAGCATCTGTCGCCTGTTCTGCAGCCGTTGCGCCTTGGTCGGACAGTGTTTTCAGTGCATCGGGATTCAGGTCAAAGACCGTGAGTTGATGACCGGACTTGATCAGGTTGATCGCCATGGGGGCTCCCATGTTACCCAGTCCGATGAATGCAATCTGTGCCATGGTGCGTCTCCTTTTACTTGTTGCTATCAATCAGGAACAGCGGCCGTATTGTGGCAAGCGTCATCTAACTATAAGCGCATGGTCTTTGCAGTGCTATTTCTGTTGCTGCCTGGAAGCTCTTTGGATGTTTGTATGTGTATAAATCAGATAAAGCAAAATCCGGATTATGACGTGTGGTTTCATAATCCGGATAACAAAGGCAGGTCAGGGATTGATCGGTGAGAGAGCCGTATCCCTGGAATGGTGTTTCTGGCGCGCGTGTGTTTTACGCAAATTCGATACTATTTCCTGTAATCGAGCGCTGTTGAATGTGTTTTCCGATTTGCCAGAGTAGAGCGACTGCTCAAGGCCGTTCAATAAATCGTTTAATTCCTGATGATCAAAGCTATCTGCTGCTGCAGACAGGCTGTAAAGGTTATCGAGATTGTTAAAGCTGCCAGCCCAGGCAATGAATCGCTGTTTTATCTGCAACAGATCGTTGTTCTGACAGGCCTGTTGCAACTGCTGGAAAGCGGCTTTTTCACTAAGGTTCTCCGATGGCATCGGTGAGGGGCTGCTATCACCCCCATCACTGATCGATACTTTCCTGCCCCTGATATACAAGCCGAGTGTCACCAGCCAAAGCAGGGCAAAAACGGCTGTTGCGATAATCCAGGGTAAGGAGGATCCCTGTTTGGTCATGGGAGCCCCTAAATCGAGAGGGACATTTGTCTGCGTTGGTACGCTGTCCGGTAAAGCGGTAGTGGTCGCTACTGGCGTTGGCAGGCTCGGTGTTGCCAGTGTATTGCCGGGGGCAACGGTAATCGTTGTTGCCGGCAATACCGCTTGTTCCACTTTGCCTGTCGTGGTGTTGAACCAGGTGTACTGAACTGCCGGCAGTGTCATTGTGCCCGCATGGGTAGGAACCAGTGCAATGGCTTCCGTGCGTTTCCCTGTAATCCCATCCGTGCCGGATAGGTCTTCATTCTGTGCCTGATCCGGATAGGTTTTCAGACCGGATACTGTCGGCAGTGTTACTGGCGGCAGCTGGGCAGCCGTCAGGCCTTCCGCTTCAATCGTAATGGTTCGGGTTACTGAGTCACCGGCCTTAAGATCATCCGGGTTACTGCTCCATTTCTGGGTCAGACGCAGATTGCTGGCGGGGAGCCAGGGGGCATTGGCAGGGTAATCGTCAGGTACTGGTTTGACGTCCAGTTTGATATCCGCCGACTGGGCGCGCACCGGTCTCGCCCGTTGCATGGAGAATAAGTTGTTATACGGATCACTGCCGGTCGCAATGCTTGAGGTGAAAGTCAGCGATGGGATCGTCAGTGTACCGCTTTCCTGGGGATTGATGGCATATTGCACTTCAAACACCCCGTGGCGACGACCGTTAACCAACTCTTCGTATTTTTTGACTTCGCCCAGTTGCTGAACAATCGCGCCATTGACTTCCAGTGGTGTCAGGCTGCTGTCGCCGACTAGCTGGGTGCTGTAATAAATTTTCAGGGTCAGCACGGTTTGCTGCTGAATATAGAGCTCCTGACGGCTCAATGACGTCTGCATGAAGACCGGTGAAACACTATTGGTGCTGCCTGCGGTCGTGTTGCCATGACGAACATCAATATGAATCGGTTCAGAGGTTTCACCGTTATAGGAAAGGGCCGGAATTGTGATGGCGCCGGTGCGTTTGGGCGCCAGGGTGATAATCCAGTCTGTCCAGGATTCGGTCTTGCCATTAATCATCTGGAACTGGCTGCTGCGCCGGTTGCCCAGAATATCAAAATCTTTCTTTAGCGGCGTGGTGTCCGGCTGGCTGCGGAACGACTGGCTGTCCACCCGCAGGGTCAGGTCCAGTGTTTCGTTCTGGGTGATGACGCTCCGGTCGACACTGGCGGTAAACGTAGCCAGTGCAGGTGTGGCTGAAAGCATCAGAAGCGCTGTCACCAGGACGGACAGCAGTGATGGAATGAAAGTCTTCCTTACCATGTTTGTTCTCCCCGGGGAGCGGGTTGGCGTTGCTGTTGCTGCTGTTCGAACTTCCGGCGCAGCAGACCGCCGGGATCATCCGGTATGCGTCTCAGCCAGTTTTCGACTTCCTGGCGTGACTGGGTGTTTTCCTGTCGTTGATCCATCGCATAGGGCTGCTGATCGTCTTGTGACTGCTCGTCCTGTTGTTCAGGCTGAGTCGGAGATTGGGCTGCTTGCTCCTGCTCGGAGGATTGCTCGTCTTGCCTGTTTTTTTGCTGCTGGTCTGAGGTGTTCTCCTGATTCGACGCATCCTTATCGTCGTTAGCTGACTGATCCTGCGATGAATCAGAACGATCCTGTTCATTCTGTTTTTGATCGCCCTCCTGATCTCCGGTTTGTTTACTGGAGGTTTCCTGATCGTCACCCTGATCTGGTTGCTGTTGCTGTTGCTGTTGCTGTTGCTGTTGCTGTTGCTGTTGCTGTTGCTGTTGCTGTTGCTGTTGCTGTTGCTGTTGCTCCAGCAGTTTCTTTACCAGTTCAGCATTGCTCTTGGCATCGGCCATATCGGGCGACAGTTCCAGTGCTTTATCATAGGCGGCCAGGGATTCCTGCAGTTTTCCGGCCCGGGCCAGGGCATTGCCCTGGTTGTAAAAGCCATCGGCGTTGTCCCAGTCCGCAAATCCTTTAGCGGCTGCTTCATAGTCTTTAGCCTGATACAGGGCTTCAGATTGCCACTGTGGATCTGTGAACAGATCAGCGGCTTCTTCCGCCTTACCTTCCTGAAGTAATTTTGCGGCCTGTTGATCCGGTGTTTCCCACAGGTTGGTCCAGACATCCGCATAGCTGGTGTCCGGTTGGAGCAGCGTTGTCGCAAGAATGATTGGCAATACCCATCCACGCCGGAAAGCCAGCGCGGCTATCGGCAATAATAAGAGCACCAGCCAGAATCCTTCGTCATGCCAGCGATCAAACTGTCGATCGACAGCAACGGTTTTGCTGAAAGTGTTGGGTTTGGGGAGCAGGGCATTGATATCGCTGTCGTTAATGCTCATGGTGCGATATTGGCCATGGTGCTGTTGAGCCAGTGTCTGGAGTTGTGACGCGTCCAGCCGACTCATGACGATGGCGCCCTTGCTGTCGCGAACAAACCCGCCGTAGGCATCAGGGACAGGTGCACCGGTTGCTGTGCCGACACCGATAATGTTCAGTGTATGGTTCGTACCTGTCAGGACTTTGTTGACTGCGGTCAGCTCTGGGGCAGACATGCCATCGGTCAATAACAGCAGTGATCCCGACTCACCAGCTCCCTGTGCAAGCAGATCAACAGCCTGTTGAATGCCGCTGACCGGATGACTGCCGGGCACTGGCATGATGTCAGGCGATAGCGCTTTCACCAGGTTGGCCAGTGTCCCGTTATCATCGGTCAGTGGCGCTACGGTATAGGCGTCACCGGCGTAAGCGACCAGTGCCGTTAGTCCTTCCTTGCGCTCCTTCAGGATATCCAGCAGTTTGTGTCGGGTTCGGGTCAGCCGGTCTGGTTGGATATCTGCCGCCAGCATGGAGCGGGAAAGATCCACGACCAACACCAGTGGCGCCAGGCTTTTTTCAACCGGTGTTGAGATTTGTCGCCAGGTGGGCCCTGCCAAAGCGATTGCGCCAACCATCCAGGCGAGTGTCAGGCCGATCAAAGGCCAGCGGCTGGCGCCAACGGGCTTGACGGGCATCAGGTGGCGCAGGAGTTCCCGGGGAATAACCTTCTGCCAGCTACCCGACTGTGTTTGACGTTTCCAAAGGAGGTAGCCGGTTATTGCTGCCGGAATCAGCATCAGTAACCAGAGTGGCCGGATAAAGTGAAACTGCGCCAGCGTCGTTACCAGTGCGTCCATTCAGCGTACCCTCCTGCGGATAGTGGGCAGGAGGAAGGACAGCGCCAGCGCAAAACTGCAGAGCAGGGCAGCCGCCAGGGGCCAGTAATACAGCGATTGCACGGGACGGAAGGTCTCCTTGCTCTGTTCGACGGGTTCCAGTTGATTCAACAGACCGTAAATCTGTTGAAGTTCTTCCGTGTTTCTCGCACGGAAGTAGCGGCCACCGGTCTGGTCTGCGATTTTGGTCAGCATGTCTTCATCCAGATCCGCAGAGGGATTGACGCGTCGGGCGCCAAAACTGGAACCAAAGATACCGGGCTGGATCATTTCATCAGCGCCAACACCGATGGTGTAGATACGCACCTTTTCCTCTTCTGCCAGCTCAGCGGCCTGGTCCGGTGATACTTCGCCCGCCGTATTGGCGCCATCGGTCAGCAGGATCAGGATGCGCTGGTCTTCGGGCCGCTTGCGCAGGTGGCGTACGGCCAGACCAATAGCGTCGCCGATCGCGGTCTTTTCACCGGCGATACCAATGGTGGCTTCATTCAATAGTGTCTGGACGGTTTTCAGGTCAAAGGTTAAGGGTGTCTGCAGGTAGGCATTGGTGCCGAACAGGATCAGGCCCAGACGATCACCTTTGCGTTGCATCACGAAATCGCTGACCACATGTTTGATGACATCCAGTCGTGTCACCGATTCACCCTGAAGTTCAAGATCCTGGATTTCCATACTGCCGGAGAGATCCACGGCCATCATCAGATCCCTGCCGGTGACCGGTAGGCTGACAGGGTCGCCTACCCATCGTGGCTGGCTGGCGGCCAGTAACAGCAATAGCCAGGTGGCTATCAGTAACCCTTTCCGCCACAGGTTACGGGTGAGATGGGCTGGACTGTCGCCCGGCAACGCCTGTTCCACCTGCTGGTAAAACGGAACCTGAAGCGCGGCCTGGTGCTGCTCGTCCGCAGGCGGTGTAAACCGATAAACCAGCAATGGCAGTGGCAATAGCAGCCATATCCAGGGCCAGTACAACTCAAACATGGTGTTTCCTTATCCAGCGTTCGACTAAACGCTGAAGTTGATCAATCTCAGTCTGATTCAGCGTGTGTTCACCGGGCGCAAAACGTTCATCGCCAAAGACCTGCCCGGGACCTGTTGTGAAATCATTCGAACGAGAGGTTTTATCAAGAAAATCGAGCCACTCATTACCATGCAGGGCGGCAACGGTTTCCCGTGGCCAGGCTGACAGTGCTACTCGCTTGAGTAGTCGGTTTAGGTGACTAATCAGTACATGGTTGTCTCCGCCGTTTTCCAGCTCTGCGGCGATATTCTGGCTTTCCAGTAAAGCCGCCCGGCGATAACGGTTACGGGCATAGTGGCGGTACAGCAGGAATGTGGTTATTCCGGCACCAGCAAGAAGAATAAACCCTGCCAACCACCATCCGGGAGCGGGTGGCCACCAGGTTACCGGATCAGGGAGATGGTTGGGGCGGAGTGCTGCCAGCGCCTGCTGCAGGGGATCCGTTGGATTCACCGGCTATCCTCCATCTGACGTCGACGTGGTGTCGGCGTACCCTGAAGAACAGCGAACAGTTGCTTATCCGTCGGTAACGCTGAATTTAGCGAGAGGAGAGGGATGTGCAATCGGTTCATGGTGTTCTGCAGATGTTCCTGCCGGAATGTGGCTTCCCGTGCATACTGGCTTCGATTCTGTGTTGAACGGGTGTCAAGCTGCCTGCTTCGGGTGCCGTCGGTTATGGTATACAGACCATCCTGTGGCAGATTGGATTCCATGGGATCCTGAACCCGGATAGCAAGTACCTCACTGTGCCGGTGAAGCAGGGAGAGTTGGCGCTGGCAACGATCATCCAGGGATTGGAAATCACTGATCATCACAATCAATGAACCGGGTTTCACAATTCGGCGGGTCTGCCTCAGTGCGTGGACCAGAGTATTTTCTTCTGCAGTGTTGGCAACTGGCTTCAGGCTTAGAGCGAGATTCATATCTGTCGCCTGCTGCAGCAATCGCAATACGGCTTTCTTGTCCCGACGCGGTTTGAATTCGTGGTGTTCAGTGTCGTTATAGAGAAAACCACCCACCCGGTCACCACGATGCAGTGCCTGCCAGGCCAGCAAGGCAAGGGTTTCTGCCGCCGTCACAGATTTGAAATTCAGTTGGCTACCAAAGAACAGGGACTGCCCTTGGTCCAGCAGGAAGAAGACCGGCTTTTCCCGTTCTTCACGAAATACCTTGGTGTGAGGTTTGCCGGACCGTGCCGTGACACGCCAGTCAATGGTGCGGATATCATCGCCCGGCTGGTAGTTACGGAATTCATCAAAATCCATGCCCCGGCCGCGAAGTCGGGAGGCATGACCGCCACTTTGCTGGGCCTGGGCGGTTCCCTGCCGCAGGCTGGGCAGTCGGCGGGCGGAAACATGCAGTCGGGCCAGTTCCTCAAGGCTGGTGTAAGCGCCGCTCATCAAGCGTCCTCCGCTCAGGATACGGCAACTCGGGCCAGTAGCTGGTCGATGATATGGTCGGTGGTGACGCCTTCGGCCTCCGCCTCATAGCTGGGGATGATCCGGTGACGCAGCACATCGTGGGCGATAGCCTGCACATTGTCCGGACTGACGAAATCCTTGCCATTCAGCCACGCATGGGCGCGGGCACAGCGATCCAGGGCAATGGTGCCGCGGGGGGAGGCGCCGTAATCGAGCCAGTTACCCAGTTCTTCCCGGTAAGCGCCGGGACGGCGGGTGGCATCAATGAGTTGGACAATGTAGTCCTCAACCGCCGGATCCATGTGCAGCTCCAGCACTGCGCGGCGAGCCGCAAAAATGGTTTCCTGGGCGATATGGGCAGGTGGCTGGATATCCTGATGAAGGGCTTCACCACGGGCCAGCTGGAGAATGGCCTTTTCCGAGGCTATGTCCGGATAGCTGATCCGCACATGCATCAGGAATCGGTCAAGCTGGGCTTCCGGTAAGGGGTAAGTGCCTTCCTGCTCAATCGGGTTCTGGGTCGCCATGACCATGAACAGTGAGGGCAACTTGTGTGTGGTGCCGCCGACGCTGACCTGTTGCTCCGCCATGGCTTCCAGCAGGGCGGACTGCACTTTGGCGGGCGCCCGGTTGATTTCATCTGCCAGCACCAGGTTGTTGAACACCGGTCCCTGCTGAAACCGGAAACTGCCATCTTCAGGGCGATAAATCTCTGTTCCGGTGATATCTGCCGGGAGCAGATCAGGTGTGAACTGGATACGTTGAAATTCAGCTTCAAGCCCGCGGGCCAGATCCTTGATCGCCTTGGTCTTGGCCAGGCCCGGCGCGCCTTCGACCAGCAGGTGGCCATCGGCGAGCAAGGCGATGAGCAGGCGTTCCAGCAGATGCTCCTGGCCGATAATGACCTTGCTGAGGTAGTCGTGGAGTTGGTTCAGTGCTGTGAAGGGCGACATCGACATGCGTTTTCCTGTAAATGGTGCCTGCAGATGGTACAAGCGCGGAATACCTTTTTAATGTGTCCCGCGGGCAGAATTTTCAAGTCTCAGCCATTTCTGACAACAGAATGACGGAAAAGTTCCATTTAGTGTACATAAGTCCCGCAAAAACCGCTGGTCATTGTTGCAGGCTATATAATTTTCTGTAGCGTGCCACTGATCAGGGATTGAGTTGTATGAGCCATCTGTACGCCGATAATAAACAGGAGTTTGTTGCTGCGCTGGGCAAGGAGCTGTCCAGTCATATTGCCAGTGAGCAGTCTTCGAGTTTTACGGCCTTTCTGGAGATTTTCTTTAATATCACGTCAATGGATGACCTGAAATCATACCGTCAACGGGATCTTTCCGGCTGTACGCGGGCTTTCTGGCGGTTTCTTCAGGACCATGATTTCAAGACACCCCGGGTGGATGTCTTCAATCCTGATCATGAGCATCATGGCTGGCACTCAACACACACGATTGTTCAGCTGGTGCATCCAGATATGCCGTTCATCGTTGATTCTTTGCGCATGCGTCTGAACGAGCGCGGCTCAACCATTCACCATATCCGTAATGGCGTGGCGCTGATCACCCGGGATGACCAGCATCAGATGATGAGTCTGGCCCCAACCTGTACGATCAACCGCGATAATGGCGCGGCGCGGCGCGAGGCATTCGTTTATATCGAAGTGGATCGTCTGGAAAGCCCTGATGAGCTGGAATCTCTCAGGGTGGATATGGAAGCTGTGCTATCCGATGTGAAGTTGGCCGTCAGCGGTTACCGCCCTATCTGTGCCAAGGTCAAGGGGCTTGTGGAAGAGCTGTCAGCGATGCCTCAGAACGAGGAAGTCACTGAAACCATCGCCTACCTGAACTGGTTGCTGGATAACAAGTTTACCTTTCTGGCCTATGAAGAAGTGGAAGTCCGTAATGAAGAAGGCCAGCGTCGGATCCGTAAACCCATGGAATCCCGTATAGGGTTGTTACGACCGCGTCGTACTGATGAAAATACCAGTGATACGGCAGAACCCTATATCGACAGGGATTTCTTTACCGATAAGACGGTGCTTTCTTTTGGTAAAGCCGCTTTCCGTTCCAGTGTGCACAGGCCTGCTTACCCGGATTTTGTCATTATCAAGCGCTTTGATGAGAAGGGTAATGTGACCGGCGAGAGCCGGTTCATGGGGCTTTATACCTCGCCGGTTTATAAGGAAAGCCCCTGGCGTATTCCGGTACTGCGCCGGAAAATGGCTGCAATCACGGCTCGCTCAGGGCTTGATCCAAGTACCCATCACGGTAAAGAACTGGCCCAGATCCTGGAGGTCCTGCCCCGTGAAGAACTGTTCCAGATGCCGTTGGAACAGTTGTTTCACACCGCGATCAGTATTCTCAAAATACAGGAACGAAACCGGATTCGGGTGTTTATCCGCCGGGACCGTAATGGCCTGTTCTGCTCGGTGCTGGTGTATGTGCCGAGGGAAGTTTACAGCACTGAACTGAGACATCGCATGGAGGAGATTTTCTGTCGTCGCCTCAATGCCATGGACAGTGAATTCACCACTTATTTCTCTGAGTCTACGCTTGCGCGTGTGCATTTTGTCTTGCGTCTGGCGCCGTCCGGTGAAGCCCAGATCAATCAGCAGGTCATCACAGATGAAATCATCCGTGCAGCCAATACCTGGGAAGATGAGTTCAAGGAAGCGGTATTGGAAGCACGGGGTGAAGTGCTGGGTAACCGCTTGATTAAGGATTTCGCCAAAGGTTTTTCTGCTGGTTATAAGGAAGTATTCAGCCCACTGCTGGCGGTGGCTGATGTCGAACATATTCGTAAGCTGAATGCCGACAATCCCCTTGCGATGAGTTTTCACCGGCCGATGGACCAGGATCACCGGTTGCACTTCAAGGTATTCCACTTTGGCGAAGCGTTACCACTGGCAGACCAGATTCCCATTCTCGAAAACCTTGGGCTTAAGGTTGTGGGTGAATACCCTTATACCCTCCGCAAGTCTTCTGGCGACGCCATCTGGTTGCATGATTTTTCTCTGGATTTTTCTCAGGCTTCAGGCGAAGTGGATATTCAGAAAGTTGCGAGCCTGTTCCAGAATGCTTTCCGGAAACTGTGGTACCGGCAGGCTGAGAATGATTTGTTTAACCGGCTTGTTCTCGCTGCCGGTATGGAATGGCGTGAAGTGATGATGTTCCGCGCCTATGCACGCTACCTGAAACAGATCCGGTTTGGTTTCAGTCAGCATTACATCGCGGAAACGCTTTACAGCAATATTGCGATTACCCGTCAATTGCTGGATCTGTTCAAAACCCGGTTTGATCCTGATCTTGGACTGGGTCAGACAGAGCGTCATTCCCGTGAACAAACTATTCGTCAGTCCATTTATGAAGCCCTTGAGCAGGTCAGTGTACTGAGTCAGGACCGTATCCTGAGACGGTTTGTAGATGTCATGTGCGCCACCTTACGTACCAGCTTTTATTGTCAGGATGCACAGGGCGAACCGCTGGACTATATGGCACTCAAGTTTTCTCCGATGGCGATTCCCGATATTCCCAAACCCGCACCGATGTTTGAGATCTTTGTGTATTCTCCACGGGTTGAAGGCGTCCACCTGAGAGGTGGAAAGGTTGCCAGGGGCGGACTGCGCTGGTCAGACCGGGTGGAAGATTTCCGGACAGAAGTGTTGGGTCTGGTAAAGGCACAGCAGGTGAAGAACTCGGTTATTGTGCCTGTTGGTGCAAAAGGCGGTTTTGTACCCAAGCATCTGCCTTCGGGTGACCGTGATGCCATCATGGCCGAGGGGATTGCCTGCTACAAAATATTTATCCAGGCCTTGCTGGATGTCACAGACAACCTGGTAAACGGTGAAGTAGTTTATCCCGATCGGGTCATTCGTCATGATGAGGATGATTACTACCTGGTTGTGGCCGCGGACAAGGGAACGGCAACATTCTCTGATATTGCCAACGGAATTGCGGAAAGTTACGGCTTCTGGTTAGGCGATGCCTTTGCCTCTGGCGGCAGCGCCGGTTATGACCATAAGAAAATGGGCATTACCGCCAAAGGCGCCTGGGTTTCGGTACAACGGCATTTCCGGGAGCAGGGCATCAATGTTCAGAAAGACCGTGTCAGCGTCGTTGCCATTGGTGATATGAGCGGCGATGTTTTTGGCAACGGTATGCTGCTCTCTCAGTCCCTTGCGCTGGTGGCCGCATTCAATCATCTGCATATCTTTGTGGATCCGAATCCTGATGCGCCGACCTCCTGGCAAGAGCGTAAACGTCTCTTCGATCTGCCTCGCTCCAGCTGGGAAGATTATGACAAGTCACTGATTTCAGAAGGTGGCGGCGTCTTTTCACGAAGTGCCAAGAGTATTGAAATCACACCACAGATGCAGACCTGTTTTGGCATCAGTGAAAAGCGTCTGACACCGACGGAATTGATCAGTACCATTCTTCGCGCGCCGATTGACCTTATCTGGAATGGCGGCATTGGCACTTATGTTAAAGCGAGTGTTGAATCCCATGCAGATGCGGGTGACCGTGCCAATGACACCTTGCGTATCAACGGTGATGAGCTCAATTGCCGTGTTGTCGGGGAAGGTGGCAACCTCGGGCTGACACAGCTGGGACGGGTCGATTTCGCCCTCAAGGGTGGCAAGATGAATACTGATTTCATTGATAACGCCGGCGGGGTCGACTGTTCGGATCATGAAGTCAATATCAAGATTCTGCTCAATGAAGTGGTTGCCCGTGGTGATATGACCCGCAAGCAACGGGATGTATTGCTTGAATCTATGACAGAGGAAGTCTCTGATCTTGTGCTTGGCAATAACTATCGCCAGGCGCAGGCCATTTCCCTGGCTGAACTCGAAGCCCGGGAAAAGATGGAAGAATACAAACGTTTCATTCATTACCTGGAGTCACAGGGCAAGCTGGATCGTGCTATTGAGTTCCTGCCGGACGATGAAGGTTTGAATGAGCGCATTGCCGCAAATGCCGGCCTGACACGCCCGGAGCTGTCTGTGCTGATTTCCTACAGCAAGGCAGACCTGAAAGAACAGCTGGTGGACTCCCGTGTACCGGATGATGATTACCTGGCACAGGCAGTCACAACGGCGTTCCCCGCCACGCTGGTGGAACAGTTTGGCGATGCCATACAGAATCACCGTCTGCGGCGCGAAATTGTGGCGACCCAGGTTGCCAACAGCATCATCAATACCATGGGTATCACGTTCATAAATCGCATGCAGCAGTCGACAGGATCGAATGCGGCAGCCATTGCCCGGGCCTTTGTGATTGCCCGTGATATTTTTGGCATGGAACACTACTGGCAGCAGATCGAACAGCTGGATTACCAGCTTGATGCCACGTTGCAGCAGCGGATGATGATGGAGTTCCTGCGCCTGCTCCGTCGAGCAACGCGCTGGTTACTGCGTGTTGAAGTGCACGAACGTCCAGCCCGGGAAGCGGTGGATTACTATGGTTCCCGCATCCAGGTGCTGATGAAAGTGCATGATACGCTGCTCAGCGGCGCTATGCGCAAGCGCTGGGAAGAAGGCGTAAGGGAATACACCCAACAGGGCGTTCCTGAAGCCTTGGCAAGAGTGATTGCAGGATTACGCCATATGTTCAGCTTCCTGTCGATCATTCAGGCCGCCGAACAGACGGGTCAACCACTGGAGCGTGTCGCCGCGATGTTCTTTGCGGTGGGTGACAGGTTGGAGCTGAACTGGTTCTACCAGGAACTGAATCGGCTGGATGTGGGGAACCACTGGCAGTCACTGGCCCGTGAAAGTGTGCGGGATGAACTGTCGTTCCAGCAGCGTTCCCTGACGGTTGCACTATTAAAAATGCAACATGCAGCCGGTGATCTGCCTGCTCGTCTGGATAACTGGATCGGTGAGAATCAACCCTTGGTGGATCGCTGGATGGGTATTCTTGGCGAGCTGCAGACAGGCAATAACAATGATGAGCTGGCCATGTACATGGTGGCAGCCCAGGAACTGGCAGTTTTATCCCAGAGCTGCGGTCAATAAATCAGTCAGGTATTCTGAATAGACAGGGTTGATGGTGTTGCTGTTTTTATCAATACACCTTGCTATTCAGAGTGCCGACAGCACGAACCTTCCAGCAAAACGTTCTTTTTTATAGCGAGCGTAGCCATATGTAATGGCGTTAGTTGGTTGAGTGGTGTTGACGCGTCATCCCAGCCATCCTCGTAGAAACCTGCAATGATAAAACCGGCTGCAATCTGACCTCCTATCTGGTCTTCCAGAGAATGCCCGAACCGGACAGCGGTATCGGATTCGATAATGTCGGATAACTGATCACCAGGAAGACTTGTCAGGTCCGAATACGGGCTGGCGTATTTGGCATGAAACTGGTGGGTTTCCTGAATTTCTTTATTGTCAAAAAGAAAGAAAACAGGGTTCACGAAACCGGATAACAGCCTGCCATTCGGTTTCAATACTCTATAGCATTCACGCCATACAGGCTGAACTGCTTTGACAAAAAGGTTCGATACCGGATGAAAAATCAAATCAAAAGATTGATCCCTGAATTCAGATAAGTCCGACATGTCACCTTGTACGGTGACAAGATTTAAACCGTCGCGTTCTGCCACATAGCGGTCTTTTTCGAGCTGAATATCGGAATTGTCTAAGCAGGTCACCTTTGCGCCTGCCGCTGCAAGTATGGGAGCTTGTTGGCCACCCCCTGATGCCAGGCACAAAACGTGTTTGTCGATAATCTGGTCAAACCATGATCCTGGTACCGAT
Organism: Kistimonas ophiarachnellae; assembly: GCF_057552235.1. Taxonomy (NCBI): domain Bacteria; kingdom Pseudomonadati; phylum Pseudomonadota; class Gammaproteobacteria; order Oceanospirillales; family Endozoicomonadaceae; genus Kistimonas; species Kistimonas ophiarachnellae. Next base: position 39,117 of record NZ_BAAJPA010000016.1, on the reverse strand, counting down.
TTGTTGGGTGTCAGGATTACCTGCCAGGTGCCCCTGCGTGCAGCATCAATGATGTCCGGATTGACAGGTTCGGACCAGCGGCAACCTTCCCTTGCTTTTTTATTCCAGGCTGTTCGGTTATGGGAAACAATATCCATCAACAAGCCCCCATCACTTTGAGAAAATAGGAAAGAGAAAGCCGCTAGCCTAGTTGTCCATAGTTCAAAAATGAAAGAACGATTTGTTTTTGAAATGTTGCAAATACTAGAGATGGTCTCAAAACTGCAGCCGTGATAACCGGGCTGTTCTTCCAGAAGGGCTTTAATCTTGTCGGCGAGTACACTTTCGTCCAGCACTTGTGTGCCTGCGGCGACTTCCCGATCCAGCCATGCCAGGAACTTTGTGGTAGCAATGTCGGCATACAGGTGAGCCTGACGCATACCCTCGATTTCGACAGCGTTTTTGATCTATTTCATGGCCATGCAGGGATCATCGCCATGAATGACCTGGACACCGTGATGTAGCAGGTTAAGCGGAATCCATGCATTGCTGTTTTCATAATCCAGCCGATCATCTGCACCATACATATTGGTTGTGCTACCTCGCAATTCTCCTGTTTGACTCACTGAATTTCCACATAGTCAATTCCTGTCACCTCGGTGGAGGATTGATGCCGTAGTGTATGAAAAGTTTATCAAACCAATATATCAGCTCTCTTTTTTCTGAAGATCTCATGAGTTTGTCTTTGGTTCCCTGGATGTATTGATAAATATTTTTATCACTGTTGGTTAATGTTATGAGAGGTAGTTCTCTGACCTCTTTCTTAGTACTTATCGATAAGAAAAGTTTTATTTCATATAAACCACATTTCTTACTGTCACACGCTTTCGGTAGAATTTTGCGTAATTTTTCACGCCATATATCTGATGAATATTCAGACTCAATATAATTGAAATAACATTTGTCAATATGGCTCCAAAATTCAATTGGGCTATAACAAAAATTATGTTTTGTCAGATCATGATAACTCCCAAAACATAAACAAGAAGGATTTATTGGGAGAGACTTTATATATGTATAGGGTTTGACTGGAAATCCTTCAAAATCACATGGATTTTTCTTATAGAAATTATCAATGTAAAACACAGAGTTGGTCACATTTAGAACAGTTATTTTTGCGTCTAAATTTACAAGCAATTTTGCAAGACGGCTCATGTCTTTTTTATCAAAAAGATTACAGTACACTGGTATGCAAGCAATCTCAGTAGAGACTTTCTTGACTTTGGTTAGACGATTTTTTGAAGAAAATGGCCAATACTCTGCCATTGCCTTTTTTGCCCTCCCAAAGCACTTTTCAAAAGACGCTATACGTGAGGGTGAAGCATTAGATTTTTGTTTGATATACTCAGTAAACTTATCTAGAAAGACTTCTTCACAGTCAACTTCATTACAATCCTTAATCAATCTTAATTGTTTTTTATTGCCGTGCAATATAAATGCATCGTAATCTGTTAACAAAATCACATCAGCATTATTCGCAATCTCTGGCAGGCAAGAGAGCAAAAATGATTCACCTACCAATATTGCAACACGAATACTGAAACCTGAAGCATTTGCCCTATTCGTTTTCAGGGTGTCAGGCATCAATCTGGCGATCATTGTATTATCTGGATTCTCTCCTGATGAGTAGTCGTTGCTAAGCCAGTAGCGGTTATCACTTTCTGCACCTTTTCGAACACGGTCACGCATGCCTTTCAAGCTTGGCAAGGGAAAATCTGATGCAACATCAACTTTCATCCTATGGATGGTTTCTTTTAAGATTTTTTCCTGATCAATACTGTGATCCGCTTCGGTTCTTTTCTGTAAAGGTATAGAAATTACCCTTACCTTCTGTGCGGAAGGATTACCGTGCTCAGAATCCGGTACAAATGGTGCGGCACGTGCAGGCTGACACCCGACCTTAACCTCATGGATAGCAAACATCCCGAACATCTCCTCTGTTACTGACTACACCGTAATTTAGATGTCCATTAAGTTGTTTTGTTATCTCTATGTCAGCATTACTAACCTAAAAGTCATCTTTGCAGGCCCCTGATACCGGCTACTTTTAGCTGCTTCCGGAATCTTTCTGATCATGGTTCGGGGGGAGTAGTCATCGATGGTGAGCACTAAAGACAAATTCATAGCAGCAAAGCCAGCTTTACCACGTTGTTTGAGTGAATGCTCAATCGTAGAGATTTCCAGCAACCGGGCATCGCCACCGGCATGTGTGTAAAAGCAACCATTAAGCCCATCACCCGCAGAAAACCTGCCTGAGACTCAGGGGGGCATCCCGTTCGACCAAACTTGATATACCAAACAGCAAGTCTTACTGGTCGCCCGAGAGGAACCACTCTGAGATTAGCTCTATTCAACACCGTTTGCAGGTAACTCTTTCAGAAACCTGGCTGAATAAACAGGCTGAATCCTGCGGTTTCTTGACCCGATATAGAAAAATATTGCCTTTCCCTCTGGTGGTTTCACTGCTGGCGGCGCTGGGCAAAGACAGTAATGTTGAGTCACTGGCTGATATCCAGCGGAAGTTTAATGAAATGACTGGGCTGGATGCATCCTGCCACGTCTGGAGGGTTCAGGTTTCATTATCGTATGGATTTTCCTGCGAAGCCTTGAAGAGATGACCCAAAAGGTACTGTCTTTCGACAAAACAAATCCTTTTGCGCAATTTCGACATATTTGGCTGCATGATGGTTCCTCTCAAGCTGTCACCGACAGTCTCAAGGATGTGTTTCCGGGGCGCTTCAAAACAGTCAGTCCGGCAGCGGTTGAACGTCATACGACCATGAATTTGTTGAAAGACAACTTTGTCCGTATTGAGCTGACAGAAGACACCCACGCTGAAAGAGCCTGTCTACCCGCTTTGGCAAATGATCTCTCTGACACGCTTATGTTGATTGATGCCGGTTACTTCGACCTGGAGCACTTTGCAGCGGTCAGTGATCGGGGTGGAAACTTCCTTTGTCGTGCATCACAAAGCATTAATCCTGTCGTACGACAGGCGATTCATTCCGATGGGAAAGCGCATAACAGGTACAAAGGGCAAAAGCTGAAAGATATTTTGCCTCGTTTTCCCAAAGACAATGCCATGGATCTGGATGTAGAGTGACCCCGGATGCGGGGACAGCGATTTCGCCAGGTTGTTCGATGGAACGGGAAGAAAGATAAGTGGATTTTTATCGTGACCAATCTTTCTCGGGAACTTTTTTCTCTCAACGATATATCTCAGTGCTATCGACTGCGCTGGCAGATAGAGCTGGCTTTCAAGGAAGCCAAATCCTATGCAGGCTGGCACCGCTTCAACACAAGCTGCGAAACGCTTGCTGCCAGTCTGATTATTGCGTCGTTTACGGTGGTCATTATCAAAAGATCACTGGCTCATGCCGCTTAACAGGGGATAGATGAAGAGATATCTACTCGCAAGACAGGCATGAGTGGTACCCACTTGTTTGGAGACCTGATGCTGGCTTTACTTGCAAAGAGCAGGCGCAGGGTTTCATCGCTTTGAACAAGTTGCCCGAACTCTGGCAAAAAAATGGAAAGCGTGAACATGCCGCTCGAGACAGACGAATCGGGCGTTCAGCTCTGGGGTTGGTTGCTATAGGGAGTTTTTAATGTCCTCTCTATGAACAAATATTAGACAGTGGTCATGCCCTTACTCAGAACTCATGGTAAGTCACACATCGCGTTAAGAACGGGAATTGTAACCAATTCCCGTGGGCACTATGAATCAGGCCTGCTGTTCTGCAAGAGGACGAGTCACCTGGTTCAACCAGGTCAGCTCTTCATCGCTGAGATAAGAGCCAATGATCTCGCGCACCTGCTGATGGTAATCATCCAGCCATTGAATTTCTTCTGTGCTTAACAGTTCCTGTTTGATTAAACGGCAGTCAATCGGTGCAAAGGTCAGTGACTCCATTTCCAGCATGGGCACATCACTCGCTATCGTTGACGGTTTAACCACGTACAGATTTTCAACCCGCAGGCCATAAGCATCTTCCTTGTAATAACCGGGCTCGATGGTAATCATCATGCCAGCTTCTAGGCGGGATTCGGCCTCCTGGGGAGACATGCGCAGCGGTGCTTCATGCACACCAAGGAAGTGGCCCACACCATGACCGGTGCCATGATCATAATCACAACCTGCTTGCCACAAAGGCTGACGGGCAATCGTATCAAGTTGAATGCCCCTTGTGCCTTTCGGGAACCGTGTGGCAGCCAGCCGGATATGGCCCTGTAACACCTGGGTGTAACGGGTACACATCTCGTCGGTGACGTCACCCACCTTGATCGTGCGGGTCATGTCGGTAGTGCCTTCGGGGAACTGGCCGCCGCTGTCGATCAGGTACAATCCGTCCTGACCGAGTTTTCGCGGTGTGGTCAGGGTGTGGTTGTAATGGCACATGGCGGCATTGGGACCGATGGCGGAGATGGTCTCAAAACTGCAGCCGTGATAACCGGGCTGTTCTTCCAGCAGGGCTTCGATCTTGTCGGCGAGTACACCTTCGTCCAGCGTATGTGTGCCTGCGGCGACTTCCCGATCCAGCCACGCCAGGAACTTCGTGGTTGCAATACCAGCATACAGGTGAGCCTGGCGCATACCCTCGATTTCGACAGCGTTTTTGATCGATTTCATGGCCATGCAGGGATCATCGCCATGGACTACCTGGGCACCGTAATGCAGCAGGTTAAGCGGAATCCAGGCATTGCTGTTTTCATAATCCAGCTGAACATCGGCGCCGTTTTCACCGAGTTGTTTCAGTGAATGCTCGATCGTAGAGATTTCCAGCAGGCGGACATCGTCACCGGCATGTAAGTAAAAGTGGTCGTCGAGCTTGCCGGTGGGGGCAAACAGATCGGCGCTGCCATCCTGGTAAACAATCGCGTAGCTGAGGACCACAGGCAGGCAGGGAACATCGCCACCCCGGATATTGAACAGCCAGTTGACGGCATCGGGCTGGGTGATCACCAGGGCATCCAGTCCTTTCTGTTGCAACATCTCAGACAGACCCCGGCGTTTATCCGCACTGCTGCGGCCGGTGTATTTTTCGTCCAGTAGTAATCCGGGTGCATCACTGGCCGCAGGTCTGTCATGCCACAGTCTGTCGATTGGATTCTCTGTCAGCTCGACCAGTTGAATATCTTTGTCTTTAAAGGTGGCAACCGCCTCCTGATACCAGTTATAGGTGTGCAGTGTGGCGTCAAAGCCCATCCGGTCACCCGGTTGCAGTGTGGTATTGAGCCAGTTGAGATGAGGCTCTTCAATCAGGTGGTGGTATTCAAACAGTGATGCGGGGACTTGCTGGCGGACCTGAACGGTGAAACGGCCATCGACAAAAATAGCCGCCCGTTCCGGCAGGACGACTGCGATGGCCGCTTCGCCAGTGAAGCCGGTCAACCAGCGCAGGCGCTGGACATCCGGACCCAGGTACTCACCCAGGAACTGGTCAGCGCAGGGGACAATAAACGCATCCAGGCTTTCGCGTGCCATGAACTCACGGATGCCCGCCAGACGTTGTGCCAAGGTAGCACTCGCTGCGTCGATACTTTCAATGGACGGCAAACTCATACAGTATCTCCTTGTTTCATGACTGCTCACGCGTTAGCCGTGGCAGGGGTTGTTGTACTTCCAGTGATAACGGGTTGGTCAGGACTCGTTTTGCTAAGCTCGCATGACAGACAACGGCGTCTTCAGGCGAGAGGTTCGTTACTGTTCAATTGTGACGGATACTACCTTGGCGTCGGCTTTGGCTGGTTTGTTGTCTTGAATGACTGTTTTTTGCTTTTGCTGAATCACAACCGCAGAAACAATAATAATTAAACCGGCGAAGGTGGCTGGTTGAATCGGTTCTCCCAGAATAAACGCGATAAAGACCAGCGATAAGAAGGGGGAAATAAAAATCAGGTTGCTGACCCGGGCAATATGGGTAGCTTTCTTGAGCGCTGTCAGCCACAGCACAAAAGTAATACCCATCTCGAAAAGTCCCACATAGATTGCACCGGCAATGCCTTTCCAGTGCCAGGTCAGGTCACCCATAACACTATTGGCCGCAATAATAAAAGGCAGGCCGCACAGGAAACAGAGCAGCAGGGCGATGACCGGATTGTCGGTGTTGCGGGTGTTGTATATCCAGTACAGCGCCCAGAGCAGTGTGCTGAGCAGTGCCAGTACCACACCGGTCGGGCTGTCAAATGACAGGCTCAGGACATTCCCGCCCGTGGCGATGATCAGTGCACCGATATAGCCCATGCAGCAGGCCAGGATATCAATGCGTGTCAGCCGCTGGCCCAGCATCACGACAGAGAGAATTGTCAGTGTCAGTGCCCAGGTGTAATTCAGGGGCTGCGCCTGTTGGGCGGGTAGCAGATCGTAGGCTTTGAACAGAACCACGTAATAAAGGAAGGGATTGAGCAGCCCCATCAACAGGTAATAGACCGGCCGACGTTTAAAGGTCTGAATGAGCGCCTTTCCCTGACCTTTGACAATAACCCAGCCGCCCAGGACCAGTACGGATGTCAGGCTGGCAAACAGCACCAGCTGGATCGGTGTCAGGTATTCCAGACTGAGCTTGAATGCCGTGGCGACGGTCGACCAGAGCAAGACGGCGCTAAGGCCAAAGAGCATGGCCTGTCGCTGGGATTGTTGTTCCATCGAAAATTCTGTCCAGATTATTGGGCTATGGGTTGTCAGGATGACCTGCATCATGCCGGGCTGAGAGACTACGGTGCTGACCGTCAGGTTACATTGACCATGATCAGTGTTGCTGAAGGGAGTTTCAACGAATTCTGTTTCGAAATGTTTCTTTTTTCAGGGAGGGTGTCAGTAACCTTATGGGACAAGGCTTGAGAGGGAATCGCTTGTTGCACTTTGAGGCCACTTTAATGGCTTTTCTGTACTGGTTTTTGGTAGTAGTCCCGTTATAATCCGCCCGGATTTCACCGACCCGGTATCAAGGAGTTTCGATGTATCAGCTGGCCCGCAAAGTTCTGTTCCAATTCTCTCCGGAGACAGCCCATGACCTGACCATGGATATGCTGTCTGCGTCCCAGCGTCTCGGACTGCTCAAGTGCCTGTTCAAGCCGGTGCCGTCTGTTCCCACGGAAGTGATGGGGCTGACGTTTGATAATCCCGTTGGCTTGGCGGCTGGTCTGGATAAAGACGGTGAATGCATTGACGCCTTCGGCTCACTGGGGTTCGGTTTTGTTGAGGTCGGCACGGTAACTCCGCGGCCGCAGCCGGGTAACCCGAAGCCCCGCCTGTTCCGGATTGTGGAACGGGAAGCGATCATCAACCGGATGGGCTTTAACAACAAAGGCGTTGATCACCTGGTTGAAAACCTGAAGAAGACCCGTTATCAGGGCGTGATTGGGGTGAATATCGGTAAGAACAAAGTGACGCCGGTTGAGGAAGCTGAAAGCGATTACCTGACCTGCTTGCGCAAGGTCTACGCTCACTCCGGCTATGTGGCCGTTAACCTTTCTTCACCGAATACCCCCGGGCTGCGTCAGCTGCAATTCGGCGATACCCTGAAGTCACTGTTGAATGTGCTCAAAGAAGAACAGGGTAGACTGGCCAAAGAACACGGCAAGTATGTCCCTCTGGCGATCAAGCTGGCGCCCGATATGACCGATGAAGAAATTCGTGATATCGCTACCCAGCTGGTGGCTTATGAGATTGATGGTGTGATCTCCACCAATACTACGCTGGAGCGGGAAGCGGTTCAGGGTTGCAAGAATGCCAATGAAGACGGTGGTCTCAGTGGCGCGCCCTTGACTGATCTTTCCACCCAGAAAATTCGCGTACTGGCGGAAGCGTTGGATAACAAACTCCCCATCATTGGTGTGGGCGGGGTTATGGATGCGCAATCAGCTGCGGATAAAATCAAGGCGGGCGCCAGTCTGGTGCAGATTTACAGTGGCTTTATTTATCGTGGCCCCGACCTGATCCGGGAAGCCTCGGAAGCCGTAGCAGCCTGCCGCTGAATCTACCCAGTCTCCAGATACAACAAGGGCCCTTAACCGGGCCCTGATTTCACTCTATTTTCGGATACTGAGCGATCAACGCCGACTCAGAGGTAATGTTGATTGCTTTTTTGTATACCGGAAACGCCGGTATAACCATCCACATGGTCCGACCAGCCCTCTCGCCAGCCCGTGAGCCATGCCTGTCGCTGGTTTAGCTCGTCATGTGGACAGATGTCCTTTGACCGTCCCGATAGCCCGTTTTGATAACCTTTCGTGTAGGCTCTTTCGGTCTTGTCCCTCTTTTGTCTTTTCATGGTCGGTCTTGCCTCCCGTTTCGGTGACTACATCCCGGGCCATCCTGACCGCGAGATCGGTGGGAAAGAGTCGGTCTTGCCGCTGAAGCTCCTTTTTCTGCGTACTGCTTCAGTGAAAAATCAGGGCATAAACGGAACTTGTTCCGTCATACAGAAACCCTACAAGGTTATTTCTATAGGAAGTGAGCCTGACTGTCGAGGAATCTTTGTGAATAGCGTCAATGTTTTGATAATGTGAGTGCTTATATAGACCTGCTGACTGGTTATATAAGTCATTGATATTACGCAGGAAGTGTGACCGGTAAGGTCTGGGTGAAGAAATATCTCTTCCGGGAAAAACACAATAAATGTCAAAATTCCGCATATTTTTTAGCGGGGATCATGGCTAGAATGCCGCCATTACTTCACTTTCACTAATCCTCCCTCTTAACTAGCCTGTATCTTGCTGATGCCGGGAGGATGGTTTTCCACCGAATCAATTGAATGGGTGCTGCAGGTACTGATGAGTACTTCCCCGGAATTTTTTGCCTCTTGCCCGAAGGGCATAGAATCACTGCTGGCTGAGGAGCTGGCGGGTTTTGGCGCTGACACCGTCAGGGAGACGGTTGCCGGCTGTTATTTCAGTGGTTCCCTGGCCGTTGCCTATCAGGCGTGTCTCTGGTCACGGTTGGCCAACCGTATCTTGCTGATGGTTGCCCATTTCCCGGCTGGTGACCGCGATGTCATTTATGCGGGTATTCAGACCGTTGACTGGGATGATCATATTGATCCCGGCAAAACCCTTGCTGTGACTTTTACCGGTAGCAGCCCTGAAATTCGGAATACCCATTTTGGTGCATTGCTGGTCAAGGACGCCGTGGTGGATCAGCTGATTGCGCGCACTGGTAAGCGTCCGTCGATTGCCACGAAATCCCCGGATTTGCGTATTCATGTCCGCCTGCATAAAGGCAAGGTGCAAGTGGGAATCGATTTGTCTGGTGACAGTCTCCATATGCGCGGTTACCGGCAGGATGTCGGTAAGGCGCCGCTGAAGGAGAATTTGGCATCCGCGATTCTTTACCGTGCCGGCTGGCGTGAATTGGCCAGAGAGGGAGCCTCTCTGGTCGATCCGATGTGCGGGTCCGGCACCTTCCTGCTGGAAGGGGCGATGATAGCCGCAGATATCGCACCGGGACTCTTGCGCACTCGCTTTGGTTTTGATCGCTGGCCCGGCCACATTCCCAGTATCTGGCGCGATGCAATGGGTGATGCCCGTGAGCGTCGTCAGGCTGGTCTTGATAGCATGAAAAATGTCTTTCTGGGCTACGAAGCGGACCAGTGGATCGTCCGGCAGGGATTGGCAAATGCGCAACGCGCTGGACTGTCAAAACGGGTTCGTATCGAACAAGCCGAGCTGGCAAACTTGCATCAGGTTGACAGCCCTGAAGGGTTGGTTGTCGTGAACCCACCTTATGGTGAGCGTCTGGGCGATGAAGCAAGCCTTGTTTATCTCTATCAGAACCTGGGTGAAAAGTTCAGAACCACCTTTAAAGGTTGGCAGGGTGCTGTCTTTACCGGTAATCCGGGGCTGGGACGTCGCATGGGTATTCGCAGTCGCAAGCAGTACACGCTCTATAACGGTGCGCTGGAATGTAAGCTGCTGATGTTTGCCAATGAGGAACAGTGGTTTGCAGGTTACGATGCCAGGGATAAAGAAACAACGAACAAGGCATCAGTGCAGTCTGCACCTCTCACCGCTGGCGCCACAATGTTTGCTAACCGTCTGCGTAAAAACCTCAAGCAGATGAGCAAATGGGCCAAGCGTCAGGATATCCAGTGCTATCGCCTGTATGACGCGGACATGCCGGAATATGCCGTCGCTATCGATCTGTACGGTGACAAAGTGCATGTTCAGGAATACAAAGCACCGGCATCAATTGATGAGGCAAAAGCGACTGAACGATTGCAGGATGTCATGTCTGCGCTGCCAGAAGTTTTGTCTGTCTCGCCAAAAGATATCGCCCTCAAGAGCCGTGCAAAGCAGTCCGGTAAGAGGCAATACGAACGTCAGGCTGACAAAAATGAATTCTTTGAAGTCAAAGAAGGTAGTGGTCGTTTCTTGGTCAATCTGAACGATTATCTGGATACTGGTCTCTTTCTTGATCATCGTCCGTTACGTCTGCGAATTGCACGGGAAGCGGCGGACAAGCGTTTTCTTAACCTGTTCTGTTACACAGGCGCGACAACAGTCCATGCGGCCTTGGGCGGCGCTCGCTCGACCACCAGTGTTGACCTTTCCAAAACCTACCTGGACTGGGCTCGCAAAAACCTCTCGCTGAATGGTTTCAGTGATCGTCATCAGCTGGAACAGGTGGACTGCATGCGTTGGCTCGCTGATGCTAAAGGTCAATATGATCTGATTTATATTGATCCGCCAACATTCTCCAACTCCAAACGCATGACCGATGTGTTTGATGTACAGCGTGACCATGTTGAGTTGCTGCGTTTGGCAATGAAGCGTCTTGCCCATGGCGGGACGCTCTATTTCTCCAATAATTACCGACGCTTCAAGCTGGATGAATCTTTGATGGATGAGTTTGAGGTGAAGGATATTACCAGCGAAACCCTTGATAAGGATTTTGAGCGTAATCGCCGTATTCATCAGTGCTGGAAGATTCAGCACAGGCTGTAAAACTTTTATAGGTAGTGCGGTGTACCTGATCATCGGGGCACCGCAGGCTATGGGGTACCTGCTTGCCGCTCCGTCATGCAGTCCTGCATGAAGTCGCTCTCGGTACGTCCCTGTACCTTGCAATCAGATACCCCATAGCCCGCTTACAAACCTTTTTGTTGCCTGCAGGTTTGTATTTTCTGTTTTTTGCATTCTATCGCCTTCCTATCTGGTGCTTTTTTGTATCTATTTTGAATCGTTTGTTTGCTTTGCCCCAATGCGTGGCATTTTTATTGCATTAATGCAGTGCGTTGACTGGCTAGGTTGCACTGATATGCAGCCTTATTAGGTGAATGATTCACGGAAGAACGTGTGTGGCTTCGTTTTGAGCAGATTTTTATCTGCACAGTGAAAAGTCGAGGCTGAAGATAATAAATAAAAATGATCTTTATTGGTGCGCAATATCTTTGGGTGAATCGATATGGTGCGCGATAAAGAGGGGTGACGAGGTGTTTGATGGATAACGTTGGGAGTGCGGTTGAAACGTTGATGCAGGGGACAAATACCCTGTTTATCCTGCTTGGGGCGATCATGGTACTGGCCATGCATGCAGGGTTTGCGTTTCTTGAAGTAGGAACGGTACGGCAAAAGAATCAGGTCAATGCGCTATCCAAGATCATTACCGATTTGGGTGTGTCCACACTGGCTTACTTTTTTATCGGTTACCAGGTGGCCTATGGCATGGATTTCATGGCAGATGCGGCAACCTTGACGGCCAGTCACGGCTATGAATTGGTGAAGTTCTTCTTTCTGATGACATTTGCGGCGGCGATACCTGCCATTGTTTCCGGTGGCATTGCTGAACGGGCGCGTTTTTACCCGCAGTTACTGGCCACGTTTCTGATTGTTTCCCTGGTGTATCCATTATTTGAAGGGATGATCTGGAATGGTAACTATGGCTTCCAGGATTGGCTGGAAGGTTTTGCTGGTGCACCGTTCCATGATTTTGCCGGTTCCGTGGTAGTGCATGCTGTGGGTGGTTGGATAGCACTGGCCGCGGTCGTGTTGCTTGGTCACAGAAAGGGACGTTATCGCAATGGCAAGCTGGTTGCGTTTGCGCCTTCGAATATACCATTTCTGGCGCTGGGAGCCTGGATTCTTGCCGTCGGCTGGTTTGGCTTCAATGTGATGTCAGCCCAGACGGTTGACAGCATCAGTGGACTGGTGGCAGTCAACTCGCTGATGGCGATGGTCGGTGGCACATTGGCCGCCATGCTGGTGGGTAAGAACGACCCGGGTTTCATCCATAATGGACCGCTGGCCGGACTGGTAGCTGTTTGTGCGGGCTCAGATGTTATGCATCCTGCGGGTTCTCTGGTGGTTGGTGCAGTAGCGGGTGCGTTATTTGTCTGGACATTCACAGCGACGCAGAATCGCTGGAAGATTGATGATGTATTGGGTGTCTGGCCATTACATGGTCTGTGTGGTGCCTGGGGCGGAATTGCAGCAGGCATCTTTGGTTCGACGGCACTGGGTGGCTTGGGTGGTGTATCCCTGACAGCGCAGCTGATTGGTACTCTCGCTGGTGTTGGCGTTGCACTTGTGGGTGGCCTGATTGTTTATGGGGCTATCAAAGCGCTGGTAGGCATACGTCTGTCAGAGGAAGAAGAGTATCAGGGGGCGGATCTTTCTATTCACAAGATTCATGCGACTTCTGATGAATAAGTCGATAGTGCAGTGCTCGGGTTGATCAGTCACGTCCTGTTTCTGTTGGGATGCAGGATGTGACTTTTTATCGAGCTAATGTACAAGTGCGTAAACCTTCAATCATTCAAGGGTTTATGTTGATGAGGGGATGAAACAATCGTCCTTTCTGCGCGTTATCTGGCATAATTAATCCCTTTGACGTGGCCATTCATCTGCCGGTTCTGTTGTTCCGCTGAATGGTGATCGATCGTCTGGCCCGGCTTGTCGTCGGGCAGGGTTTCAGCTGCAGGAGCGCCTGATGTTCAGACCTTTGCCGGTATTTATCGGCCTTCGTTATACGGGGGCCAAACGGCGCAATCACTTCATTTCTTTTATTTCTGCCATGTCCATGGCCGGTCTTGTGCTGGGGGTCATGGTGTTGATCATCGTACTGTCGGTGATGAACGGCTTTGACCGGGAATTACGTCAGCGCATCTTGGGAATGGTGCCTCATGCAACGATAACCTCTGCCTATGGCACCATGACGGATTGGGAATCCATCAAGTCGAAAGTTGAAGCTGTGCCGGGTATAGAGGCTGCTGCACCTTTCATTGACGCCCAGGGCATGTTGACCAATCAGGGGCAGGTCAAGGGTGTCATGTTGTATGGCATTGATCCTGAGTTGGAACAGCGAGTCTCTATTCTTGATGAACATATGGAAAGTGGTCAGCTGACCGATCTCAAGCCCGGTGAATTTGGCATCGTGCTGGGAGAGATACTTGCGCGTCAGTTGGGGGCGGGTATTGGCGACAAAGTTACTGTGGTATTGCCGGAAGCTTCTATTAATCCGGCGGGTGTGTTTCCTCGTCTCAAACGTTTCACGGTAACCGGATTGTTTGCAGTAGGCGCGGATCTGGATGCCAGTCTGGCCTTTATCAATATCAAAGATGCTGCACGCTTCATGCGTATCAGTGAGGGAGTACAGGGACTTCGCTTGCAGACGAAGGATTTGTTTGCGGCACCTCGCTTGGCCTGGGAAGCGGCCATGACCTTGCCAGGACGTTACTACGTTCGTGACTGGACCCAGACTCATGGTCGCCTTTTCCAGGCGATCCAGATGGAAAAAACCATGATTGGTTTGTTGCTGGTGCTGATTATTGCGGTAGCCGCATTTAACATCGTTGCAACGCTGGTGATGGTTGTTACCGACAAGCAATCTGATATTGCGATCCTGAGAACCTTTGGTGCAACGCCCGGCATGATTATGCGAATTTTCATGGTACAGGGTTGTGTGATTGGTTTAATAGGAACGGGGCTGGGCGTTGCCCTCGGGATTCTGGGGGCGCTCAACGTGGCCAGTATTGTCGGTTGGATTGAATCCATGCTGGGGATTCATTTCCTGAGTCCTGATGTGTATTTCATTAGTTATCTACCTTCCGAGCTGCTTTGGCAGGACGTTGTCAGCATCGCGGTTGCGAGTTTGATGTTGAGCTTTCTCGCTACCCTCTATCCGGCGTGGCGCGCATCACGCACTCAACCTGCCGAGGCATTGCGTTATGAGTAAGGATGTAGTTCTGGAATGCCTGGAGCTGGGCAAGGTATACCGTGAAGGGCCCGGCGATGTAGAGGTTATTCGTGATGTCAGCTTCGCAGTGGGGCGCAGTGAGCGTATAGCCATTGTGGGGAGTTCCGGTTCTGGTAAGACAACCCTGCTGAATCTGTTGGCAGGGTTGGATGTGGCAAGCCGCGGAGAGGTTCGAGTTTGTGGTGTTTCTCTTAATGGTCTCAATGATCGTGAAAAGAGTGCCCTGAGAAACCGACACCTTGGCTTTGTGTATCAGTTTCACCATTTGCTGCCTGAATTCACGGCACGCGAAAACGTCGCCATGCCGCTGTTAATGCGCCGTGATGTAGCGGTTTCTTCAGCAGCACAGAAAGCCGAAGAACTGTTAACGCTGGTAGGGTTGGAAGCGCGTCTTGATCATAAACCGGGCGAGCTGTCGGGTGGTGAGCGTCAGCGCGTAGCTATTGCGAGGGCATTGGTGACTGAGCCTGATCTGGTTCTGCTGGATGAGCCGACCGGTAACCTGGATCAGCATACGGCAGAGGTTGTCCAGGGGCTGATTATGGATCTCAGTCAGCGATTACAGACCAGTTTTATTATTGTCACTCACGACTTGTCGCTGGCGGCCAAAATGGATCGTATCTGGCAGCTTCAGGATGGCGGGTTGATCGAGCAGGTGAGCGATTCAGACCTTTGAGAGATTAACGTTGTCGACATCCGGATGGCTGACTGCGGGACAGACAGTATCCGGATGTCGACCGATCATCAGCTCTGTTGCTGCATGAAAGTGGCGGGGTCGATGGCAATACCGAGTGAGCGCTTGTCGATACGCTTCTCTTTGCCCATTTCCTGGTAGCGGAAGCAGACCAGGTCACCGGGCGTGACTTCCAGTGTGGCTTCGGCCGTCAGGTATTTATAATCGTCACCGTCTACGGTCAGTGTGTGGATGTAGTAATCCGGCATGCCCAGCCAGTCGCTGTGAGGGCCGTCGGTGGTGATGGTTTCCAGTTTTCCCCGCCCTTGTAGTTTCTGCTTTTTTCGTTGGAATGAACGATTATTTCTGTTCATGTTTCAGCCAGACTGTCTGTAGTGAATGAGTGATAGGAAGAACGGCGATGCCGGTGTTGCCGAAGGGCGTGACCGTCGTCGGCATCAGTTCAGAAAGAGTTTGCGCTTTTTGTGGCGTTCACGCCAGTTACGAATGATATGCCAGCGCCAGAACAGGCGAATGCCGACATAACTGAGAGCGCCTGCTATCAGTCCGGTAATCACCGAGCCAAGATAGAGTGGAAGCCAGATCCGCGATAATTCGGTTTTCAGCCACTCCAGCGAAACTTCAAAGCCCAGTGGACTGACAGGGGTCTGCAATATATAGCAACCGACCTTGTAGGTGAAGTAGAAAATCACCGGCATGGTAAAGGGGTTGGTAATCCAGACCAGCGCGACGGACAACGGCAGATTGCAGCGCAACATAAACGCCAGAACCGCTGCCAGCAGCATCTGGAAGGGTATGGGCAGGAACGCACAGAAAATACCCACGAAAAAAGCCATCGCGGCAGTGCGGCGGTTCAGGTGCCACAGGTTGGGGTCGAACATATGTTCGCCCAGGAAGTTCAATGACCGGTTTTCCCGAAGTCGGGAAGGGTCCGGCATAAAGCGTTGAAACAGTTTTTTTGCCATGCAGATATACTTGTGACCCGGGTACCGCTTAATTGCGAGAGTAAGGATATCGTAAAACCGGAAAATTATGCGCTTAATTACTAAGTACACCAAATGCGGCTTTCACTGATATGCCTCGTTCTGGGTCTTTCCCTGACATTATTCTTGCCAGAACTTCCTGCCCGATGGGTGTTGGGCCTGACGGTTCTGGTTGCCCTTAGTTTGACCGTAGCAGCTGGCTTCAGGTTCCGTGTATTTATTTTTCCGGCCATGGTGCTTTTCGGGTTTGCTTATGGAGGCTTTCATGGGCTGATGCTAATGGATCGCCTTTTGCCCGCTGATTTGGAAAGAATCGATCTGCGTCTCAATGCTGAAATTGATGAATTACCCCTCAAGCGTGAAGGTTATGCCTCAATGCTGATGCGTGATGTTGTGATTGAGGGGAAACCCTATCCGGGACGGGTTCGGCTTAGCTGGCATGGAGCGCCTGAAATAAAACCAGGGCAACGCTGGGATTTGACGGTCAGGTTGAAGCGGCCGAGTGGGTTTTCCAGTCCTGGCGCGATGGATTATGAGGGTTGGTTGCTTAGGCAGCAGGTAATCGCAACGGGTTATGTGCGAGATGGGAATGTCCAACTTCTGCAGGATAACGAATGGATACGTGTTGATCGGTGGCGATGGAAACTGGCCGAGTTTATTGAGAGCCATTACGCTGGTGACAGGGCGGCCATCTTCAAAGCATTGCTGTTAGGGGATAAGCGCAACATTTCACCGCAGCTTTGGGATTCCTTTAGCCAGACAGGCACGACACATCTGCTGGTGATCTCTGGTTTGCACATTGGACTTATGGCGCTGGTTGGCTGGTGGTTTGCGAGGTTGCTCGCCATATCAGGAGTGATCCCTCTTGAGGCTTGGCCATTGCCAAAGGTCGGTGCATTGATTGGCCTTGGTTTTGCGCTTGTTTATGCCTTTATGGCTGGGTTTTCGATTCCTGCACAACGGGCTCTGGTGATGTTGTCGGTTGCGCTGGGCGGAATCCTCCTTGATCTCAAAATTAAACCATTCACGCTACTTCTGGTGGCCTTGACGGTGGTTGTGCTTCTGGATCCCCTGGCATTCATCAGCAATGGTTTCTGGTATTCCTTTATTGCGGTTTCGGCATTGTTGTATGTGTTTTCTGGTGTGCAGTCTACGCGACGCGTTAGTGAACGTTTTGTTCGGCCTCAGGTCACGGTGTTTGTCGCGTTGGCGCCATTGCTGGCATTGAATCTGCAACCTGTGAGTGTGTTATCACCTTTGGTCAATTTGATATCCATCCCACTGGTGGGTTTGCTGGTTGTTCCTTTGTTATTTGCAGGTGTGGCTTTATCGTTTGTTTCAACATCTTTGGGACTGCTGGTCATGGATTTTGTCGGCGTAATACTGGATGTTTGGATATCAGCACTCCAATGGTCTGAAAGTTTAACGCTTGATTTGCCGCCGCTTGCTGTTCCTGATGGACTGGCGCTGATACTTGCGATGGTGGGTGTGGTTTTATTATTAACTCATTCAGGATTGGGCTTTCGTTGGCTGGCACTGGCGTGTTTTCTTCCATGGTTAGTGCCAGCAAATGACCCTTTACCCGAAGGGATGGCGGATGTCGCTGTATTTGATGTGGGGCAGGGGCTGGCCGTGCTGGTCTGCACGCGCAATCACTGTCTCATTTATGACACCGGTGATCGATTCAGTGATCGTTTCACGGCTGCGGACGCGGTCATTGTCCCTTACTTGCGGCATCACCCTGGCGTTAAAGATCCGGATGTAATTGTCATTTCCCATAATGACCGGGATCATCGTGGCGGTCTGGATACCTTGCTGAGCGCTTTCCCTTTCTCGCATGTGTATGTTTCCGAAGCAGATGACTATCCGTTGCCCGTTTCCTTATGTCATGATCAGGAGGAGTGGTTTTGGGATGGTGTTCGGTTTCGCTTTTTGTCGACGGGGGAGGGGCTGAGCAGTCGTAATGATCGCTCCTGTGTGCTGCAGGTTCAGGCCGGTGAACATGGGGTATTACTGACGGGGGATATCTCCACCCGTGCTGAGCAGCGACTGGCAAGGCGATACGGTGAGGAACTGGCCAGTCAGGTGCTGGTGGTGGCTCACCATGGTAGCGCCGGATCCAGTGGTAATCCCTTTCTGTCGCAGGTGAATCCGACCTATGCGAGCATATCCGCAGGGTATCGAAACCGTTTCGGCCATCCGTCTCCGCGCGTCAGGGAACGGCTGGGGCTTGTGGGAGCTGAGGTTTTTGAAACGCCACTGACGGGCACGCAGGTGTTTCGGGTCGGCGGGGAGAGGTTGCCGCCACCCTATTGCCACCGGTTGCAGAAACCGGGATATTGGTCACGAAAACCCCTGTCGTAGAGCCGCTGTACCGGTGTGCCTGATAAACCGGTTGTGATAAAGTTTTCTCATTTGGTAAAGGGAATAATAAACGTGTTTGAACTGGTGAAAGCGGGCGGATGGTTGATGCTTCCCATCATCCTGTGCTCCATCATTGCAACAGCGATCGTGATAGAGCGTTTCTGGACCCTGCGGGCCGCCAAGGTCGCGCCCGGCAATCTTCTGGCCCAGGTCTGGAAATGGATCAAGGGTAATGAACTGGATGGTCGACGTCTTGCGCAGTTACGCACGCATTCCCCGCTGGGTGAGATCCTGGCCGCCGGTCTTGGCAGTGCCAAGTACGGGCGCGAAATCATGAAGGAAAGTATTGATGAGGCGGCTGGCAAGGTCATTCACGAGCTGGAAAAGTATTTGAACACGCTGGGCACGGTTGCCGCCGTTGCCCCGTTGCTGGGTCTGCTGGGCACCGTTATCGGTATGATTGATGTTTTCACCGTGATCATGCTGCAGGGCAGTGGTAATGCCGCGGTCTTGGCTGGTGGTATTTCCAAGGCGCTGATTACCACGGCTGCGGGTTTGACGGTGGCGATTCCCTCCGTAATTTTCCACCGGTTCTTTACCCGCCGTGTTGATGAGCTGGTCGTTGTCATGGAGCAGGAAGCGACCCGCCTGGTGGAAGTGGTTCAGGGCGAGCGGAAAGTGGATTACACCGAAGGTGCCCGGTCATGAAGTTTCGCCGTCAGCGGAATGAGGAGGTTTCAGTCAATCTGACGCCTTTGATCGATGTGGTGTTCCTGCTGCTGATCTTTTTCATGGTTTCAACCACGTTCACCCGGGAAACCCAGCTGACCATTGATCTGCCGGAAGCTACCGGGGAAGAAGTCAGGAAACCACCCCGTCAGATAGAGATCGGTATCGATAAAAACGGGCATATTGCAGTCAATGGTGAGCGGTTGGCCAGTGACGGACTGGAAAACCTCAAGCAGGCGCTTATTCAGGCATCACAGGGTAACAGCAAATTGCCGCTGGTGATTACGGCTGACGCCATGACGCCCCATCAGGCCGTGGTTACCGCCATGGAAGCCGCCGGTGATCTCGGCTTTTCCCATCTCAGCATTACGGCTCAGGAGCCGCCCAGTCAGTGAGCAGTTTTTCCGACAGGCTGGTATCGGCATGGTACCAGCCTGATTTCAATCCGCTGTTAGCGCCGTTATTGCCACTATCGAAACTGGTGGAATGGCAGGTTAGGCGTCGACAGCACCAATATCATTCAAATCAAGAGCATCTTTGGCAATCGCCGGTTCCTGTTATCGTTGTGGGTAATATCACGGTAGGTGGTACAGGCAAGACGCCACTAGTTGCTGCCTTGGTGTCTGCGTTGCAGCAGAGAGGGCTTAGGCCCGGTATCATTAGTCGTGGTTATGGCGCTGAGGTTGATACCTTTCCTGCTGACGTATTTCCCGATAGTAATCCTGCCAGGCTCGGGGATGAGCCAGTGATGCTGGCAGGGATGACAGGCGTACCTGTCGTTATCGATCCGGATCGCCCATCCGCAGCACGTTATTTGCTAACCAATCATGAGTGCGATGTGATCATCAGTGATGATGGTCTGCAGCACTATGCCCTTGTGCGTCACATTGAGATGGTTGTTCTGGATGGCGCGCGATGGCTGGGCAATGGCCGATGCCTCCCTGCCGGTCCTTTGCGAGAACCCGCCGATCGCCTTACCACCGTGGATTTCATCATTTCTAACGGGAAACCTGTTGTCGAGATCGATGATGTCTCCTGTAATATCATGACACTCGTACCTACCCGTCTGGTGAACCTCAAATCAGGCAAAGCCATACCGTTATCTGAGTGGAAGGATTTTACGACTCCGGTTCATGCCGTGGCCGGTATTGGTAATCCTGGCCGTTTTTTTGATTCTCTCAGGTCTCTGGGGTTTGCGGTCAGTGAGAAGGCTTTTCCGGATCATCACGCCTATTGCCCGGATGATTTTGTCTTTGCGGGCGGGCAACCCGTTATAATGACCGCCAAAGACGCCATCAAGTGCCGCCGCTTTGCGCATGACAACTGGTGGTATCTGGCCGTTGACGCTAAATTGCCAGACAGCTTCTGGGAGCAGGTCTCTGCCAGACTGTCCGACTTTCCATCATCTTTTCAGCCGGTTTCTGCTAATGGATAAAAAACTGTTCGAAATTCTCGTCTGCCCGCTGTGCAAGGGCGATCTCAAGGTCGATCAGGACAAGAAGGAGTTGATCTGTCGTCCCTGCGGGCTGGCTTATCCGGTACGGGATGAGATTCCCGTTATGCTGGAGTCCGAAGCGCGTACCCTGACTACGGAAGAGAGGCTGTAAGCTGCGATGTCGTACTCAGTGATTATTCCTGCCCGCTATGGTTCAAGCCGCCTGCCGGGTAAGCCTTTGGCGGATATTGGTGGCAAACCGATGATTCAGCATGTCTATGAGCAGGCCTGCAAGAGTCGTGCGGACAAAGTCATTATCGCTACCGATGATGAGCGCATCCGTGGTGCCGCTGTCCGTTTTGGTGCTGAAGTGGTGATGACTCGTGCGGATCATCCGACCGGGACAGATCGGTTACAGGAAGTGGTTGCCCGACAGGGGTTTACGCCGGATGACATCGTGGTGAATGTTCAGGGGGATGAGCCCCTGATTCCGCCTGCTGTAATTGATCAGGTGGCGGATAATCTTGCAAACAACCCGGATGCATCCGTAGCGACGTTGAGCCATCGCATCCGTTCAGCCGATGACCTGTTTAATCCTGCTGTTGTGAAGGTCGTGGCTGATGCCCGTGGCATGGCCCGTTATTTCAGTCGCGCGGTGATTCCCTGGGATCGTGACCGTTTCGCCGATGGCCTGACTGACGAGATTGCTGACAGCCCCCTGTACCAGCGCCATATTGGTCTTTACGCCTACCGTGTTGATCTCCTGAACGCGTTTGTGGGCTGGGGTGTTTCGCCGCTGGAAGACCTTGAAAAGCTGGAGCAGCTGCGGGTGCTTTGGCATGGCCGTTCGATCCACGTAGCAGAAGCTGCCGAATTGCCGCCAGCCGGGATTGATACCAGTGCTGATCTGGAGCGTGTCAGACGGTTCATTATTGAAAGGGATTTGAGTGTTTCTGCATGATGCGGATTTTATTTGTTTGTCTAGGGAATATTTGTCGGTCACCAACAGCACAGGGTGTTTTTGAGCACATTGTAGAGCAGGCGGGCTTAAGTGATCTGGTTGACGTGGATTCTGCCGGAACCAGTGCCTGTCATGCAGGTGAAACACCTGACAGTCGGGCAATAGAGGCTGCTTCCCGGCGGGGCTACCGAATGTCCCATATAAGATCGCGGCAGGTTCAAACGGAAGATTTTGAGCGTTTTGACCTCATTCTGGCTATGGATAAGGCCAATCTTCAGGCATTGTTATCCTGTTGTCCGGCGCCTTCGCACGGTAAGGTGCGACAGTTTCTGGACTATGAGGGAAGTGTGCAGACGGAAGTGCCAGATCCCTATTATGGTGGAAAGGGTGGTTTTGAAACGGTGCTCGATCTTATAGAAGAAGCATCGCAGGCGCTGCTTTCTTCATTGAAGCCAACGTTGGAAGGGGCGGCATGAATCTGAAGATTGAGGAGTATGTCAATCTTAAAGCATTGAATACGCTGGGGCTTGAATCCATTGCTCGTTATTTTGGGCGGGTTGAGTCTCTGGTCGCACTTCGAGAGGCTCTCGTCTTTGCCCATGAACATAATCTGCCCGTTATTCCGCTGGGTGAGGGAAGTAATGTTGTTCTAAGTGAATGCCTGGATGCCTTGGTTCTGTTGATTCGCTTGAAAGGACGAGAGGTTGTAGAGAGTCAAAATGACTCGGTCTTCTTGAAAGTGGGGGCTGGTGAACACTGGCATTCGCTGGTCTGCTGGAGTCTTGAACAAGGCTTTTATGGCTTGGAAAACCTGGCTTTGATACCGGGTTGTGTTGGTGCCGCACCTGTTCAGAACATAGGGGCTTATGGGGTAGAGCTTAAAGATCGTTTTGTCAGTCTTGAGGCGATAGATTGGCAGACCGGTGAGATCATGACATTGTCAGCCGAAGACTGTGCCTTTGGGTACAGGGATTCAGTGTTTAAAAATCGTTTGCTGGATCAGGTCATTATCACTTCGGTGACGCTGAGACTAAATAGAACCCTGATACCTGAACTGGATTATGGTGCGCTGAAAGAAAAGGCAGAAGAATTGGCTTGCGAAGGAGAGCAGCCTACAGGCATGGATATCTGTCATGCTGTCTGCGATATCCGCAGGGAAAAGTTGCCGGATCCGAAGGCCATAGGCAATGCAGGGAGTTTCTTCAAAAACCCGGTGGTTTCAGATGCGCATAAGGCTGCATTAAAGGAGAAGTTTGCAGATATGCCAGCCTATCAGGTGTCAGGCGGATGGAAGCTTGCGGCTGGCTGGCTGATCGAGCAGTGTGGCTTTAAGGGCTGCACAAAGAAGGATGGCGCAGGTGTTTATGAAAAGCAGGCGCTGGTGCTGGTTAATCATGGTAATGCCTGTGGAAAAGCAATCTTGAAGTTGGCTGAGGAGATTCAGGCAACAGTTAAAGAGCGTTTTTCTGTGAACCTTGAAATAGAGCCAAGAATCTATTGAGTAAGAATCAATAAAAAAGGGAGTCGATTGACTCCCTTTTTTATTTTGTCACCCTTTAGCGCTGAGCTTCAGAGGTTTCCTCCTGAGCTTGCACTGAAGGCGTGCTCGCTGCCTCTTGGCTCATAGTCTGTTGCTCAGCCAGTCTGCGCTTCAATTCCCGAGGATCATTGTGCGCCCGGCTGCGTCGTTTTCTGGGTGCCTCTGCTTCAGCATTCTGAGCGCTTTTCACCTCAGCGGTCGGCGTCGGCTTGGAAGCTGGGGCAGGTGTGCTATCAGCGACCGTTGCTTTTGCAGGCTGTGCAGTCTGAGGCTGTTCGCGTGAAACATTGGCTTCTGCAGCAACGTCTGCGGTCTTCGCTTCAGGTTTAGAGGCCGAGTCGGATGCCTTGGGTGCAGCGTGTGCTGGCTGTGCAGTCCTTTCTTCCCTTTCTTTCCGCTCTCTTCTGGCAGGTCTCTCAGCGCGAGGCTTGGGAGTCTCAGCTGTTTCAGTTGCCAGCATGGGTTTCGGTGCCTGACTTGGCTCACCCTGTGTGGCGGCAGTTGCTGCCTCGATGCCGGTGGGTTTTGGGTGATTCTCTGATCTTGCGCTCGCAGAGATAGCTTCAGCCAAACCTGTCATTTTCGGCGCTTCTGGCGCAGCAGCTGGTTGTTGCTGCTCAGAGGCTTGTCCTGAGGGTTTGCGCGCTGTTTCAGGTTTTTCTTGTGCCTGAGTTTCAGTCGCTTTTTTCGCAGAGCTAGGCGCTTCCTTGGTTTCTGGAGTTGATACCTGAGGCGCTTTGCTCTCAGCAGGTGTTGCCGGAGTTTCAGTGACTGTAGATTCTTTGGTAACAGTCTCGCTCACAGGGCGGGCAGTTGTACTGCGTTCCTGTTCCTTGCGAACCTTGTCTTGCTGTTGGGGTTCGCTCTGGCGAGATTGCTCTGATGCGCGCTTTTCAGCGGATGCCGGCTCGTTTGAAATGACAACCTGCTCATTGTTTTCAATCTGCTCGGGCTGCTGACGATCGCGTTGTGAAGGGCGATTGCTTCTGCGACGATTGGCCAGGTTGCGTGGGCGGCGACGGCGCTCATCTGAACCAGTAGCCTGATCAGGCTGGCGTTCTTCGCGTGTCGGGCGATTGCCTTGTTTGTTGTCATCCTGAACCGGACGTTCCTGTTTAGGCGCCTGTTTAGTACGCTGAGCAGGAGCTTTGGCTGTATCGCGTTCGCGTTTTTGATCCGCATTGCGAGAGTCCCGACGCTGGCGCTGGCTAGGACGTCCCTGGTCTTGCTGCTGACTATTACGTTGATCGCGACGATCACCGCGGTCGCTTTGACGACGCTGGCCTTGTTGCTTGCCAGCATTGTTGCGGGGTTGTGATCTTTCCTGGCTTCTTGCAGTGTCTGCAGTCTTGCTTTGAGGCTGCTCTTCGCTCTTGAACAGGCCTGACAGGAAGCGGGAGACGGAGCCGATCAGTCCAACCTGCTCTTGGGTGGCGGGTTTCGCCGGTGCAGGTTGTGCAGGTCTGATATTTTTGACAGCTGCTTCACTGGTCTTGATAGCAGGTTTTTCCTGAACAAGCTCTTCAGCGGCTTCATCAATCTCTGTAGTGATTTCGAAGCTGTTCTCTTTTGCCTGAACCGCGGCGTGATCATCCCGGAGGCGCTGGACTTCAAAGTGAGGTGTTTCCAGGTTTGGATTCGGGATCACCAGAACACGTACGTCGTTGCGCTTCTCGATTTTGCTGATAACGCCACGCTTTTCGTTCAGCAGGAACGTGCCAACGCTGACGGGAACTTGCGCACGAATTTCAGAGGTCCGCTCTTTGAGTGCTTCTTCCTCCATCAGTCTCAGGATAGACAGTGCAAGAGAGCTGATATCGCGAATCGTGCCCTGGCCGTGGCAGCGTGGGCAGACGATACCGCTGGTTTCACCCAGAGAAGGACGCAGGCGCTGGCGAGACATTTCCAGAAGGCCGAAGCGGGAAATACGGCCAATCTGGACGCGGGCGCGGTCCATCTGGAGGGCGTCTTTCATCCGGTTTTCGACTTCGCGCTGACTCTTGTTCGAGTTCATATCAATGAAGTCGATGACAATCAGTCCACCGATATCCCGTAACCGAAGCTGGCGTGCGATCTCGTCGGCGGCTTCAAGGTTGGTGTTGAGTGCAGTCTCTTCAATGTCACCCCCGCGGGTGGCACGGGCGGAGTTGATGTCAATGGATACAAGTGCTTCAGTGGGGTCGATGACGATCGAGCCGCCTGAGGGAAGGTTGACTTCACGCTGGAAGGCTGTCTCGATCTGGGTTTCGATCTGGAAGCGGTTAAACAGGGGAACCGTATCTTTGTAGAGCTTGATGCGGTTCTGGTACTGCGGCATAACCTGACGGATAAAGTCCAGAGCTTCTGCGTGAACCTTGGGGTTATCGACCAGGACTTCACCGATGTCCTGGCGCAGGTAATCCCGGATAGCACGGATAATAACGTTACTTTCCTGGTAGATCAGGAAGGGGGCTGGATTGGTGGATGCTGCTTCCTGAATGGAGTTCCAGAGTTGCAGAAGGTAGTCCAGGTCCCACTGAAGTTCTTCGCTGCTGCGACCGAGGCCGGCAGTACGAACGATCACACCCATTTCCTGGGGGATATCCAGCTGACTGAGAGCTTCGCGGAGCTGAGTGCGTTCGTCGCCTTCGATGCGACGGGAGATGCCGCCTGCGCGAGGGTTATTGGGCATCAGTACCAGGTAGCGACCAGCAAGGCTGATAAAGGTTGTCAGTGCAGCGCCTTTGTTGCCGCGCTCTTCTTTATCAACCTGAATGACGACTTCCTGTCCTTCACGGATCACATCCTTGATATTGGGACGACCGGAAGACTGGGTCTTGTTGAAATATTCGCGGGAGATTTCCTTTAAGGGGAGGAATCCGTGCCGTTCAGCGCCGAAATCGACAAACGCAGCTTCGAGGCTTGGCTCAATACGGGTGATTTTTCCCTTGTAGATGTTGGCTTTTTTCTGTTCCCTGGCGCCGGATTCGATGTCCAGGTCATAGAGTCTCTGGCCATCGACCAGTGCAACCCGCAGCTCTTCCTGCTGGGTCGCATTGATAAGCATTCTTTTCATGAATTACCGATAGTATGTGGCGGCCATCCTCTTCAAGCGCGGTATCTCCTATTATTCATTCTTGTTGTTGCTTGTGTTGCTGTATATCGCTGCAAGCGCGTGTTCAGTGATGCCCATGAATGTCGGTCATCAGGCTGATACGGCTTGCCAGGCCTTTCTGGCCTCAACATGGGCATACAGGTCTTATCTTGTGCGTTCTGCAGGCGGGTGAGTGGCCCGGCTGCAGTCAGCGAAGCATGAGTGCCTGTGCGCCGACTTCTGAAATCTTAATAGGAGCGCCTGACTGAAAAGGATAGCGCTAGTTAACTTTTGTCAGAGTCACGGCATTTCATCGTGCCGTTCTCGCTGACTCTTTTTTACCCTTGTCACACATATTTGGACACCGTCTACGGGAAAATTCTCCGTGGTCCTTGTGACAATTAATGGGTGCTAAATCAATTGCTTATAACTTTCCGTCGTAATCACGTACTGATTTACGGTCGGTATCTGAAATATATCAGCAATTCCCGAGTGCAGCAAATGACCTGAAAGCTGGTAAGATGGCCGCATGAGTAATGAACATCCTATATCGCCAGTAGTTGATGTCCGGGTGCGTTTCGTTGAAGTGGATGACGAACGAGCCGGGCAGCGACTCGATAATTTTCTGAAATTGCACCTGAAAGGGGTGCCGAAGACCCGTATCTACCGGATTATTCGTAAGGGTGAAGTGCGGGTCAACAAGGGGCGTGTCACGGCCGATTACCGTTTGGCGGCCGGTGATAATGTGCGTATTCCACCGGTTCGTATGGCTGAAAAAGCGCCAGCGCCATCGCCCAGTGCCGGAATGAGTGGAGCCATTGAACAGAGCATTATTTATGAAGACGATGCCCTGTTGGTGGTAAACAAGCCAAGCGGTATGGCTGTGCATGGTGGCAGCGGTGTGTCTTTGGGCGTTATCGAGGCATTGCGCGCCATGCGTCCGGAGAGTCGTTTTCTGGAATTGGTGCATCGTCTGGATCGTGACACCTCAGGTTGTCTTTTGATTGCCAAGAAGCGCAGCATGCTGAAGCACCTGCATGTGCAGATGCAGTCCGGTAAAACAGAAAAAATCTACCAGCTATTGGTCACAGGTCGCTGGCCAAACAGGCGCCAGACAGTCAAGGCGCCCTTGCTGAAGAATACCCTGCGTTCCGGTGAGCGGATTGTTGTGGTTCATCCCGAGGGTAAAGCCTCCGTTACACATTTCCAGGTGCTTGAGCGGTTGGATGGTTGCACATTAGTAGAGGCTCGTCTTGAAACAGGGCGAACTCATCAGATTCGCGTACATTCCCGGCACGTTGGCTGCCCCATTATCGGGGATGAAAAATATGGCGATGATGAAGTCAATAAAACCATGAAGCAGCAAGGCGTTCGCCGATTGTTTCTTCATGCGGCCCGTTTGAAGGTGCAGTTGCCTGATCGGCGTGAAATGGTGTTTGAGGCGCCTCTGCCAGAAGATTTGTGTGAAGGGTTACAACAACTGCGGGGCTAATTGCCCTGCAGATCTGATTATCTTGCTTGAGTCAAAAAAAGACGAATAACCCTTGATACAGGGATGAGTGTGATGGAAGTTCTACCTTACAAGCTGGTTGTCTTTGACTGGGATGGCACTTTGGTGGATTCGGCGGAGCGTATCGTTGAGTGTCTTCGGCACGCGTCCCAAAATGTACGTCTGCCGCTCCTGTCGGATCGTGAATACAGCAACATCATCGGTTTGGGAATGTTTGAAGCGATCAGGCAGTTATATCCTGATTTACCCGAATTAGATATTCATGTTTTTCGTGATGCTTATCGTGATGAGTTTCTGGGCAGGAGTCATGAGCCTTCCCCGTTCTTTTCTGGTATTCCGGATATTTTAAGTTTGCTTCAACGTAAAGGTTATGCATTGGCGGTAGCAACGGGTAAATCCCGTAGGGGGTTGGCTCGAGAGTTGGAAACCCGTGACATGGGTGGTTTGTTCCATGCGACACGCTGTGCTGACGAAACGCGTTCCAAACCCGATCCTATGATGCTTAACCAGTTAATGGCGGAAGTGCGTTGTCAGCCAGAAGATGTGCTGATGATTGGCGATAGTATTTACGATATGGAAATGGCGGCGAATGCTGGGGTTGATCGGTTGGCTGTCACATGGGGGGTGCATGATCGTGAACGTCTAGCATCCTTTGGGCCGGTACGTATTGCTGAACGGGTCAGTGATATTTCAGATTCTCTGCTGTAATGATGAAAGGGTGCGGGTGTGAAATGCTGTTTCCCGCTGGCATTGTGTAATTGATCGTTGATGGTGCTTGAGGAGCTATATGTCGGATAAAGAGTGGGGGGGCGATGCGTCGTCCAGTGAGGATCGGCGTTTGATTGAAAAGCTCTTGTCAGGTGCGCTTGTAGAGCAACGACGAGCCCGTCGCTGGGGGGTCTTCTTTAAGTTGATGACGCTGCTATGGTTGTTTGCCGTGGTGGGTAGTCTGTTTATGTCATCACGTTCCATGGTGCCGGCTCCGGCGGGAAAGGGTGAAGGTTATACAGCGCTGATTGAGATTGATGGCGTGATAGCGTCAGGTGAGCAGGCCAGTGCTGATAATATTGTGGGTGGGCTGCGAGAGGCGTTTGATGATCCGAATGTGAAGGGGATTATTCTGCGCATCAATAGCCCTGGTGGTAGCCCTGTGCAGTCTGGCTATGTCTATGACGAAATTCGCCGCTTGAAAGCGGATCGCAGTGATCTCAAGGTGTATGCCGTTATTGTGGATATCGGGGCCTCGGGCGCTTACTACATTGCATCAGCAGCAGATGAGATTTATGCAGACAAAGCGAGTCTGGTAGGTTCAATTGGTGCCTATATGGCCAGCTTTGGTCTTGATGGTGTGATGGAAAAAGTGGGTGTAACCCGCCGCTTCTATAAGTCAGGTGATTTCAAGGGCTTTTCTGATCCGTTCCAACCAGAAGATCCGGTGGCTGCAGAGCATATCAAGTCTACCGTGGCCTCAATCCATCAGCAGTTCATTGACAGCGTCAAGCTGGGGCGTGGTGATCGTCTGAGTGATGATCCGCTGCTTTACTCCGGTTTGATCTGGTCGGGTGAGCAGGCGGAAGATTTGGGCTTGGTTGATGGTTTGGGTAGCTCAAGTTATGTCGCCCGTGAATTGATCGGTGAAGAAATGATTGTGGATTTTACGCCGCAATTGACGCCGTTTGAGCGGTTTGCCCGCCAGTTGGGTATGGGGGCCATGCATACTATGGTCAATGTGCTGGGGCTGGATGGTCTGAGCGTTCGCTAAGATATTGCATGTCGATTATGTGGCCAGCCGGTGGGGCTGGCCTTCGATACACTTTATGGTAGCTGTAATTGATAATCTCTAAGCATTTTTGATAATGCGATCAGTGGTAGTCCTTCCAGTGCAGTTGGGTCATCGCCGGACAGTGATTCAAAGAGCGAAATCCCCAGTGATTCCCACTTGAAGCTTCCGGCACAATCCAGCGGCTGATCCTTCTCTATATAGCGTGTGATCTCATCATTGCTCAATTCCCTGAATGTTACGTGAAAGGGTATTACCGTTGATTGATGCTTTCCTGTCGCAGAATCCAGAAGGCACAGACCGGTAAGGAATTGCACGGTTTTTCCGCTGCACAGGCTCAGCTGTTCAAAGGCTTTTTCAGTTGTTTTGGGTTTGCCTAGAATCTGTTCGTCCAATACGGCAACCTGATCTGATCCGATAATCAATGCATCAGGGTATTGGTTGCTGCAGGCAGTTGCTTTGTTCAGGCTTAACCGCTCGGCCATCTGGTGAGGGGGCTCATCTGCCTGTCTTTGTTCAGCAATGTCAGGGGCGTGCCATGAGAAGGGAAGCTGCAGTCGTTCCAGTAACCTGCGTCGGTAGATTGAGCCTGAGGCCAGGATGAGAGGTTGTGCTGTTGCCGGCATAATAGGTAGGAAGTTGGTTGCGGAAGGTGGCCAGTGTATCGTTCCGTTGTGTTGAGCGCGAGCGGCTGAGGTTAATGATATTCCGCAAAAGCGTTTGAAGCCCTTTGACAGGCATTGAGCATGGCCCTATCATTGCGCGCTTATGTTAAATGGGCAGTTACCAAAACACATCACACCGCGCAAGTTTGCTCAGAATGAGACGGAACTTGCCGGTCGCATCGCGGTCAGAGAACTTGACCGGTTGGCAGATATGCTGGCTGGCGAGGACGCAGAGGTGGCCTTGTCACTGGCATTTTCCCTGGATGAGAATCGTCGTCCCAGGATTGCCGGTGAGCTGGAGGCCGAGTTGCCGATGCTCTGTCAGCGTTGCCTTGATGTTGTAAATGTTAAAATTCGGACTGGACTTAATCTGGCGGTTGTCTGGTCCGAAGAGCAGGCGAAGGCCCTGCCGAAGGATGTTGACCCGTTAATTCTTGAGGACGACACCACGGATCTGCGTCAGCTGGTTGAAGACGAGCTGTTGCTGAGTGTTCCCCTGGTGGCTTATCACGAGAATACGCAGTGTCATGCCGGGCAGGTCTTCAGTACGGATCCTGATTACAGTGAAGACGTTGCTGAAGAAACGCAGGACAAGCCTAACCCGTTCAGTGTGCTGGCACAGTTAAAGACTGGCGATTAATCCATTCAGGAGAGTTAACTCATGGCAGTTCAGCAGAACCGCAAAACCCGTTCACGGCGCGACATGCGTCGTTCTCACGACGCGCTGGGCACTTCCGCCCTGTCCGTTGATGCAGCCAGCGGCGAAACCCACCGTCGTCACCACGTGACTGCAGACGGTTTCTACCGTGGCAAGAAAGTCGTTGCCGGCAAGAACGACGAATAAGTCGTCTTGAGCCAGCAAAAGACGATTGCGCTGGATGTGATGAGCGGGGACAGGAGTCCCCGCTTTCGTATTGCTGCAGCGCTGGATTGTTTGTCCCTCCATCCAGGTCTTCACTTCATTCTTGTCGGCGACCGGCACTTTATCCGAGATTCTCTTACTGGCAGCGCGACTGAGCTGCGTTCACGTATCACTGTGGTTCATGCCGACCAGGTAGTCACCATGGATGATCGTCCCTCCCTGGCGTTACGCAGGAAACAAAATTCCTCCATGTGGCGTGCGCTGGAACAAGTGTCTATGGGCGTCGCTCAGGCCTGTGTGAGTGCCGGTAATACCGGTGCCTTAATGGCGATGGGACGCTTCCTTCTGAAGACGCACCCGGGCATTGATCGTCCCGCCATTATTGGCCAGATACCCTCTATTGGTCGTGATACGTTCATGTTGGATCTCGGTGCCAATGTGGATTGTAACTCCGAACATCTCTATCAGTTTGCGGTACTGGGTTCGCTGATGTTGTCGGAGGTCATCGGTATCACTGCGCCGACAATCGGACTGTTAAATGTCGGTCAGGAAGATATCAAGGGTGATGAGCGGGTCAGGTTGGCGCAGGAATTGATTCTTGCAAATCCCGGACTGAATTATCAGGGTTTTGTCGAAGGGCATGATATTTTCCGTGGCACTGTGGATCTGGTGGTTTGTGACGGGTTCCCTGGCAATGTCGCCCTGAAGGCTGGAGAAGGTGCATCCTCTTATATCAGTCATGTGATGCGGCAAGGAACCGGTTTGACTGGCTGGCGTAAGATCTATCGCTATCTGGCGTTACCGTTTATTCGGCATATGGTTCGGCAGATTGATCCCGGTTGTTTTAATGGCGCCAGTTTTCTGGGGCTTCAGGGTGTGGTCGTGAAAAGTCATGGTGGCGCTGATCAGCGCGAGTTTGGCTATGCCCTGGAGCGAGCGGTCATGGAGGTTGAGCGCAACGCCATTTACCGCATCAATGACAAACTTGAATCCTATTTCTGATCGCTTCGGTCAAACTTTTTGTCTGTTGTTACCAGCCGGTAATGTATGCGCAACATATTTTAACGGTTGGATGGAAATCATTCCTTATAATGGCCCAATTCGACAGGTGTCCATGAGGCAGAGTGGCGTAAGCAATAATGAGTGACAAGTTCGCAGTGGTTTTTCCCGGCCAGGGATCGCAAAAGGTAGGGATGTTGGCGGAAGTGGCTGCCAGCAGTGATGTGATTAGCGCTACCTTTGCGGAAGCGTCTGAAGTGCTTGGCTATGATCTGGGGCAAATGATTGCCGAGGGTCCTGCCGACATGCTGAATCAGACGGAGCATACGCAGCCTGCTTTGCTGGCTTCCAGCGTTGCATTGTGGCGCCTCTGGGCCGAGCGGGAAGGTGCGCCGGTCATGATGGCAGGGCACAGTCTGGGCGAATATTCTGCGCTGGTCTGTGCGGGTGTGATCTCCTTTGCTGATGGTTTGAAGCTGGTTCGTAACCGTGGACGCTATATGCAGGAGGCTGTGCCTGCCGGTACCGGTGGCATGGCAGCAGTCCTTGGTTTGGCTGATGAAGAGGTGGTGCGAGTTTGCAGTGAAGTTGCTGCGCAGTCCGGTGAAGTCCTTGAGGCCGTGAATTTCAATGCGCCCGGTCAGGTCGTTGTTGCTGGCAGCAAAGTGGCCGTTGAACAGTCTGTCGCTGCTTTTTCGGAAGCGGGTGCGCGTAAGGTGATGCCTTTACCGGTCAGTGTGCCTTCCCATTGCGCGTTGATGAAACCTGCTGCAGAACGGCTGTCTGAAGATTTGGCTGCAGTGATTTTCAGTGCGCCAATCATTCCCGTTGTTCAAAACGTGACGGCGCAGGTTGTCGACGATGTTGAGCAAATTCGTGAGAACCTGGTACGTCAGCTTTATAGTCCTGTGCGCTGGGTTGAGACCATTCGCCTGATGGCGGACTCCGGGGTTGCCCGTTTGTATGAGTGTGGTCCGGGTAATGTGCTGGCAGGTCTTGGTAAGCGGATTGAACGTTCACAGGCATACACTTCTCTTGAATCAGCTGCCGCTTATGCTGAACTGTCTTCCTGATCATGGATAAATTCGGGACCAAGAGGTTTTTATGGCTTTAACGGATAAAGTGGCGCTGGTGACCGGCGCGAGTCGTGGAATCGGTCGAGCTATCGCCATGCGGCTCGGTGCTGAAGGTGCCATTGTTGTCGGTACAGCGACTACCGAGGCTGGTGCCGAGGCAATTTCACAGGCCCTTGCAGAAGCGGGTATCCGTGGTCGTGGCCTGTGTCTGGATGTGGCAGACAATGAGTCAGTGACGGCTGTCGTTAAAGCAGTGACTGAAGAATTTGGTGCTCCGGTAGTTCTGGTTAATAATGCCGGCATTACCCGTGATAACATCCTCATGCGAATGAAGGATGACGAATGGGATTCCGTGATTAACACCAACCTCGGATCCATTTATCGTCTTAGCAAGGCCTGTGTACGTGGTATGACCAAAGCCCGTGAGGGGCGGATCGTCAATATCAGTTCCGTGGTCGGCTCCATGGGTAATGCGGGACAGTCCAACTATGCCGCGGCGAAAGCGGGGTTGGAAGGTTTTTCACGATCGCTTGCGCGTGAACTGGGCAGTCGCCAGATTACAGTCAACGCGGTGGCCCCCGGATTTATTGACACCGACATGACACGTTCCCTGCCGGATGAGCAGCGCGACATGCTGTTGACCCAGGTTCCCCTGGCGCGTCTGGGGCAACCGGAAGAGATTGCCGGTGTGGTTGCTTTTCTTGCTGGTGATGCAGGTGGTTACATCACGGGCGAAACCATACATGTCAACGGTGGCATGTATATGGGCTAATGCCCAATGAATGATACCGGCAACTGCGGTTAGTGGTCGGTCTGATTGCGATAAATACTCTTTGAGTGGCCTTGAAATTCTCGCAATCGTTTATATAAACTTACTTTTCGCAGCTGAGGCTGCATGGAATGTTAACAGGAGCACAACAAGGCATGAGTACCATTGAAGAGCGCGTCAAAAAGATTGTTTGCGAACAGCTTGGCGTGAAAGAAGAGGAAGTGACCAATGATGCGTCCTTCGTCGAAGATCTGGGCGCGGATTCTTTGGACACTGTAGAACTCGTCATGGCGCTCGAGGAAGAGTTCGAGACTGAAATTCCTGACGAGGAAGCAGAAAAGATTACTACCGTGCAGGAAGCTATCGACTACGTCGTTTCCCACCAGTAATTCTGCAAGAATTTCTGAAAAAGCCGCACTGGCAGTTCTGTGAGTGCGGCTTTTCTGTATCTGTCTTTTTTCTTTTTGGCGTTCTTTTGTGTGCTGCTGAAAGACGTCCAGTCCACTCTTCAGTCAATTTGTGGTATCAATCCGTCATGATTGGTATGGGAATCGTTCATGATCACGGCAAATGTGTGGATTGATGGTGAGCCTTGTTCAGTCGTTCCATCGGATGATCGTGGTCTCGCATACGGTGACGGTGTTTTTGAAACGGTGAGGGTTGTGTCCGGTAAAATGACATTGGACGACTATCACTGGAATCGCTTGCAGACCTCCTGTCATCGGCTTGGGATAGACACTGATCTTGTATATCTGCAGAAGACTGTTTCTCGTTTTCTTGCGGATCGAGCGTCGGGCATCCTCAAAATGATTGTCTCCAGGGGAAGTGGCGGGCGAGGCTACAACCCGAAAGGTTGCCGCAGTCGATTTATACTTTCATGGCATGATCTTCCAGAATATCCTGCTGAGTACTGGCAAGATGGGATTGCGCTCTATGCCTGTACAGCGGAGCTTGGTTTGCAGCCATCACTGGCCGGCATCAAACACCTCAATCGTCTGGAGCAGGTGCTTGCGCGATCAGAGTGGGACGATTCTCGCTATGCCGAAGGACTTTTAAAAGATCTGAATGGCAACCTGATTGAAGGAACAATGACCAACCTGTTTCTGGTAACGTCTGAGGGGTTGTGCACGCCGGATTTGAAAATGTCCGGCGTGGCAGGTGTCATGAGGCAGTGGATTCTGGATAATATGCCTCAATACGGAATCAAAACGCAGGTTTGTGATATCGCGCCGGATGCGATGTATCAAGCCTTCGAGGTGTTTGTCTGTAATAGTGTGAATGGTGTGTGGCCTGTTGTCGCTTATGCCGATATGCGGTGGGCGCCAGGACCTGTTACACGGCGTGTGCAGTCTGCCGTTTCTGGGATGTTGAATGTCTGAAAATAACGTGCCTCGAAAGCCTTTGTTTTATGTGCTGCTGATGCTGCTGGCAGCCGCTTTGTTAGTGCTTCTGTCATGGCGCTGGTTGCAGGCTTATCTGGATGAGCCTGTGAATACGCTGGAAGAAGGCACGGTCTTTGTGGTGAATGCCGGGGAATCGTTCAGTCGGGTCAGTCGCCGGCTCGAAGAACGGGGTATTTTGCGTCTGCCTGATGTTTTCAGGCTCTATGCCCGGGTGATAGGTGAAGATACTGGATTAAGAGCTGGTGAGTATCTGGTTAAACCCGACACTACGGTTGCCGGGTTGCTGGAACTGTTAACGTCCGGACGGGTCATACTCCATAGTGCAACCCTGATCGAAGGGCGAACACTGTCAGAAAACCTGGCCATGCTGTCAGAAAACAAAAAACTGGTGTTTGAGCTGACGGGATTGAATGGTCAGGAAATACTGAAAAAGCTGGGGTTTTCTGATGCCTCGGCGGAAGGCATGTTCTTTCCTGATACCTACTATTTTGAAGCAGGTGATACCGATACCTCCATACTGCGACGTGCTTATTTGCGTATGCAGGAAGTGCTGGCCAAAGAGTGGGCCAGAAAGGCATCGGGTCTGCCTTATCAATCGCCGTACGAGGCGTTGATCATGGCATCATTGATAGAGCGTGAAACCGGCGTTCCCAAAGAAAGAGGGCAGATTGCCGGTGTTTTTGTCCGACGCTTGCAGAAGGGGATGCGATTGCAGACGGATCCGTCAGTGATCTATGGTTTGGGGGACGCCTACCAGGGGAACCTGACCCGAAAGCATTTGAAAACCTATACGCCGTATAACACCTACAGGATCAAAGGGTTGCCGCCTACCCCTATTGCTTTGGCGGGGCGTGAGTCGATTCGTGCTGCATTGCATCCGGAGGCGGGCGATACGTTCTATTTCGTGGCGCGCGGCGATGGCTCCCACAAATTTTCCAGAACATTGGCTGAGCATAATGCGGCAGTCAGGAAGTACCAGTTAACACGACGCAAGGGGTATCGCAGCTCGCCCCTGGTCACCACGGAGTAAGGTGAAAACATGTCTGACAGACAATATCCCGGTTTTTTCATGACGGTTGAAGGTGGTGAAGGCGCCGGTAAAACGACGAATATCGCCTATATCAGGGAATGGCTGACGACACACAACATCGCATTTGTCCATACCCGTGAACCGGGCGGTACGCCGTTAGCGGAAAATATCCGGGAGCTGTTATTGGCCAAATCGGATGAAGCGATCGCGGAAAAGGCAGAGCTTTTGCTGGTATTTGCGGCAAGGGCGCAACACCTCGATCAGGTGATTATTCCTGCGCTGCAGGCGGGCAAGGTGGTGTTATGTGACCGTTTCACGGATGCAACCTATGCCTATCAAGGGGCTGGGCGTGGGCTCAGTAAAAGCGATATCGCCACGCTGGAAGGGTTGGTGCAGGGACCATTGCGGCCGGATCTTACTCTGTTGCTGGATCTCCCGGTAGCTGCCGGTATGGCGAGAGTCAATCAGCGCGGTGATTTGGACCGTTTTGAGCAGGAAGCCATGACGTTTTTTGAGCGTGTTCGTGAGGGCTACCTGGAAAGAGCGGCAATGTTTGAGAATCAATATGCAATTGTCGATGCTTCACAGGAATTGGAGAGTGTGCAGGCAGATATTGGTGTGATTCTTCAGAACAGGTTGTCAGCCTATGCCGGAGAATAAATCGTTATTCGAACCTTATGCCTGGCAGGATGTTCAGTGGCGCCAGATGACCGGGCGTTTCGCTGAAGGAAGGCTGGCGCACGCTTACCTGATGCGCGGAGCTGCCGGTATCGGCAAGCTGGATTTCGCCCGGGCGTTTGGCCGTTATGTACTGTGTCAGGATAAGGTGGATGGACAGTCTTGTGGTTGTTGCCGTAGCTGCCAGTTGAATCTTGCGGGAACGCATCCGGATTTTTTGATGATTGAGCCGGAATCTCCGGGAAAGGGAATAAAGGTCGACCAGGTTCGTGCATTGATCGAATTCTCGGGTAAAACCGCCCAGCAGGGGGGGTATCGGGTGGTGGTGCTCAGCCCGGCTGAAAGCATGAATACCAATGCGGCGAATGCCCTGTTGAAATGTCTGGAGGAGCCGGGTGAAAACACGCTGTTGATGCTCGTCAGCCACCAGATATCAGCGATTCTTCCTACAATCCGTAGCCGCTGTCAGTTGCTGGCATTTGATAAGCCTGATGAGCAGTCCTCCCTGAATTGGCTTATGCCGTTATGTGATGATGCAGAGCAGGCGCAAAATCTCTTGACGCTATCCGGTGGCTGCCCTCTCGGCGCGCGTACTTATCTTGATGATGGTCTGGAAAAGCAGCTCGCACGCATGCAGAAAGACCTTGGCGCCGTAACGCGTGGAGAGGTGGCGCCCGTCGAAGTCGCGCTGGCATGGCAGGATTTTGAACCCGTCATCGTGCTGGAGTGGCTGGCTGGCTGGTCCGCGGAAATGGCCGGTTATGTATCGACATCGAATGATGCCTGTATCCGCTCTCAATCTATGGCCAAAATGCTGTCCTATATTGCGAAAAAGGCCGGAGCCAAGCGGTTGCTGGCGTTTCATGCCTGGTTATTGCAGCAGAAAAGCCGTTTAAGTGGGCAGATCAACCTGAACCGGCAGCTGCTCATGGAGGCGGTGCTATTTCGCTGGTTGCAGCTTACAATGAAACAGGGATGACAAGAATAATCACGCCCGAGTTTCAGCAATTCTCAGATGAATGCGCCGTAGCAGGGGAGAGGGGGCATTATGGTAGGTATGGCTAAAGGCAGTATTCTGTCGGTTTCGATCAAGGATAAAGCAGTCTTATACGAGTCTTACATGCCATTCCTGGTGAATGGTGGTCTGTTTATTCCGACCAACAAGAAATATCCGATGGGTGCCGAGGTTTTCCTCCGTCTTTCGCTGATGGACGAGGCGGAGAAGATTCCTGTGCCGGGTAAGGTGGTGTGGATTACACCGCCAGGTTCCCAGGGGAACCGCAACCCCGGTATTGGTGTCCAATTCACAGAAGCTAATGAGGTGGCGCGAACCAAGATAGAAGCCTATCTGGCCGGTTCGGTAACATCGGATCGCCCCACCAGTACGATGTAGTTCAGGTATGTTTATAGATTCACATTGTCATCTTGATCGTCTCAAGCTTGACCCTTACGAAGGTGATGTCAGCAAAGCTGTCGAGGCTGCCTTTGCTAACGGGGTCAGTGGAATACTGTCCGTCTGTATCGATCTGGAGCATTTTCAGTCTGTGCTCGATATGACCTGTTTTGATAATGTCTGGGCCTCTGTGGGCGTTCACCCGCTCGATCTAGATGGTCAGGCGCCAACTGTTGAGACATTAAAGCAGTTGTCTGATCATCCCAAGGTTGTGGCGATCGGTGAAACGGGGCTGGACTATTACTACAGCAAAGATCGCAAGCAACAGCAGCAGGAGTGGTTTGCTATGCAGTTGACCGCTGCTGCTGAACAGCAGTTACCGATCATTGTTCATACCCGTGATGCCCGTGAAGATACGTTAAGCTTGATTGCTTCTCATGGTTCGAGAGAGTCTGCAGGCGTCATGCATTGCTTTACGGAAAGCTGGGATATGGCTAAAAAAGCCATGGACATGAATTTCTATATCTCGTTTTCAGGCATTGTGACATTCAAAAATGCTGATGAGCTGCGTGAGGTTGCCCGTAAAGTCCCGCTGGATCGGATTTTGGTTGAAACAGATTCTCCTTACCTAGCACCGGTTCCTTTTCGCGGTAAATCCAATGAACCGAAATATGTGCCGGAAGTGGGTAAGTTCATTGCTGAGTTGAAAGGTGTTTCTGTCGAAACTCTGGCTGAGCATACGACAAATAACTTCTTTACCCTCTTTAATAAAGCAGCCCAATAGGCTGCTTTATTTCATTAAGTCACCTCTTTAAATACCGTTCTGGGTGTTCATACTTATTGTGAATGTATCTCTGCTCCCTATAATTCGCCTCCTGTTGCGGTCAGCTTCTTAGCGACCCGGTCGTCAAACGCAGGATTATCCACAGGATGAAACGAG
>NZ_BAAJPA010000015.1:0-120128 GCF_057552235.1 Kistimonas ophiarachnellae | reverse complement strand
TATTTCTTTCGGTAATGAAAATAATTGACTTAATTTCTAAACTTGTTTTTTGTTGTTGGGGTGTTGGATTTTTCAACGTTTTTTTTAAGACATGCTAACATGAGGTGAGGTAGAAACTCGTAGTTATTACAGGATTGAAACGGTGTCTATTTTCAGAAATGTTATCCTGCGTTCTTCTGCATTTTTAGTGGCTATTTCATTATTTCCTTTGCAGACGTATGCTCATGATGAACAGAAAAGTCCTTTTGTCAGTACTGAGGTTAATAATTTACCCTATGACCGCGGATGGTTAGACATCCTTAAGCGGGAGAAAGGAACGCCGTTTAAAGAGGAGAGGCTTAAACTGGTCTATTGTAATGATGTTTCCGGTAACTGTTTGTTTCGAAGTAATGTTCCCGTAAAAGATGGCGTATTTGCTTACGATCATCTGGTTCAGGCTATGCAAAGTGCTTATGAGGGGCGTTATGGGAAACCTCTTCCTGAGAAGTTTGAACTGGTGGATGTATCGCTGTTGAATTGGTTTACAGATGCTGAAACCATTAAAATTGAACAGAATTACTTCAAACACAATCCTGATAAAGGACGAATGATACACCATCCTATTTATGGCGCATTATTCAGTCCTTCGATGTATCCGGAAATGCTGCAGGACTGGCTTGAGCAAATACCCTCTTTCGGTGAAATCGGAAGCTTGGAAGATAACCTGGGGCAGATTGTCAGTACTGCAGGTGACCGGCCTCAAATGGTTCTGGTGCATTGTCGAGGCGGCCATGACAGGACAGGGGAAGTGATTGCTGCCTATCAAATGAGGTATCTGGGCATTAGTTATCGCACAGCCTATGCGCAAGCCAATGCGGCTGCCAAAGGTGTGATCAGTCCATACAGCCGCAACGGATTAGAGTGGTACGCACATTATCTCCGAGATGTTCTTGGTATTCATACTGTTGGTGAAATTGATGATATTTGAATGATTAATCGCGGATCGCTGTAAAAATATGGAGCATACATGATGCTCCATATTTTTATGTTTCTCAGCAGGTATGAGTTTGGAAATGATTTAACGGTTTGCATTTTCTTTTTTGATTATGTGTGGCATTTATAATGCGGGAGAATGTGATATGTGGTTTGAATAAATATTTTTCTGTTTGTTGTGAAAACTTCCCTGTATGCGTGCCCAGCTTTGGATAGTGATATTAAATTCGAATATGTCTGTTTTTTAGCAAGAATAGTCTGATAATATTTCTCTGATCATGGTTTGTATGCAGGGCTCGGGAACTTTTTGAGAAAATCTCAACCCAATACAAAAATGATAACCAGGTTATAGGATGAGGAGGGCAGGAAAGATGGGGTTAGAGAATCTTTTTTCTATCGTCTTTGTGGCGGTAGTTGGCGTATTTATTTTCAAGGGGGTTTATATGGTCCCCCAAGGATATAACTATACCGTAGAGCGCTTTGGTAAATTCACACGCACCTTGGGGCCAGGGCTTCATGTGCTGATTCCGTTTATTGATATGATCGGTCGCAAGCAGAACATGATGGAGCAGGTCTTGGATATTCCTCCCCAGGAAGTCATTTCCAGTGACAATGCCCAGGTGACGACAGATGCAGTGTGCTTCTTCCAGAT
The DNA here is from genome assembly GCF_057552235.1 of Kistimonas ophiarachnellae. Classification (NCBI taxonomy): domain Bacteria; kingdom Pseudomonadati; phylum Pseudomonadota; class Gammaproteobacteria; order Oceanospirillales; family Endozoicomonadaceae; genus Kistimonas; species Kistimonas ophiarachnellae. The sequence goes on along the minus strand of NZ_BAAJPA010000015.1, from coordinate 118,504 downwards.
TCACGATCCGGTCAAGTCAGCTTATGAAGTCAATGATTTAAGTCGCGCCATGCAAAACCTGGTGATGACAAATATTCGTGCGGTGCTTGGCTCCATGGAACTCGATGACATGCTGTCGAACCGCGACCGCATCAACACCAGCCTGCTGCAAAAGGTGGATGAAGCGACTGATCCCTGGGGTATCAAGGTGACTCGTATTGAGATCCGTGATATTTCCCCTCCCCAGGACCTGGTCGATGCCATGGCCCGGCAGATGAAAGCTGAGCGGGAAAAACGGGCGCAGATTCTGGAAGCGGAAGGTGCCAGGGAAGCTGCCATAAAAGTTGCAGAAGGTGAAAAGCAGGCTCAGATTCTCAAGGCCGAGGGGGAGTTGGAAGCGGCAAGGCGAGAAGCCGAGGCGAGAGAACGATTGGCTGAGGCCGAGGCACAGGCGACAGGTGTTGTTTCCAAGGCGATAGCTGAGGGCAACATCCAGGCAATCAATTACTTTGTGGCCCAGAAATACGTAGAGGCGCTCAAAGACATGGCTGCTTCCGGGAACAGTAAAGTCATCATGATGCCTCTCGAAGCATCAGATGTGATCGGTTCTGTGGCTGGTGTGAAGGAACTTCTGCAGTCTACAGGTACCCGCAACGGTTAGTGAGACAAGGAGAGTAACGTGGGTTTGCTGGATTCATTACAACCCTGGCACTGGTTGATTCTGAGCATGCTGCTGTTCGCACTGGAGGCGCTGGGCGCTTCCGGTTTCCTGATTGGTGCAGGTATTGCATCTGCGCTGTTGGCGCTTCTCTTGTGGATGATGCCGTCAATGGATTGGGGTATACAACTCATCCTGTTCGGTATCGGTACGCTGGTTATGACGGTTGCCTGGTGGAAGTTTTTCCGGCGTTACAATGAACAGACTGATCACCCGGAACTGAATAACCGTGCAGTCCAGTTGGTGGGGCGTGTCATTGTTCTGGAACAACCGGTTAATAATGGGCAGGGGCGTGTACAGATCGGTGATACTCTCTGGAAAGTGCGTAGTGATGTCGATTTGGACGCCGGAGCCACTGTTGTGGTGAATGGTTGTGACGGTATGGTCTTGCTGCTTGCTCCGAAAGAATAACAGTACCCGGAAAGCCCGTCTTATCGGCGGGCTTCCTGGCTGTCGATAGCCATTGATGGCGCAGCCATCTTTTATACCAGACAACCTGGCATGCATTTCCTCGCCGTAGTATTCATGGTTTCCCTGTCCGATGTTGATAATTTCGAAACCAGATCCGTTTATAGGGATACTGTGATGTTAAACCACACGATCAGGATATCCCTAAAATGACAAAACCCAACACCCCACCACTGGCGCTGGTTGCTGACTTCGAAGCAAATGGTTTCAATCGACTGGAAGACCGGTATGAAATCATTGAAATCGGCGCCGTTCTCGTTGATCAGGATTATCATGTGATTGATGCCTTTGAGACGCTCGTAAAGCCTGTCAGGTTCCCCACTATTAATCCTGTTATCGCGAATATCACCGGCATCGGCCAGGGTGATTTAAACGCGGCGCCTTTATTTGGTGAGGCAGGTCAGTCATTTATGAACTGGCTTGATGGGAGAGCGAAGGTTATCGCTTTTTGGGGGCAGTCAGATTGGGATATGTGGCAATATGACTGCAATTATCATGGTTTGCGGCAACCATTGGCTGGCTGTATCAATCTCAAGCAGGTTTTTGTCGAAAGCCGACTGGGACTCAAAAAACAGGTCGGCCTGAGCAGGGCCGCCAAAATCCTTGGTATCCAGCGAACATCACCCATCCATCGGGCGCTATCTGACGCCAGGGACACTGCGGCTCTGCTGCCACACATGAAACCCGAAAAACTCAACGGTACCGGTCTGTGGAATGAATAGCCTGCCTGTCAGGTCAAAACGCGAGACTCTGTTATTCGTTGTTTGATCGAACGGGAAGAAAGCAAACCACAGGCACAGCCGCGCGACTTTCGGAAAGAATAATAATGCCTGTCTATACTGGATTGTGTGCCTTTATCCGGCAATAAAGTGACGGAACACGATAATCAGTGATTGACAGGGATATGTCATGAAAGCAACAGCGACGCCTGCATCAGGTTATTTCTACGGGCCAGTCATTGATTTCCTGTTAGTGGGGGGATTGGCGCTGTTTATTTATTTAACAACGCTAGCCTTTATGGGTTTTTATGAGAGCTTCGATCTCTGGTACGTAATGTGGTATCTCGCCTTTTTTGTCAATTTCCCGCACTTCATGATCAGTTACCAGATTTTTTATCGTTATCATCGCAACAGGATAATGACCGATAAACGCTTCTTTCTGGTCGGGGTTGTGGTTCCCGCCATTTTGATGTTGTTGTCACTAACGGCAGCCATGACACAGGATGGATTTTTTGTTCGTATTTTTGTGCATGCGATGTTCTTCTTCGTAGGGTGGCATTACGTCAAACAGTGTTTCGGTTGTTTTATTCTGACCTCATCGAACAGTGGCGCCTATTATAAGAAAACAGAAATTCTAGTATTCAAGACAGCACTTTATCTGCTTTGGGCTTGTTCCTATCTGCAGCTCTTCCGTGCAAATGAGAGTGACTTTTTGTTTTTTTTGCCAGAGACGCCACAGAGTCAATTTTGGGGGGTTAAATTCAGCTACCTCAGCATCCCGGGCTGGATTGGCAAGCTGAGTATCTGGATGGCGATTATCAGCTTTGTGATGTGCTGCGGTTTGATACTGCGACGGGTGTGGTTAAAGGAAAAGTTACCTAACCATGTAGCCATAATGGGATTCATGACGGCTTACCTCTGGCTGGCTCCTGTTTTTTATAATCCTAAATACGCGTATATCATTCCTTTTTTCCATTCCCTCCAGTACCTGTTGTTCTGCAGTGTGTATATGCATAACAAAATTGAACGTGATATTGGCGAAGAGAGAAAACGTTATTGGCTCGAGCAGGCCCGCTGGTGGGGGCTGGCCCTGCTGTTTGGCGCACTCTTTTTTGAGTGGTTGCCAACGGTACTGGATGAACGTATCAGTTATGATACGCAGTCAACCGGGGCGCGTCTTTTCTATGTTCTCTTCACGCTGTTCATCAATGTGCACCATTACTTCATCGATAGCGTGATCTGGAAAGGCGATAACCCGGAAGTCAGACAACACCTGAAGCCGGTTGCTCAACCCTGATTTCAACCGATTCCACCCCTGTCCTGTTTAACGGCCGCTTCTGTTAGAGAAGCGGCTTGTTGTACCCGTCACTATGTTGTTTCTGCATCATCGCTGAAACCAATATCCAGCCCCGGATCGTCATCTGCCGATTTGCCCGTCGTTTGTGGACGTTTATGTGGTCTGACCACTTTTTCCTGATGGAACGGTGGTGTATTGGTGGTGCGAATATGGATATCCCGTTGCGGGAACGCGATCTCGATATTGTGTTCGCGGAACAGGGTATCGATGCGGGTATTCAGGTCATTCAGTGTGATCAGGCGATCTCCCATCTCTTTTACGTGGACGCGCAACTCATGATTCAGCGTACTGTCGCCAAAGCTCAGGAAAAAGACAGAGGGCGCCGGCTCTTTCAATACCCGGGGTTCTTCATGGGCCGCCTGCAGTAACAGCTCGCGGGTTTTGGCAAGATCGGAACCATAGGCGACGCCTACCATGATAACGACGCGGGTTTCCGGATCACTGAGCGTCCAGTTAATGAGCTGGTCGGTAATGAATACTTTGTTGGGGATGACAATCTCTTTGTTATCCCAGTCCGTAATCGTAGTCGCCCGAATCCGGATGCGTGACACGGTACCGCTGAGTGAACCAATGGTGACCGTGTCGCCAATACGAATCGGTCGTTCGAACAGGATAATGATGCCGGATATAAAGTTGGCAAAAATTTCCTGCAGGCCAAATCCCAACCCGACACCGACAGCCGCAACCAGCCACTGCAGCTTGTCCCAGCTGACGCCTAACGTGGACAGAACACTGAGAACACCGATAGCCGTAATTGAGTAACTGAGAAGCGTACTGATCGCGTATCCTGAGCCCTGGGATAACTGCAGGCGAGACAGTACGGCAATTTCAAGCAAACCCGGCAGGTTTCGCGACAGCACCATGGTCACCAGTACCAGCAGCAATGCCGTCATGATATCGCCTAACTGCCAGGTGTCGCTTTTGGTACCGGTGGTGGTAATGGTAATGGCATCAATGCGAGAAAAAATAGTGATCATGTCCTGCCAGACCCAGTAGAGCAGCAATACCAGCAGGGCAATCATGAAGGCATTGAGCAGTCGGATGGTCTGCCGGTTGATCGTTTCGAGATCCAGGTTAGGAATCTCTACCTCGCGGTCTTCCCGCATGGCTTCACGTCGACTTAACGCACGACTGAAGGCCAGACGACGACTGGCGACATAAATGCCGCGTTTGATCACCGCCCGTAGCAGCGCCCAGACGCCGATCACAAACAGACTGATGACAAGATGTCCGAGTATGACAAGTGTCGTGTAATAGTACCCTGTCAAAATCAGAATGATCAGTCCCAGCGGGGTGGCAATCAAAAACAGCCAGATAAGACTATCCAGAAAGCGGAAACCAAACAGGCTGGGCACCTGCTGATATAACCGGTATAACAGAATGCCAAGTGATCCACAGCCAAGCATGGTCAGCAGCTGGCTGATCACATCATTTATTTCCCGCATGGGAACCAGCAGGATCAGTGGCGCCATGACCCAGCGGGTCAGGTTCAGCACCTGGTAGAGTTTTTGGTTAAATGCGGCAGGCAAGCGGAAGTGGGTTTCTGCAATCCCACCCGGCAGGTGCAGACGTGTGGCAAAGGCCATCACCCACCAGAATCCACCGGTAATCTGAAGCAGTTTTCCCATTTCACGAAGACTGTCGTAAGTTCCGCCAGCCCGGCTGATCAGGTAGCCACACAGCGCGATCAATAGCGGCGGGATTGCGCTCTGCAGCGCATCAAGAAACAGGGCCTGTGGCGTGACCCAGATGCTGTCATGGCGAACATCACCGACTTTGCCGGATAAACCGGTCAGTGCCTGTTGAATGGTATTCCGTCGGATCACCAGAACCATCACTATCGCCAGGACGATGATGGTTTGTGGGATACGCTTGTGGGTGCCCTGGAAGAGCGCCGGGAGAATATTGCCAGTATTCAACGCCATAATCTGTTCATGGATATCGGCGGGTATGGTTTGTAGCCAATCCGTATCCAGTGGGGGATTGGTTGGAATCCAGAACAACTGGTCGTCCAGTGACTTGACCAGTTTCAGGCTGCTCTGCTGGAGCTGCTTCTGGTTCAGCTTCAGGTCTATGGCGATGGAAAGCAGGGTGCCCAGTTCCCGCTGGATTCGATCCAGCAGATCCCGCCGGGTCTGGAGTTGATCAGCGATAGCCCTGCGCAGGCTGGCCTGTTGATCGGCTGGAATCTGATGTTCCAGAAAGAGCGCGGTAATGACGGCCTGCGGATCGCTGAGTCGCTGTCTCTGCTCGCCGTAACTGAACTGCTTAAGACGTATATCACTGATGGTGGCATCGATATCGTCGTACAGTCGCAGCTTGGGCAACGTCTGTTGCTGTTCCCTGAGAATCTTGCCCAACAGTGGATTGTTCTCCAGAACGGCAGTTTGTTGTTCGATCGTCTGTTGCAGATCCTGCATCCGCCGTTGCAGGTCCTTGATGCGATTATCTTCCTGTTGAAGCTCGGACTGCTGATCATTCAGTTGCAGGAGTTCCTGTCCAAGCCCTGCATTCAGCCGTAACTGCTCTGCCAGCAGTGGATTGTCCTGTCCGGTCACTTTGCTGATATGGGCGATGGTTTCTTCAGTGACCAGGCGGCGCTTGCGGTTGACTTCAGATTGCATCAGCGCAATCTGGTTATTGAGAATCTGCAGTTGTTTACGTACCAGGTCACGACGGTGAGTGATCAGGTCGAGCATGGTACTGCTGGCCAGTATCTCCTGGCGCAGTAACTGGCTTTTGCTTTGCAGTGCTGCCTGTTTGGCCAATAACATCTGCTGTCGTGTTTTGGGAAAGGGTTGCTGATCCTGATTATTCAGCAGTGTTGCCAGTTCATCGGACATTAATACCAGTTGTGTACCAATGGCATCGATCTGGGTTTGTGAGGTATCGGGGCGCGCCTGCTCATTGGTGATCTGTTCATTGAGCTGGCTTAATTGTTGTTGCAGCGTTCGCTGTTGATCCTGACCAGTCTGCAGTTGTCGTTCAAGTGCTGTCAGAGACAGGCGGCTGTAGTCATCCTGTAATTCAGCGTCTGTGGGTGTTTTCAGTGCTTTCTGTTGCTGCTTCAGCTTGCTGAGTTCAGCAGGCGCCTGCAGCAAGCGTTTTTGAAGCGACGCGAGTGCTGCACTGTTCTCTTCACTTTCCTGGAGATATTGCAGGGTTTGCTGGTATAACTCTGTGAGCTGTGTCCGGCTCTCTTCCGAACGGTTAGGGTCTTTCTGAACCCGCTCCATGGAGTCTCTGATCATCCGTACACTGGGAGGGGCCAGGTTCATGATGCCGTTGGTGGGAGTCTCGGCTGGTGCTGCCATGACCTGCATGGTTATAAGCACTGCCAGGAGACCAAGGAGAAGGCGGCTATACTGCTTAACTGCCATTGCCAATACCTTGATAAAAGACTATGTCAGCCTATGACAGGTTCATTGAACCTGCCAATGGACACGTTAGAAACCTGCTTTGGGCGGGTTCACCAGAAAGCGTTGACTGAACCCCTTGCTGCGCTTTTGCTGATAGCGGGCAAGGATGGCCACAACAATGACGGCAAAGAACAACCTTGCCCAGAGAATGCCGGAAAGGTCAGCCCCCATCAGAATAATCAGCAGCGTATCTTCAATCAGGCTATGGCAAAGCCCAAGGAGGCTGACTGCCGCAAAGATATCCGCAGCATCCACTTCCCCGCTTTCTGCTTCACGAATTAACAGGCCGCCGCCGTAGGATAGGCCGAGTGTAATGCCGATAATGGTAATGGTGGTTGCCTTGGGACTGATGCCCAACACCTTTAGAACCGGTTGTAGGAGATAACTGATGGCCTGCTCAATTCCGATTGCGCGGAGAATTTTCAGTAGTGTCAGCAAAACCATGATGGTCACGGTGATCCAGAAGCAGCTTTCCAGTTGCGTGAGCGCCCAGGTGCTGAGGCTGTTATCGACGACATCGGGTTGCCAGATACGGGTAACCGGTTGTTCTAACCAGCCACCGTAACGGTAAATCTGGTTTAACAGTATTGCGAGTACAATGGCGCCACCAATGCGCAGTACCAGTTGTATCAGCAGACGACAGCCTGCTCTCTGGGCAATCCTGAGTTCAACCGGCAGGCTATGGGCCAACAGCATCAGTGTACCCAGAATGGTGGCCTGTGCCTGTGTCCAGCCAATGTCTCCCGGTAAGGTGAAAAATACGACCATGCCAGTGTAAATATTGGCCAGCATGGTGGTGGCCCAGATCAGTCCGGCGGCATCCGGTAAACCCATGAGTTGCATCAGGGGGCTTATCCATATCGCAAGCATCTCGATAAAGCCCACTGATTCCAGCAGTTTGACGACAATAAGCGCCGGAATCATGATACGGAACAGCGTCAGGCTGACCTTGACCGTATCAATGACGATCTCCCGGCCATGGGTGTACAGGCGTTGCATGGTGAAGGATTCTGATTGTTGTACTGGAAATATCCCTATTATCACGATACGACGGACAAACACCGTGATGCAGGGCAACCGCAGTGTTTATTCTGCACGGCAGTTGCAGATCGTGACAGTATTTTTGAACAACGGGCAGTGTTTACTAGCGGGCGGCGTCGTAACGATTGGGCCGTTTTCCGTGGGACAGAACCAGCTGCCATAACTGCAATTCCCTGGCACGGAAAGCACCAGCAAAGCACAGCAGGTAATAGGTCCACATCCGGTAAAAACGTTGGTTGTAGGCAGGCTTCAGTTCAGGCCAGTGATGTTTGAAATTCTCATGCCAGGCCAGAAGCGTCCGGTCGTAGTCGGGGCCAAAGTTTTGCCAGTCCTCCAGAACAAACAATGGCTCAATGCTGCGGGTCAGTTGTATTGGTGAGGGGATTTCGCCGTTAGGAAAGATATATTTGTGAATCCACGGATCACGACCGTGGGTCGTGGTGTTGTTGCCAATGGTGTGGAGCAGAAAATAACCACCAGATTTCAATAGCCGGTGAACGGTCTCCATGTATAACCGGTAGTTTTTTTCACCCACATGCTCAAACATGCCCACCGAAACCGCGCGATCAAACTGGCCGTCCATTTCCCGGTAATCCTTCAGAATGATGCTGACCGGCAGATGTCTTGTTCGCTTACAGGCCAGTGTCATCTGTTCATCGGAGATAGTGATACCTGTGACTTCTACCCCGTAATGGGTGGCGGCAAATTCGGCAAGCCCGCCCCACCCACAGCCAATATCCAGAAGGGTCATGCCAGGCGCGAGTTGCAGCTTTTCACAGATAAGCCGGAGTTTGGCTTGCTGGGCTTCTGCGAGCGTCGTAGCGGTTTTCCAGTAACCACAGCTGTAACTCATGCTGGGATCAAGCATGACAGAGAACAGGTCGTTGCCCAGGTTGTAATGCTGTTCGCCGACATCAAATGCACGACGACGGCTTTGGAAATTAAACAGGCGAGTTTTCAGCGAGTCGAGAATAAAGCCAAGTTTGCGATGTGACAGCCGGTTGGTGCGATGCAGCAGCATCTTGTGGAACAGGGCATCCAGTTGATCGCAGTCCCACCAGCTATCCATGTAGGATTCTCCCAGTCCCAGAGACCGTTGCCTGAGAACGCGGGAATAAAAGCGGGGGTCATGGACGTGAATATCCCAGGGATTCGTGCCATCAAACTGTATGCCGCTGCCTGACAGCAGGTACTCAAGCGCCCGGCGTGCGTAACCGGCACGAACGGGATGACTTGCAATGGTGCCCATGGCACAGAGACCAAAAAATAAAATAGCTAGTTTAGCGCCTATTTCGCAGTGTGCAGTGAAGCGATCCTGGGCCAGATAATGCCGGTTGAAAGGTGCTGATCAGTTTGTCGTTTAAACGTCATTTATCGTTTAGACGTTATTGTGAAGCGCTATTGGTTGATGCTTGAAAGCCGAGGAGTCACTTTCCCCGGCTTATCATGTGATTCAGCAGATCAGATCTCTGCCGCGATGCTGCTATTGCTTTGGGGTGCTTTCATGCGTCCGTAAAGTACGCTGGCAATCAAAGCGATACCTGCAGCAACCAGCCAGGTCATGTGCTGGGCAAACAATGGCAGGTTATCGGTCAGCCAGGTATTGAGCATGGTCGGCATTAAGCCGGATGCCTGCCACCCGTCCAGGGCTGCGAACACCAGCGTGGTAGTAGCAACCAGACGTGTAACCAGCACGGGATTCTTGAGCCAACGGCGTAACATCCCGACGATAGTCAGGGTAATCGCCAGCGGATAGATGATCACCATAACCGGAATGGAAACAGCAATCAGTTGCTCCAGTCCAAGGGTGGCGACCAGGGCGGCAACCAGGTAGATACCAATGATGTACTGGCGATAGCTGAAGCGTGGGCCAATAGTATGGAAGTATTCGGCGCAGGCGCTGGGCGTACCGATAGCGGTGGTCAGACAGGCCAGGGTAATGATAATACCCATGATCAGCGTACCGGATGTGCCGAACAGTGCGGTAATGTAAGCGGTCAGGATATGGGCGCCATTCGTCGCTTCCGGTGCAACGCCATGGCTGGTGGCGCCAAGGTATAACAGCGCGCTGTAGACCAGCGCCATGCCAAGCGCCGCGAACAGGCCTACCATGGCGCTATAGCGAACAATATCCCGATCACTGCGCACGCCATGATTTCTCAGCAGTTGCGCAATCATCCAGCCCAGACAAAGTGGCCCTAAGGCATCCATGGTCAGATAACCCTGAACCATCCCTTCCGAGAATGCGTTGCTGGCATAAGCGCCGGTCGCCGCTTCAATGCCGCCCTGGGGCTGCCAGAGAGTGGCAACGGCAATGACGGTTAACATCAACAGCAGCAGAGGCGCCATCTGCTTGCCAACAGAGACAATCAAACGACTGGGGTTAATCGCAAACCAGCCAGCGATGGCAAGGAATACGACAACGTACAGGTTTAGCGTCAATGAGCCCGGGTTATCAATAAAAGGCAGCAGTCCGATCTCGTAGGCAACGTGGGCACTTCTGGGCACGACAAAGGCCGGTCCCATAACCGCGAAAAGGGCTATCCAGAACGCCTTGCTGGCCCAGCCTGGCAGATCACGGGTTATTTTGTCAGGGCCGCCAGCCATGGCAACACCGACCAGCGTCAACAGGGTCAGGCCGATATCGCCTGCCATGAAGCCCAATCCGCCCTGCAGGATAAACTCGCCCGCCTGCTGGCCGACGATCGGTGGGAAAATAATATTGCCTGCTCCAAGGAACATGGAGAATATCGCCAGGCAGATAGCGAGCAGATCATTGCGTTTCACAGTACACCCCCTTTCGGGACTGGCGGACTGTCTGGAGGCCGGGTGAGAGAATTCTGGTGGGAGTTCAGCATGCCGGCGCTTCAGATCAGGCCGGCAGTCGTTGTTTTAGACCATCAGCCTGATCTGGCTAAAAAAGAAAAAGCCACAGATAGCGATGGTAAAGAAAAGTCCGGATATAACCATGCAGGCCGCTTTCACAGCTTCTATACGACGTTGTTTGTCCGTCTGCAGGGTCATAATCAGTACTTTACCTCTTGGTCACAGTTATTCCCAAGTGTCTACAACTTAGCAAAGACGATGGTTCCAGCGCACTAGGTAATGACCGAACAAAACAGGCATGATGACAGTGACAAACCATGTGTATTGTCACTGTCGTGTGAAGGGTAGGTGAAAAGGCTTACAGGTTGCCGGTCAGCATCGCCTGGGGCTGTGGTGCCTCGCAGGCGCCATCCAGACTGCTGACCCACTCGCGCACCAGCGCCAGACCTTCCTTGTGGACGGTGCTTCGACCCAGTTCCGGCATACGGATTGCCGGATCGTTAGAGGCCATCCGGTAAACCAGGATGGAATTATCGGGATCACCCGGTGCGATATCGTAGCTCAGGCCGCCGGAGCCACGCCCTGCAGCCACCGGACTTTTGCACAGACCATAGGTGCGATCCACGGGCAGGAACTCGTTCAGCAGCAGGCCGGTACCGAAGGCGCGTCCGCCGCCTCCGTGGCAGTGGGCACAGTTCACATCCAGGTAAGCCTTGGCCCGTGCTTCCAGGCTGCCGGTGGTGGGATCATTCCACACCGGTGTCTTCGGTGCCGCTGCCGAGCCCGGTGAACCTGCCAGCAGACCCAGTGAAGCCATCGCATCCAGCTGGTTCATACTGCCATCAAGTCCCAGTTGTTCAGCATAGGTATAGGCTTTGTTCAACAACGTGGCTTTGGGGCCAACAGGCAGATCCTGCCCCTTGTTGCCATGACAACTGGAGCATTGGTTGGCATTCGGCACACCGTACGACGTAGTGACGGTTTCACCTTCCATGTCCACGAACGTAACCATTTCACGACCACCGCCCAGGGCAAGGTAGGCGTTACTCATGTCTTTTTCCCAGATATAAGGCAGACGTTCCCAGCCGTCTTCACGACGAATCAGCAGACGGGTTTCGATCACATTCTCGTTAACACCGGGCTGTGCGGCGTTGGCCGGAATGGCGAAGGTTTTGGTGATAATCGTACCCAACGGGAAGGTCAACGGACCGGTCTCGGCATATTGTGCCTGGGTACCGGGCGGCAGGAAGATAAAACGATACTTGGTAGCGTAATCCGAGAACAGGGGGGTTGTCAGATCGTAGGGGAAACCACCGTTGCTGTTGGCTGTGGGATCGCTGGCGTCTGCAAACAGTCGGTAGTCAGACAGGTTCGGACAATCAACGACTGCGGCTGCCCAGTTAACCCCTGTTCCTGTAGCGGAGCAAAGTGCAGCAATTTCCTCTTCCGTGTAACCATCCTCACCCGGTGCCGGTACTGGCGGCCAGGGTTGCAGGGTCACTTCAGCCAGTGCCGGCTGTCGGCAGTTAAATGGCTTTTGGTTTTTGTCGACCGGGCCTCCCGGGATACCAAGCGCATCGTTATACCAGTTATTGTTGTTAGCCAACTGCATGTTACTGAAATCAGACGGAATGATTTTCAGTTTGTCCCGGTAGTTTTTCCGGTAGCAGATACCGGCCGTTTCACGGCTGGTGGCAAACAAACCATCAATAATGGCATCACCCACGACTTTGAAGCTGTTCATGTGCAGGATGTTGATCAGCAGGTTTACGTCACTGCCGTCGTAATAAGGCACCTTGGGACGGTTGATCCGGTTGTCATGGATATTGATAAATTCCGGGAAGGGATCATAACCGTCCGGTATCGGCAGGTTGTTGATCACGGAGATCGCCACGTAACTGGTAATGATGACACCTGTCGTACGGTTATTGGTGATCCGGTTATTGAATATTTCAACGTGATCAGTCGCCATGACCATCACACCGGTGCCCGCCGGTACACTGCCAACAATATTGCCGGCAGGGGCAAAGTTACCCGTATTGTTTTCGTAGATGTCGTTATCGTAGACCCGGCTGTAAGCGCCAGCCTGGGAGAGTCCCGGCAGGTCAAAAATCAGGATGCCGCCGGTATTATGCCTGGCCACGTTCTGATAAACGTCAGCATACAGGCTGTTTTCAATTTCGATACCTGCGACGTTGTATTCAGCGACATTGCGACGCACGATGATGTTACGGGACTGGCCAACGTAGATACCGGCGTCGGATGCGCCTTTCACCACGCTGTCTTCAATCAGCACATTCTGGCTGAGTACGGGATAAAGACCATAGGCGCCGTTTTCTTCATCCGGTCCGTTGGTCCATTCAACCCGGACACGGCGAACAGTGATACCGTTGGCGCCTTCCATCCGCAGGCCATCGCCCGCGGTGTCTTCAATGGCCAGGTCTTCAATGGTAAAGGCGTCAGCCAGAACCAGCATCCCCTGGGCGCCGGCCGGTTGGTCCTTGAAACTGAGGACGGTCTTGTCCATCCCCTGACCACGTACGGTGACGTGAGAGACGTCCAGTACCACTTCATCGTCAAATTTGAAGGTACCTGCCGGAAGCTCAATCAGTGTGTCAGGCTTGGCGCCTATGAAGGCGTTCTGCAGTTGATATTGCAGGTCATCGGAGGCTTCGAGACGGATGATGTGTTCATAACTTCGGGCGAGGGAGGCTTGCAGTAAAACGACGATGGCTAACAGCCATAATCGTCCCCTGCTCATACGTCCTGGGTTGTGCATGGTATCAAACTCCTTTTTTGACAATTTTTGTTTTTATTGTCTCAGCGTGTAATCACGGTAGTTCGTAGTTTGCTAAAACCCTGTGTGCACAGCGTTTTAGTTAAGGATTAATGTACCAAATAATGACTAATTGGATATTGACCATTTTCACACTAAAGACATGCCATTCCTGTTTATCAAGCGCTGATTTGCCGGGAATCGGTCTGTGACCGATAACCTCTGCTATTAATTATTGCGAGTACTACTTTGCTCATAAATTGTTTACAGATTATCTGGCAACCGTCTGTTTGGGTGGAATGACATTTATGAAAACAGTCTTAATCAGTGGCTTTGATCCATTTGGTGGTATGTCAGTAAACCCGGCGCAGGAGGTCATCAGGGTTCTTGATGGGATTGAATTACCGCAAGGTGGTGTCGTGCAAACGGTTACTGTTCCGGTCGTATACAGAAAATCGATAGATGCCGTTGTGACGGCCATCTCCAGCTATCAGCCATCCGTCATACTGATGGTGGGTCTGGCGCCGGGACGAACTAGCATCATGCCGGAGCGGGTGGCCATTAATATTGATGATTTTCGCTGTGTGGATAATGAGGGAAACCAGGTGATTGATTCTCCCGTAGTCAACGATGGCCCTGCTGCTTATTTCAGTACGTTGCCTGTTAAGGAAATGGTGGCGGAAATGAGGAAGGCGTGTATTCCGGCCTCGGTTTCAAACAGTGCGGGGACATTTGTTTGTAACCACCTGTTCTACGGCGTAATGCATAGGCTTCGCGATAGTGCAGTCAGGGCGGGTTTTATACATTTGCCCCTGCTCCCTGAGCAGGCCCTGCAGGGTGATGAGCCTTCCCTGTCACTGGATCAGATGACCAGGGGATTAACGGTTTGTGCTGCCACAGCACTTTCTGCTCTGTAAGAAAAGACGATGCAATGCCAAAAAAACATGAATGCTTCGCTTATAAACCTGGTCAGGTGTTTAAAGCGAATGAGCACCTTTCGTCATGATGTATTCATTGGCAATGGACAGGAGCATATTCCGTGAGAATCTGGAGTGCCTGAATATGAATTAACCCATCGTAGTCAGCAGCAAAACCATCACCTTTTTCCAAACTGAGCAATCCACGAAAGCGCAAATAAACAGGCTGGTAAATATCCAGGGTATGTTGCCTGACAAAATCCTGTAGTTGATGATCCATCGCGGCCGAACTGCTGACCCAATACTCCAGGCGACTACCGCAGGGCTTAAAGCCATTAACTTCATGGCCATAGGTATACAGGCCCTCCCAGTCAGAAGGGCTGGCGGAGGCTGTCACTGCAACAAGAGCGATACTGTATAAAAGTCTGTTTTTCACCAGGGCTGCCAGATTAAAACGATAATGTTCACGTAGCTTAATCACATCAGGTCAGCCTGTAGGATCCTTTCAACTGACAGGCTCAAAAATAACATAGATTTTCTTGCAGGATTCCACCACTTCCCATTCACCTTCAAAGCCTGCAGGAATCACAAAGTTATCGCCTGCTTTCAATGTACGTTCACTGCCGTTTTTATCACGAACAATGGAGACACCTTCCAGAATCTGGCAGAACTCGTGTTCGGTATACTGTACATGCCAACACCCGGTTTCTGATTCCCAGATACCCGCGTGAAACTGCTTGCTGCTATCCGAGTAATGGTTGACGACAGCTTGAAGCGGATTACCGTTTATCCGTTTGTCTTCGGATGCCTGATAGGTTTCTTTTTCAGCCGTTGAGTGATCAAAGAAAACAATGTCGCTGATGGAAGTGCTCATACTGAAACGTCCTGTGGTTATTATCATTGGGCTCAGTGTCTGGACGTCATGAGCATAGCGTTTGTCGAATATATTGAACAGTTTTGGTGCTGATGGAATGACTTGCGCCCATAAAAAAGGCTGGTGTTTAACCAGCCTTTTCGTGATGAACAGCCTGTGCCGTTTAGAGAACTTCTGCGACTACGCGACGGTTCTGCTTACGACCAGCCAGAGTGCTGTTATCCGCAATGGGATCTTCCTCACCCACACCAACGGCTTCAATACGGCTGCCGTCAATGTCGTACTGCTCGATCAGCACGGCACGCACCGCATCGGCACGACGCTGAGACAGGGACTTGTTGTAGACGGCAGGGCCGCTGTCGTCAGTGTGACCTTCAACACGGATGCTGACTTCCGGATAACGCTGCATGAATTCACCCATTTCAGCGATACGGGTCATGGCGCCATCGGTGATGTTGGCGGAATCGAAATCGAACTCAACCAGCAGGTCAATTTCTTCCTGGGGGATACAGCCAGTGGCGTCAACGGTGGCGCCTGCCGGAGTACCCGGGCACAGGTCGTCGGCATCCAGTACGCCGTCATTGTCGCTGTCCAGCGGTGCGATAACGGTTTCTTCAACGATGGTTTCTTCAACCACGGCTTCAACCGGTTGTGCTGCCGGCTCACCAAAGGTCCAGGTCAGGGCGACATTCATCATGCCTTCGGTCTGGTTGTAGTCCAGGCTGCGGATGGCACGCAGGTCACCACGGACAGACAGGTTCGGTGTCAGCGCCTTGCGCAGACCCACACCCATGTTCATGCGGGTGTCTTCACGGTCGCTGGCGTGCTGCAGGTTTTCGTGCAGTTCACCGATACCGGCGACGACGTAAGGTGTCACACCGCCAGAGAAAGGCTGAAGATCGTAGAATGCATCAAGACGGAAATTTCTCAGACGGGCATCGTTGCCACCTTTCTGGTCAGTCTTGAATTCGGAATAAATACCTTCGACGCTGAAACGGTCGTTGTAACGGTAGCCGATACCCAGCTCTGGTGCCCACTTGTTATCCAGGCCACGGTAGCTGTCGAAATCGGTATATGCGCCGCCGATGGTAAAGGTGACGCCATTATCAACAACGCCTTCAGCGACCGCTGTACCACTGATTGCCGCCGCAACGGCGAGGCCAATCACGGAACGTGCGAAAGTGCGCACAGTCATGGTGTACTCCTTGGTCAGTCTTTTTGATGTTCTTGCGGGCAGGGTCGTATAACTGTCCGTAATCGCGGCAAGGATACGGTATGAACGACGGGTTCTGAAGGCTTTTTACTACAGAATTATACGTACGACAGTAGAATTTTAATGTAAGCTCGGGGCAGACATGGTAGGCGCTGGGTTTGATGTGCTGCCAGCCTCACTGTTTTTCAGGCGTATTCATGTGCAGGAGGAGAACAGGGTGAAGGAAGTTGAAACGGTTCAGCAGTGGCTGGATGATGTGGTGATTGGCCTGAACCTGTGTCCTTTTGCTGCAAGACCCCGTCGCCAGCAGCGGATACGCATTACCGTCAGCCAGGCGGATAATGAAGATGCATTGCTGGAGGAATTACAGCAGGAGCTGTTGCTGATTGATAAAGCACCGGCCAATGAAATTGAAACGACGTTACTGGTCATTCCAAACATCCTGTCCGATTTCACGGACTATACCCTGTTTCTGGATCTTGCCAATTTTCAACTTCAACGGAGTGGCTGGGAAGGTCAGTACCAGCTGGCCAGTTTCCATCCGGACTATTGTTTTGCCGGTACCGATCCGGATGATGATGAGAATCTGACCAACCGGTCGCCATATCCGTTAGTGCATATTATCCGGGAGGATCAGTTGGAGCGGGTGATAGCGCGATATCCAGATCCAGAGAGTATTCCGGAAAAGAACATTGCAAAGGTAGAGGCACTCAGTGAAGATGACAGGCGTCAGCTATTTCCATTTATCTATGGTAAATGAGGTTTTTCATAAAAGCACATTGTCGTCCCATTAATCTCCTGGTGCGGGAACGTATGGATGGTAGATGATCACTATTCATTTAATACCTTCGGTAGATCTCAGGTCTATAAAAAACAAGGCGCCATTCTATGCGCCTTATTGAGTTAAGCGATGTAAATTTTTAAAGAGAGTATTAATCAATCAATACTATCGCTGATAGTCAAATGCTTGAAGAATAAAACCATAGGGGAATCTTTAGACAATTCCAGTGTGATAAAGCAGTCTTTTATGCAATCATCCGGTTTGATTTCGAAAGTATCCGTTGTGGGCGAATTCCATGCGTGACCATGAACCTCATGATTGGATGCGATCACTTGGTCATTATAAAGAATATTGACGCGTGTATCTTTACCCCAGCCTGCCCAGGTGAATTTGGCATAAACGTTGTCATGCGCGGCGAGGTTTACCGGAAAATTGATTTGAGCGCCTCTCTTGGTCAAGCGCCAGGAGTTATAAGCCCAGTCATGACCATATTTCGGATGGTAAACAGGCTCGCCTGTGAAGACGCCGGATAGCTCATAGGCGTTTAATGTATTTTCAGAAATGTTAGCTGAAACTCTGCCAATTTCGTCAGCATGTGTAACCATTGTATTGATGGCCAGAAGAAGAAATAAAATTCGATGTGGTTGCATAAGCGTCTCCTTTTTAAATGGTTGCTTTCGGCTGTAATTTTGAAAGCGTTATTCGTGAAAAACAGGTTGAAATATATTCCTGATGCTAATTTATCTTTTGTTATTTAATGTGTTTGAAGTGATTGCTGGTTTAAAGTTCATTGCTGCTTTAAATGTTTGTTAATAGTTCTAACAATATAGGTAGGCTGGATGAGAGTTGTTCTGTGAGATATGTGTCTTTATGTGATTTATAAATGCCGGACAGTCAGAGTGAACAATGTGCTACTTTGCCGTTTTTTGAAGCGACCTTTTTTATAAAGTGCGCGTCATATGCCGAGCATAATAACGAAAGCAATTTTAAGGAGAGGTTGTATCAGTGATTATATGCCCTTTGGATTGCTGATTTTCATGCTTGCCAAAGGGCTATAAATGATTAAGTGCCGTCTATAAGGTTTGCTCGACCAAGGGAACACCCTGTAGATCCCGTTCTGCAGACGGAAGAATATCTTGATTGGGCCAAAGCCCGGTTTTCAGGGCTTGGGTATATCCATTACTCATCCCATGACTGCGCATAGACTGCATCGCTTCACGCCAGTTGTACGACAATCGTTTAATTTTTGCAGTCGGTTGATTGTTGCTGCTGTCCAGCAGTGCATACCAGCCATCCCGGGTGCCATCATTGGCAGGCATCCCGATGACACCCGCATTCAGCCAGAAACCATGATCCACCGGTTGGCAGAAGGGCAAGCCGCTATGGCCGGCAATAATGCAGTCTGTTTCTGCCTGCCTGATTTCCGTTTGTTTTACGGTATCCGGTGTTGAGGGGAAGACGAACTGGTTAATGGACGACAAGGTGCCGTGAACAACCGTGAAAGTAAGGTCGCACCAGGTGAAACGCAGGGTGCGGGGGAGTGTTTGCATCCAGAGCCGGTTGGGTTCACTGATCTGGCTGTCTGCATGGGAATACCACTGCCGGGACAGTAAATCGCAGGCTGTGCCCTCATCAAATCCGCAGCCACAGTCGTTCGCAGAAAACCCCAAAGATTCTTCACAGTTACCCATCAGCACATGGATGCCCCAGGTGCGAATAACCTCTATGGTGGCTTCGACATCTGCAAAGTAAGCGACAACGTCCCCGGTACAGATGGTTCGTTCCGGGGAAATGCGCAGGCGCTCCGCTTCATGACGCATTGCACAGGTTGCCTGCAAATTGCTGTAGGGGCCTCCGAAGAGCAGAACGGGCCCTTTCAATTCACCGAGATCACGAATCATGCATCACCTGTTGAATACGTAACGTTTGCCAGCTTCTTACGTGACAACAGCATACCCAGAGCAAAAGCACTGCAGCCAACCGTTAGTACCACCAGACAGATAATCAATAGCTTGTTGTATTTATGCACGGTGCCAAACAGCGGTTCCATTATTTGCACGTAGCCGGCGGTTTCTGCGAAATAGATCCCGGCGCCGGCCAATGCCACGATAAATGCGACCAGGTAACTCCATACCGGTATATCAATGCGTCCACCCCAAAGCGAGAACAAGATGACAGGTGTCAGGTACATGGAGGCGGTACCGCTGACAGCGACAGCACTGAACAAATCCTTTGGACCCAGGTAGATCATGACCAGACCTGCCAGCATGAACAGCACCATGACCTTGCGACCATTAGCCACGTTCTCCACGCTCAGCTTCATGTCACTGACAATCAGTTTTGCTGCGCTGGAAAGCGTCGAGTCCAGTGTGGACATGGCAGAGATGACCAGGGCAAAACTGAACAGCAGCATCGGAACTTCACCCAGCAGCCGGGTTAATACAGTATTCATGGCTTCGCCGGTCTGGGCATGTGCGCCGGCAAATACACCCAGCAGACCAAACAGGATAATGCAAAGCACACCAATCCAGCAGGCATGGAGAAAACTACGCCGTGTCGTTTGTCGATCAGCAATAAATCCGCGATCCATCATCACGGGATCATGCATGGGATAACTGATGACCTGAAGCAGGGCAACGGCAATCAGTGCAACACCCGGGTCAGAGAGTTCGAAGGGCTTGAACAGAAAATCTGTCGTTGAGAACTCACTGTGTCCCAGCATCATGGCGACCAGTGTCAGTAGTACCGCCAGGAAAAGCCCCATCTGGAACACATCGGTACGAAGGGAGGCGTGTAATCCCCCTCGTCCTGCGTAGAACAGTGTTAACAGCGAGAAAACTGCAATGGCGCCAATGTACTGCAGGCTTCCTGCCGCACCAAACAGCAGGCCGAATACCAGCAGGTTGGCGAAAACTTCGCTGATCAGTCGTATACCAATCACCAGGTTGTAACAGTAGGTTCCGACCGAACCAAAACGTTGTCTCAGGAAATCCTGAACACTGTTGCAGTTGTGACGAAACCGCAGACTGTCAATGATCAGGCCACCGGTCAGGAACGAGAGGTAATATGTCGCATACGCCAGTGTGCCCCAGACACCATAGTAATAACCCAGGATCGCGGCATTCATCAGCGACCGGGCAAAAATCCAGGTGGTGACCTGGGAAAAAACCAGCATCAACAAGCCCGGTGCCTGACCGTTAATGTTGTGTCCCCGAAAGAAACTGTCGTTTTTTCCGGCGTTGGGGGATAAGGCCAGTGATATCAGGGCGACAGCCAATACAGCTGCAGGTAAGACATAAGGCATGGGCAATCCCTTGGGCTGATGTTGATTCCAATCTATACGTCGAATGCCATTGTAAGGATTCAGCCGGTTCAGCGTAATGTTGTCGGACATTTATTTATCCGAAAAACCGTATTTCAGGATTGGCAGCTTCCCTGCTGCCGGGTGACGTGTCTGTATGCCTGGTCCGGAGACTGAATGCCGGTTTTAACGCGATGATACCGGCAGGGCGGGCGTGAACCTGCCAAACCCTTTTTCGTGGCCCAGCGCTGTCGACAGGGTTTCATTGTTGACAGCCTGCCGCCCATTAATAAAGACATGTTTCACTAGCCCGGGGTTTCGATTCACCAGCCGTTGCAAACCGAAGTTTTCCATCTCGGCCCAGTGTACCTGCTCAAGGTTCTGATCAAACGCTGCCGGATCCAGTACGACGACATCTGCCCGGTCACCCTCGCGGATTTTACCTGCATCAACACCAAACCAGTCGGCCTGGTCCCCCGTCATGCGCCAGACGGCCTGTTCCATGGACATGATGGGTTGGCCTTCAGCGATAGATTCTTTCACCAGTTTGAGCAATCGTAGCGGCAAATTGTAGAACGCCATATTGCGAATATGGGCGCCGGCATCACTGAATGTAATCAGCGAACGTTTATTCTTGACCAGCTTTTTCAATACCGGTTTGCGATGGTTTGCAACTGTCGTATACCAGCGAATCCTGTTGCCATATTCCACCACCAGGTCGAGAAACAGGTCGACGACATGAATGCCGCGCTGTCGGGCGACTTCCTCAAAGTTTTTTCCAATCAGCGAGGTATCAGGGCAGTCAATGATCATGGCGTCACCAAAGTCTCGCTGCCAAACCCGGGGACTGAGCTTTTCGCCGTAGAACCGGCGGAATTCCCGACGGTACTGTTCGTCTTTCAGCAGGTGATTGCGCTCTACCGCGTCTTTCAAATCCAGCGCCATTTCACCCGCGCCAAATTCCTCAAAGAACACGACGTCAATACCGTCGGCGTATACCGTGAATGGCGTTGGCAGCACCTGCCAGCGAAAGTTGCCGCGTAACGCGTTGGCTATCCGCGATGCCAGCCCTGTCAGGCGAGAGAGGTAAACGCTGCCTTTCAGATCCATCTGGCTGATCAGTGTCGTTTTGAGTGGACGCCGGAACAGGCCAAGGCTTTCGCGGATATACTGGAAAATCTGCAGGGGCGTGGCAGCGTTGGGGGCTCCCTGGTGTACTCCGCCGCGCTTGCGTACGAGCCGGTTCAGGCGGGCAATTTCCCGCCACTGTGCGTAGGTGCTGGGCAGGCTCTTGGACCATTCGCGGTCGCCATCGACCTTGTCCCATGTCAGGCGCATGGTGGATAAACCCAGGAAACCGGCATCCATGGCTTCCGTCAGCAAGGTTTCCATGGCCTGCATTTCCTGTTCTGACGGAATCTCATTGGCGTCGGTGGCGCGATTGAGCCCCATGACACTGACTCGCAGGTCACTGTGTCCCAGCAGGCTGATCACGTTGGGACCCAGTGGCAGGGTGGACACGTGATCAATCCACTGGCCGGGTGTGGACCAGGTTTTGTGCGCCTTAAGCAAAGGCAAAACCTTTTCCCGGGGAACGGTTTCGACACGGGTGAAGATATCCGATGCATCTTCATATTCACTGCAGACCATACTCAGTGAACAGCTGCCCACCAGAACAGTGGTGACCCCATGGCGCACCGACTCAGACAGCGAGGGACTGGCCAGCAACTCTGCGTCGTAGTGGGTATGGGTATCCAGGAATCCGGGCGTCACCCACAAACCTTCGGCATTAACGACGCTGGTAGCCTGGGTCGGGTCAATGGGATCCGTTGACACCTTCGCGATGCGACCGTCCTTGATGGCAACATTCTGGATGCTGGAAGGTGCGCCGGTACCATCAAAGTAGCGGCCGCCGGAGATCAGCACGTCATACTGGCAGGTTGTCATGGCCTATCCTGTTGTTCATTGTTGTTATTTTCAGGTACTTCAGATTAACGACAATCCCACACCGCGACTTGCGCCGTTAGACGCCGGGCGTGAAGGATATCTCCCCAGAGTATATTGTGGGACAGATGCACATGAACAGCCGGACCCTGCGGCGTCGCCTTATCACAAGCCATACCTGACATCACTATAATTAATTTGTCGTTTATTTAAGTGGTGCGACAGACGCATTGTCATCACTGTCCGGGTTTCATTCCATTGTCATACATTGAATTAAATGACTGGTGTGAGCATGCAGCCGTTAAAAGGAAGAAACGGCAAACACGCTTGCCGTTTCTTCAGTCCTTTCTGGGAATCTACTGATAAGTGGCCGTCAGCTGTATGCCGCTGAACGGCGTTATGGTTTTGATCATCACGTGATAATAGGTATTGGTTTTCAGCGGGCTCACGGTGATGGTTTTCTTATCCCGCCCACAGTGTTCGTGATATTCATAGACGCTTTCTGTCGGCCATTTCTGAGACTGGACAAAAACCTCCAGATCTCCCGTTCCGGTTCTGCCATCCACGGTAAACGTGAGATTTTTGGCGTCTTGCGGTACGAGAATGTAGAAATACCTGTTTTTGTCTGAATGCAGGCCGACCTTTGTAACGCCATTCTTTAAAACCGGATTTTTAACATCCTTGTCAACGCCGGGTATGGCGGTATCCGGAGGGGTTGTTTCATCGGGCTCTGGTGTTTCAGGGATGGTCACATCCCCGTTGCCAATGGTGGCGTCATCATCAGCCGGTCCATGGTCTGGCAGGTCGTTTTTTTTATTTTCCACTGTCCCCAGCCAGTGATACCAATCGTCGTCATACTGAAGACCAATCTGATTCAACCAGGACTGGTAGTCATCGTAACGATCGTTGCGAACAAGGGACAACATATGGGTAACATCTGACGCATGACGTTCGAACATGTAACGCACCGCCAGGTATCCCCAGCGGTAGACGCGGGTTTGGCCACTGCTGTAGGTATTGCGGAAAATGGTGCTCAGGGGGTAGGTTTTTTCCCGGGCATAACTAATGGCTTCAGGGTATTCGTCCCGGTGTGAGATATATTCCCCGAGTCCTTCGATCCACCAGACCGTATCAGCAGACGTTGACCGGCCAAAGCCGCCGGCCATGTTAAACCGACCATCCAGGTAATGCACATACTCATGGCGCAGGTTCCAGATGTGGAATTCAGGCCGTTGCCAGTCTGCCTCATAAGCGACAAAGCGTGCCTGGCTACCCGCCCTTGCCGGATCGCCCTCAAGATACATGCCGCCGTTATCGGTACTGATGTTGAATAGCAGCCCCGCATACATCTTGTAATCCTGGGTGCTGTCAAAGATGACCAGTTCCAGGTCGCTGTTCTGGTCATTTGGCACAGGCTGATTATTGGTGGTGAGTTTGCGATGGAAAAAGTCTTCCTGTTCAGTCAGCTGTTCACACGTCCACATGGCTTGTGGAACCGACATATTTTGCGCCCGAATTTTCAGCGTCGGGCTGCAGGTGTGTTTGAAGGGAAGTACTGAACGTTCAATATCCTCTTTAAAGGTGCAGATGTCATAGTAGTCACAGTGTTGATTGTCGTAATAGGACGCCGTTTCCGCTGCCACGAGCCAGAGTGGCTGACCTTTTTCCGATCCTTTCTGTTGCGTCAGAACGCCTTTTAACTGTTCGCTGACCTTGGGTTGCAGTGATGGGTGCTGCAGGAAACGTCCCATTTCGCGAACGACATTGGTCAACAGGTATTCGTTATCGGTATCCAGCAGATGCTGTTTGGTATTGTAGAAGTTGTAGAGTTCATCCAGCAGGGAGCTGTCCTGTTCCACTGCTTCAACGAATTCCTTCAGGTAATGCCCGCGGAACAGTACCGTCATGCCGTTATTGACGGCAATCGTCATATATCGACTGGCTTCATAGCGCTGGTCGTAGGACGATACCAGGCGTTTAACGATGGAAATATAACGGGCATTCTGCAGGGAACTGTCAATGAGTGTGACGGCTTCACCCAGTGCGCTGCCGTTTTCATCGGATACGGTAAAGGCTTTGCTGTTGTTGAAAAACGCATCCAGTGCCGACTGGATGACGTTATCCAGCCGGGTATCGTATTCTCCGACAGTCTCTTTCTGATAAAACTGCACGTAATAGCCGGCTCTCAGGTACAGAATCAGCTGCGCCATACCCTGCGAATTATCACCCGGATAGTCTGGAGCATAACTGTAGACCGTATTGGCGACAGTGATCATTTTGTTCTGGTTAAACAATTCCCTGCTGGTTGAGCCTGTTGCGCTGAACAGTCCATTAATGCATTGCAGGTCGGCTTTCCGAATCGTATCTGTGAGTCGCTGTCCATCCAGGCGGGCAATCTCTGTAGTTGAACAGGTGGCTCCAGCAGCACCTGCCATCGTTGAAAGCGTTGTGGCTCTCTGGTTTTCCAGCTGGTCTTCCAGCTCAAGATGTTTCAGTTTCCTGTGGGGATCACTGGGCGGCAGGGGACTGCCATCAAGGATTTCTTCGGCTTGACGGCCATGAATCAGGCTGGTTTCTATATCCACCGAAGACGCTTCGGAATGAATAGGCAATGACAGCAGGTTGATGGCTGCAACAAGGGGGACAAAAGGTAGAACGGGAGACTTCATGCGACTAACCTTTGCAGTTGTGGCAGGTTCTCGGCAATCTCTTTCAGGCCATGGATGTAACGCTAAAAACGACCAGCAAAACGGCTTTTTTTAGAGCCGTTGAGCATTGTGGATGTGTGGTTTTGGATGTGGAGTAGGCAATCCTGTTGTACAGGACATTGGAAAAGGCTTGAGATTACTCTCTGATTTTCGATGGTTCTCTATGCGACAGTATCAAGGTAAAACATGAGGATTACATTCGCTTTTTTTCAGCCATATCAGGCTTTTCAAATCTTCGCCATGAAACTAACCCCCTATAAAAAAACCGTAGGAAAAAAATAGACCATCCATCTGACAGGTCAAGGATGATGACCTGTTTCATTCAGGCCGGAAGGCAGAACGGTTGACAGGTCATTTGCTTGTGGGCTGCCTCAGTTCATTGAACGTTTCTTAAAACCTGCGATACGTCTGAGGATTCGATGATCACCGGCGTCAGCATGACCCGTGTTCAGGGTTAAGCGTCTGTTTTTTCATTCCACCAGACGGCCAGGGCAAGGCAGGCCAGGCCAAAGTTCAGTGTCATGGCGACGAAACTGGCCGCTGTGGCGGAAAACAGCGAGGGTATGAACGGAACCACAGAAACAGACAGGACAACGACAAGGGCAGAAGAAAACACGGCAAAATTCGGCAAGGCCCAGTATTGCTGACGCCACAGGCCGACAATCGTTATCAACCACCAGACCAGCGCCGTCAATCCAATGGTGACGCCCGCACTTTCGCCGTCCCAATGCCCTTCAGTAAACAGTCTTGTGAGTGGCTGCCAGCGAATGGCAAAGACAAACAACCAGTAGTTGCAAAGCAGATTGATGATGAGCAGAAAGGCGAGAGGGCGGTAAAGTTTCATGAGGTTGATGCATTTCAATCAGGGAGTGGCGTGATAATAACGGTTTACAGCATTGCCATACAGGCAGTGGTTGCGAGAACCATGGTAGATACCATTGTCGTATTTCGAACATCTCCCGGTTTGAATTTGTGTAAATGCTCGGCATTCACGGACAGGAAAGTCTGCACATTGCGAGTAAACTTAAGCGTTTTAGCCGGCATGATCGGTCTTGTTACCTGAGCCTGAAGACAAACGAATAGGTAGTCCATTGTTAGCGATTGAACGACGCGAGCGCATTCTCAGTTATCTCCGTCAGCATGAATATGCCAATGTGGAAACGCTGGCAGAGATTCTTGATGTATCCAGCATGACCATCCGACGGGACCTGACCAAGCTGGAAGAACAGGGAATGATCCGTCGTACCCATGGCGGGGCGACGATCGGTCAGTTCATCAATACGCAGCCGCACAGCGAAGAAAGCAAGAGCCGCTGTCCGGAAGAAAAACACGCCATTGCCAGCTATGCGGCCTCGCTGGTATCGGATGGCCAGTCCATTCTGCTGGATGCCGGGACAACCTGCATGGAAATTGCACGCCAGCTGGTGGATCGTCGTATCCGGGTCGTGACGACTGACCTTGCCCAGGCGCTGTTCCTGTGCCGTTACCGGAACATTGAAGTGCATATCGCGGGTGGACAGGTGGATGAGAGAACCCAGTCCAGCCTGGGAGGCAATGTTCAGCACTTCCTTGATGATTTAAATGTTGAATTGTCGTTTATTGGCTGTACGTCATGGGACCTGCAACGTGGGGTAACGACACCGACAGAGAACCGGGCAGAACTTAAGCGCAAGATGTTCGAACGGGCGGGAACGCGAATTCTGGTGGCTGACAGCGAGAAGTACGGACGCTATTCATTCCATCGGATTATGGGCCTGGACAAATTTGATCTTGTTGTCACAGATGCCCACTTACCAGAACCCTGTTACGAAACGCTAACCAGGGCAGAAATCAATTTACACCGTGTGTCGTTATAAATAGAGAACAAAGCACTGGTATAGTGAGGGCTATACCAGTGCTGCGGTACTTACGCTGGCGGTGCTGCGATAAGTGTCTTCAGGATGTCTTTAATTTCATCCTCTTGAGCAAATTCACCAAGCGCATAGATCTGATTTGCGCAATCTTCAATAGCGGTGGTTCTTACTTTCATGTAGGTTCCTGCTTGCTTGTGATAGTCCCGTATTTCATCCTCAATATCGGCGACAATCGTATCTTTAGGGTCATCCCAGTCAAGATCTGCGAGTTTTTCGCGCAACAATGTTTCAAGACGAGTTCTTCGTGTTGTAATTTTCGTATGTGCTTGATCTATCATATTCTCAGGCTGATCAGTAGGACCTTTGGCGCTAGTATTGCCTTTTTTCCTGGATTTTGGCTTTGAGGTCTCTCCTGAAACATGTTCATTGACGTTTTTTTGCTTTTTCTGTTTGTGAAATTCCCGTACGGACTGAAAGAGGTTCTGTCGTAGTTGTAATTCTGAATTCGAAGCTGGATTAGATGTGGAGGTATTATTCACCGCGCTTATTTCATCCGTAGTTATCAAATCAGTCGATGCAGCACGGCTCTCTTTGTGAGTTGAAGGTGTAGTGGTGTCACTGTTAATTGCAGCAGCAACTGGTGGTGGAGGGAGCACGGGCCTCCTTTCCCTGGAAGGCTGAGGAGGAGGTACGCTGCCTATTAGTTCAGACTTTAAGCTGTCAAACGTCATATGATGTGACAAATGGCCAGCCTTCAATGTGTTGAGTGACTGGGTAAAGTTCTGTACGAGTTCTCGAATCTTGTCAGAAGGCATTGAAGTGATATCCAGTCGTTGCATCTCCTTGATCAAAGCGCTTTGTTTTTGATCAGGGGATTTTTCAAGCGATAGGAGTAATTCATGTACTAGCTTGATGGACTCTTGTCTTTTTTGGCTCAGTCTTTCTGCCTCTTTATCCTGTTTCTTTCTTTCTCTTTTGTTACTGGCTGTTAAAGAATCGAGTTTTTTATGTATTGCCTGAAGAGAATCAAGCTGTTCTGCGGCAGTGCTCATGCGCTCAAGAATGTATTCACAGATGTGATGGCATCGCCTGACAACCGTTGCCTTCTTTTCAAGTACATCGAAACCGCTTTTAAGGCCAGCCCTGACTGATTTCATTCGTTGCGTGGGACGTTTGGAGGTCAGGTTTACGACAGGACGAAGCAGGTGGTTCGTTAACCAGTTAGCATGGAGAAGCCACTGCTGATTTTGCTCAACCGTACAGTCTTTCATCGTGTCGACATTGTGAAGAACCTGTTGCATGGCATCTTCCATCATATGCCGCAACTGGCTTCGGTCTTCCCGTTTAGTGGACAGGTTTTTCTGGTTGAGCAGCTTGCCGTTGATTGCCTTGACTGCGACAGTGACATCGTGGATGGAAGCCATCAACTGCTGATAGCCTTCGATTCGTTCCTGGTTGTTTCCCGAGATAAGTTTCTGTTGCTGTTTCAGTGCATCAAGGGTTGGTTGGTACAACTCTGCCATTCTTGACCGTAAAGCCTTGTTGAGTGCAGTACGATGCGTTTTACTCAGCCGATGCGCCATTGAACGGCTGCCCATTTCATCCTGAATCAATTTCAGGCTTTTGATATTGGTAACACGCGAAATGGTCGCTTCGAGAACCTTAAAGTGCAGATCTCTTTGAATGTCGTCGTTGAATGTTATGTCATCGACGAGTTGATCATCCTTGAGGACAATGTGCTTGCTTTTGAATTCTTTTAATTCATTAATGGAATTCTGTAATTTTTCATCAAGCTGCTTGCAGGGGGCAATCAGTAATTCATGAATTGGATTTTTGCCCTTTTCAAACGTGAATGTGCCATTGCTGCTTAATGTTGCTTGCTCATCAAGACTTTTTGCAAGCTCATCAGGCTTTCCTGGTGAGGCAACATCTCTTACCGCTATTGCAAAACGCTGGCGCAATGTTCTTTTAGTGGCCTGGATTTGTTCCCTGTGGCTTGGTTTGATGGTATGCGTCTCTTCTGATGTGCTGATTTCACGATCCTTGCCTTCAGCGGCTTTCCATTTTCCCTTAGAGGTTATGACCTCATTTTCATGGTATTTAAATTCACTGCGTTCGGTTTCATTAAGCACCGGCTTTAATGGTTGTGTTGAGCGAAAATCCATGGGTAACCCTCATTTTGTATGTTGTCATATCCTGCTGATCTACAGTTTTTTTATTTGAGGTTTCTTATTATAAGATTGTTTGTTTATCAGGCAGAGATCTTATTTCTGTATATAGTATTTATGATATTTCAATTTTTCTGTGTCTATTGTCGAGATTAAATAAAATTGAATGCTAACTGTGGAAATCGATTATTTTCTCTTTAGATAAGAGAGGGGTAATGCGTTTTTACTATAACAAATGCTGTTTCGTAATAATTAGATCTGTAATTATTCTGTTTGATAAATACTTGTCTGTGTCAGTCATTCCCCCTTGCTATCGCAAAGGGGAATATTTCTTAGCGTTTTTACGCTACTTTCTCCAGATGAACATCCATCTGCGGGAAAGGAATTTCTATACCGGCTTCATCCAGGGCAATCTTGATGTTCTCGTGCAGGTCAAAGTAGACATCCCAGTAGTCTTCAGTTTTAACCCAGGGACGTACAACGAAATTCACAGAAGAGTCTGCCAGTGCGCTGACGCCAATGGTGGCTGCAGGCTCTTTCAGTAGACGACTCTCTTTTTCCAGAACGCTTTGCAGCACAGTCCGGGTTTGCGCGAGATCGGCCTTATAGCTGACACCAATGACGAGATCGACCCGGCGGGTGCCGGTACGGGAATAGTTGATGATGTTGCCATTGAGAATATTGGCATTGGGGATAACCACCATTTTGTTATCCGGTGTCATCAGCACGGTGGTGAAGATCTGGACGGATTCCACGGTACCGGAAGTGCCCGCTGCTTCCACGTATTCGCCGGTCTTGAGTGGGCGGAACAGGATCAGCAGGACGCCGGAAGCAAAGTTGGACAGGGAACCCTGCAGCGCCAGGCCAATGGCGAGGCCGGCGGCACCGATGATGGCGACGAAAGACGCAGTCTGAACACCAATACGACCCAGTGCGGCAATACCCACAAAGGTCAGGATGGCGTAATGGGTGATATTGCCGCAGAAACGGGTAATGGTGACATCCACCCGGCGCTTTTCCATGACACGAACCATGGTGCTGCTGATCATTTTGGCAGCGATATAACCCACCAGAAGAATCAGCAGCGCAGCCGCCAGGTTAATAATGTACTGCAGTATTATCGCGTCGTTGCGGGCGACCCAGTCACTGGCCTGATTAACAATATCCGCGTTCATTCGCAAACCTCATTGGTTAAATAGACGTTTGCGGTAGTATAGTTTTGATATTATTTCTTCAAAGTTGCTTTGCGTCAGTATCTTCCGCAGCCTCTGCCTCAAGCTGGGCATCTTCCATCATGTAAGCCCGGGATGAACAGAACGGTGTCAGTGGCATGGCCGGTTCGATCACCGCTTCTTCCTCTTTCCGTTCGTGGCAGACTTTCAGCTGATGCACCCGTCTGGCGGCCAACAGGAAGCCCGCAATACCAAACAAAATGCTGCCAACCGCCTGGCCGATCAAAACACCTTCGGCACCGAAGGTGTTTCCACCAAAGATCACAAACGGAATGGTGCCAATGGTCGCTTTCCCTGCATTCAATAATGTCGCCCAATAACTACGATTCAGGTTATTAAACGACGCATTGGCAATAAATAGCGCACCATTAAACGCAAAACTCATGGCGATCCAGGGACAGAACAGGGCAAACAGTTCTGCGGAATCACCACGTAAACCAAACACATAGATAAGAGGGTCGCGCAGCAGCCAGAGAATCAGGGACACAACCAGGCTGTAGAGGGCGGCAAACGTAAGGGCGTCGAACAGGGTTCGGTGTACCCGGTCGAAACGCTGGGCACCGAAGTTCTGACCAATGATCGGGCCAACAGCGCCGGAGATGGCAAACAGCAGACAGAATGCCACAGGAATAATACGACCGATGACCGCAAAACCGGCCACATAGTCAGTCCCAAAGTCGGCGATAAACCGGGTGACAAAGGCATTGCCGAACGGCGTGGCGATATTGGCAAGAATCGCGGGCAGGGCAATAACGGCGATAGGTTTCAGATTGCACTGGAAATCCTGCCAACGCGGTCGTGCCATCAAACCGTGGTGGTAAATCATGCCATAGGCCGCAATCACAAAAATGCTGATACGCGCCACCACTGAGGCGACCGCTGCGCCTTCAATGCCCATATTAAGGCCAAATATAAACAGGGGATCCAGGATGGCATTGACGATACCACCGGCAAGTGTGGCCAGCATGGCGCGTTTGGCGTCACCGATGGCGCGCAGTGCTGCGTTGGCAGCCATAGCCATGGCCAGAACAGGGGCACTGGGCATCAGGATACACAGGTAATCGGCAGCTTTATCGGCGACCAGCCCTTTGGCGCCTACCAAGGCCAGCAGAGCCTCCACATTGGACACCATGAGCATTGAGATCAGCGATCCGATGATCAGGGA
The DNA here is from genome assembly GCF_057552235.1 of Kistimonas ophiarachnellae. NCBI lineage: Bacteria > Pseudomonadati > Pseudomonadota > Gammaproteobacteria > Oceanospirillales > Endozoicomonadaceae > Kistimonas > Kistimonas ophiarachnellae. Next base: position 87,045 of record NZ_BAAJPA010000015.1, on the reverse strand, counting down.
AAACAACATGGCGCTGGCACCAAAACGACGGGCGCCAGCCATATCCTTTGCACCCAGTGAACGGGATACCAGGGCACCCATGGCAATCGAGGCGCCAATAGATACCGAGGTATTGAAAAATACCAGTGAGCCGGCAAACCCGACAGCTGCCGCCAGCTCGGCATGCCCCAGCAGGCTGATAAAGTACATATCCAGCAGGTCGACCAGGAACAGGGCCATCAGCCCGATTGCACTGGTAGACGACATGACAACGATATGGCGCATAAGCCCGCCATGGACGAATCGGGCGTCAGACATAAAAGACTTCCGGCATGAGGCAAAGCCCTAAGCATGCCCTTTCCTGCAATAACTGCAACTGCCCTGTTGTCGTGTTACGAATGGTTCAGGTAAGACGACTTACAATGCGCCGCCGGACAGCCCTGCAGATTCTCTGGAAGGAGTGCCGGGTCGCCGCGATGATGGAAGAGAAACAACCGCCAGCATAAGTGGCTGGCGGTTGTGGATCGGGCTGGTGATTCGCTCGGCGATTATTTAGGCATGGAGACGTTTACCGGAGGCAGCGTCATGGCCGGAACAACCGCTGGTTTCCGGAGCAGCGAAAAACTGATGGAAGCACCCAATACCGAGGCGATGACCAGCAGGGATACCGGTGTCGGAATCGCCCACGCGGTATCCAGCAGCAGCATCTTCACACCCACAAAGCTCAGCATGACCGCAAGGCCATAGTTCAGGTAATGGAAACGATCCATCAGGCTTTCCAGTACGAAGAACAGCGAACGCAGACCCAGTATTGCCATCACGTTGGCGGTGTAGACCAGGAACGGATCGGTGGTTACCGCGAAGATGGCCGGAATCGAGTCAATGGCAAACATCAGGTCGCTGAGTTCCACGACCAGGACCACCAGTAGCAGCGGTGTTGCCATCCAGCGGCCATGTTCCCGTACCCAGAACGCGGCGCCACGGAAACCATCGGTCATCGGTAGACGACGTGACAGGGCCTTCAGCCAGCGGCTGTTGCTGATGTCGTTGTTTTCGTCGTTTTTGTGCATGGCCATCTTGATGCCGGTAAAGATCAACAGGACACCGAAGACGTACAGCACCCAGTGGTAACGGGCGATCAGGGCGCTACCGGCCAGGATCATGATGCCCCGCATCACCAGCGCACCGACGACACCGTAGAACAATACCTTGTGCTGGAAGGCGCGCGGTACGGCAAAGGCGCTGAAGATCATGGCGAAGACAAACAGGTTGTCGATGCTCAGGGACTTCTCAATCAGGTAGCCGGTGGCAAACGCCAGTGCAGCTTCATGGTTGGACAGTGTACTTCCCGGTTCCAGCGTTCCCCAGAAAAAGAAAATAATCAGGTTGAAGGCGACGGCCAGGGCGACCCAGACGGCACTCCATCCCAGCGCATGACGCAGGGAGACTTCCTTGTTGTCACGGTGGAGGTACAGGTCAACGGCCAGCATGGCCAGGACAAACACGTTAAAGCCGATAATCGGCCAGGAATGGTTCAGCACGGTATAGCTCCGTCAAAATCTGGCGCGCACGAAATCGCGCACTATGGCTAGTGTGGTGCTGGTCTCGTCAAAGCTTGTGAGGCTCAACCGTTGCCGGGATTGCTCCGTGTTGACGACAACGGTCCCACTTGAGGCGGGCGACTACTCCCCAACGACGCGTGTTGCGTTACAGTCGAAGACTGCGGTCAGTTTGGGTTGTGGTTAAGGCTATCTGCGGTTTCTGATCCTGATAATGGTGTCGTACTGCTTATCCATGGGGTTCTGGGGCAGACACGACATACGAACAGGCAGGTGTTGGCCTGCGGTGCGGTATTTCAGTGAATCGTGATTGAGCGTGATGTTCACTCAGGTAATGCTCGTATCAATAAGACACTGGCAATCTAAGGGCAAGGTGTGGATGAAGTCAATGCGTATTTTGTCGTCGAAGAGCGATGGATTTTCACGGGTGGCCATGGCCGCTGAAAGATAGCGGCCATGGCGGTTGAGGGGGGATTAACCTGTGACGGGTTCTACATGGCCAGTGCTGCTTTTTGACTCTTTGCTCATGACCGTGACCAGGCAGGCGAAGACGGCCATCGCCAGCATCAGGATGGCAAGCATCAGCCGGTGTCCGATTGGCGTGGCCTGGGCCAGAATGCTGATCAGCGCCGCCCCCAGCATCTGGATACAGACCAGCAGGGCTGAGGCTGTGCCGGCGATATGGGGGAAATCAGCCAGCGCACGGCTGGTGGCGGCGCCCAGCAGCCAGGCGAACCCGCAACAGGCAATCATCACCGGTACCATGAATGACCAGGCGGTGTGAATATGCAGCCAGTATCCCCCTGCCATTAACGTCGCGCCGGTCAGCATCATCATGCTGCCGATGATCATGCAGCCGGATTCTCCCAGCAGGAACATACTGCGTCCGGCGGCAAAGCTGCCCGCCATAATCACCAGGGCGTTGGCGCCGAACAGCAGGGCGAACGTTGTCGTAGAAATGCCCATGGCGCTGATCAGGATCTGCGGGGCAAACGAAACATAGCTGAGAATCACCGCCATGGCGCCCATGCAGCAGAGGCTGTTCAGCACGAAGGCACGGTGTCCCAGCAGTTCACGATAACTGGCCATTAACCGGAACGGACGCTGACTGGTTTGATCCGGCCGGGTTTCCGGCAGTTTCATCGTGACCAGGGCCAGACTGGCGAGCGCAAAAAGCGCCAGGAACACAAAATTCGCCTGCCAGCTGAAAGCAGCCGCCAGTGCGCCACCCAGGCTGGGGGCGAGCGCCGGTGCGATATTGAGGGCGCCATTCAGGTAGCTGTAGGCCTGCGCTGCTTCACGGGGAGGCAGTCTGTCGCGTACCACGGCAAACGCAACGGTGGTCGTACAACAGGCGCTGGCGCCCTGCAGCATGCGAAGGATGATCAGCTGGTCGATCGTCTGGCAGAGAATAATCAGCAGGGAGCTGATCATGTACATCACGATGCCGGCGATGGCTACAGGACGTCGTCCAAAACGATCGGTCAGGGGGCCTGCGGCCAGCTGGCCAATACCCATGCTCAGGATGAACAGGCTGAGCGTATACTGAACCTTGTCAGCGGTGGTATTGAAAGACTCAATGATGGTGTTGAAAGAAGGCAGGTAAATATCCACCCCCAGCGGGCTGAACAGCACGAGCAGAATCAGCACGCCCATTAAACTGCGTTGTGGCAAGGAAGTCTCCAGGAAATATAAGGCGAACGTCTTTTATTGCCGGGAATGATACGATCGCTATGATATGAATCCTAATGAAATTACCTGTCGTCGTGTTTTCCATTTTGGAATAGTTGTCATGTCCCTGGATCGTCTGTTTCGCCTTGATTTGAAATTACTGGTTGGCTTCATTGCGCTGCTGGAAGAACGCAGCGCCAGCCGGGCGGCATTGCGCCTGCATCTGAGCCAGTCGGCAATCAGCAAGCTGCTGGGCCGGCTGCGGGAGTTGTTCGATGATCCGTTGTTTGTTCGCGTCCCCCACGGTTTGGAGCCGACGCCACGGGCCATTCAATTGGAAGGTGGTGTCAGGCTGGCGCTGCGGCAGCTGATGACGGCCGTTGAACCGGAAACCTTTTCACCGGAACACTCCCAGCGGCACTTCATGCTGGCGTGCATTGGCAGCGCCTACCCGGTGTTGCTGGCCGGTCTGTTTGGCCGCATCCAGACGCTGGCGCCCGGGGTGACAATGAATTGTTATGACTGGCAGCCGGACTCCATTAACCAACTCCAGCAGGGACGGATTGAACTGGCGGTGATTGCCAGGGAAGTGACAGACAACCCGACCTATGGCATGTCGGGCTTACCGCGGTCTCTGCGTTATCGCGAGCTGGCGGAAGACCGAAATGTCTGCCTGGTGCGCAAGGGACACCCGGTCTTGTCTGAACCTGAATGGGATCTGGACACTTATCTGAAGCAATCCCATGTACAGGTGTATTGCGAGGGAAGGGACTACTGGCTACTTGATTATCGTCTGGACCAGATGAGCCTGCGCCGTAATATCACGGTACGGGTGCCAGACTTTTATGCCGCATTGAGCATTTGTGAGCACAGTGATCTGGTCTTTACTGCACTGGATCTGTTCTCCCGTGAAGCCCTGAAGCATCATGGGGTGGTTCGTCGTCCCCTGCCTTTTTCCCTGGAACCGGTCACGTACCTGCTGGTCTGGCATGAGCGGTATGACAATGACAGTGCCCATGTCTGGTTACGGGAACGCATTATTGAGCATGTCCATGCCCGGATGGCGCCTTGTGAGAATGCGCCGGTGTAGCGCCTTGTTGTCACAGGGGGATGGCATTATCCTGTTTGCCGGTGACGATTCATTTAAAAAACGGATAACTCCCTTCGCATGACAGACTATGGCACGGACGATATTTACCGGGATATTCCCACGGACCTGCTTGATGAGCTGGGCAATGTATTTGCACTGATTCCGAAAGCTGTCCGTGGACCGATCAATATGCTGCGCTATGGGCCTGGCCTGATGAAGGATATGAATGCCTGCCAGAAGCCACTGGCGGACTGGCTGGCGCAGTTTGCTGAAAGCGAGCGGGATTCGGCGGCAGCGCACCTGGTTTCACAGGCCATCCTGGCCAAATCCATGGATCGAAAGAGCATCCTGGCGATCCGGAAGCTGTTCCTCGGTGCGACGGAGGATAAAAACAAGGATATGAGCCGCAAGGTTGAGAAGACGGTTTTGGGCCATGAAATCCGGATTGACTGTTCGCTGCAGGCGGTCGGCGAAGGATTACGGTGTGCCCTGGACAAAGCGCGATAACGACGCAGGCTGGGTGCCAGTGAGCCTGATCTGAAGCCCGGCATCTTTGTGTATGAATAATTATTGATTTGTTGGGTGAATGTTAGCCCTGACGACAGGGATGTTAGTGAAAGCTGACACGGGATAATCATAATAACCGGATAAATTTAAGTGCAATCAGGTTGTTATGTCATGGCTGCTGACTCTATTTGTTCCACTGTTTCCTTTGTAACGGCAAGGTCATCTGTTGATTCAGCGGACCCGGAAACCGGTGCTGATGTGACGCCGCATTTTGCGGATTCCTGTGGTAGCAGGGCTGCGTCGGTACCTGTCGATGAGCGGGGATGTTCTTCAACAGCCGCACAGGGGGCAGCCCCTGGTGCTCCTGAGACCCGGGGCAGTGACCAGAAGGCTGGGAGAGGATGGTGGCATGGCGTCAGTTACCTGGTGCCCGGGCGCATCAGACACTGGCTGGGTCAGGAAGGCGATAATACGCAGACACAGCCTATTCCACAGACTCATGAGAATGATCAGGCAGACGATGCTGATGAAGCCGTGGCTCCCTCCATTGTCAGTGGGGACAGTCATTATTACTCACTGCCAGGTATCGCGAATGGTCATCATACTGCGCAGCCTGTTCAAAATGATGATGAGTCTGGTGCTGAATCCGCAGGCAGAGATCCCGTAAAAGCTCAAGACCCGTTATCCACAGCAACATCACGGCAGAAATCGTCGACTGTCCATGAACCTGCACAGCTAACATTCAGGGTTGATCTGAAAAACAGGCGAATGGCCAGCCCCGTAACATCGTTGGAGTCAATGTGCTGGGTGGTATCGATTTTCGATAAGGTGGGCCTGTTTATTAAGGTTTCATGGAAGTTTATGCAGGGTTTGTTCTGTGAAACCTTAGCCAATAAAAAAGGATTTTCATTGTTGGCTGCAAAGCCACACCTGTATCAAGTGAATCCTCAGTTAATGCATGTTCTCGGTATATCGGAGAGTGATAATGAGGAAAATGGGGATGAGCATCCGGATGCCGATTCAGCGTGTGTGAATACAGCAGGCGTGCTCTCTGAGGGGGATATTCAGACCTCAACGTTAGTGCATGACAGCCGCAATAATACTGATTCAACTCATCGGACAAAGTGTGAAAGGATTAAAGAACAAGCGGCTATCAATCGGCATAAAGACACCCTGCGTGCTCGTGACCTGGCAGAATCACTGCTGAATACCTTTGTACACACATTTAAGTCCTACGCTGAGAAAGGCTTTAAAAAAGGACTTCAACCTGAACGTGATCAGGTTCAGAAAATTATGGGGTCGGCAGAATTAAGCGAAGAATTAAATGAGTATCTCGATATCGTAAGTCAAAAGAAACAGGCTAAAGACAACAGGTCGCTTGACGCGATCAAAGATGACGTGCTCACGGATTTTCTTACGGTTGTATTAAGGGGGCTGAATATGGATGATGAACGGGTCATCGAAACATACAACCTGTTTCGTCTGGGAAAAGATAAAAAGGAAGATGGGATAGTCTTCAAAGAGGCTGGGGATAAATCCATGCTTGAGTTTCATAGTTGGTTCGGAGTCGTGAAACAAATCCATTTACCTTGTAGAGCTGAAGTTATGGAAAAGGCAGTGGCTACTATCGTCGAGGAAAGAGGATTGCCGTTCTCTAAGCAAAAGGTTGAATGGGGATTTTAGCGGCGTGGTTCCAGGTGTTTTGTATGAGGTTACTGTCCCAGGTTTAACGCAAATGAAGGGTTTATATAGCGGATGCTCCAGACGATTGTACCATCTACCTGCTCAAGTAGAGGAACTCAACAGTCTTCCCATGCAGAGCGAAACGAGAAAGTAGACGCTCAAAACCACTCATATCCTGTTGATAACGAAAAACAACCTGCAACTACTGGCTTATCTACTACAGAAACGGGGTGCAATACGCCAGATATTCCCATACAAACAAGACACGTTCGCAATGAGAAACCTGGAACACGAATAAAAAATCAGCTGTTAACAGCGGTTCATACTGCCACAAATGATATTAAAAATAAGGCTGAAGAGAAATTTAATCGTATCCTTCTTAAAAAAAAACATGATTCGAGTGTTGAACAATCTTTGAGGCGGAATGAAGAGGAGGTCAGTCAACGTGAAGAATTAATGGAGTTGCAAATGACGACAGATAATCGATTGAATGACTTGTCTGAATGTAGCCTGTTATCGAAAGAAGAATCTAATGCGTGCTGTGAGCGATGTAGCATTTGGTGTGATAATTTATGTGTGATCTTTGCTTTTATTTGTCAGACGGTTTTTTATTGTCTGTTTCGATGTTTTTGTTGCTGTATAACGTCAAAAGATGACAAGGAGTTGCTTGAGCTTGAACGGAGCGTTGAATTAGTAAGGTCTGAGGCAAAACGCCTGAATCAATTAAATGCGAGTGAACAGGGTGATGATCCAAGAAAAGAATTATTGATAAAAACACTGGCGAATGCCTTTCATCCTTGTGTGAAATATGGGTTTAAGCGAGGGCTTCTTTTGAATATAAGAAAAATTGGCAAAACACTCTTGACGATTAAAAATACATTGCAGGATTATGTGATAGATGAAGCTGCCAGATGGGTAACGGAAGATATAGAGCAAGGCCGCCAACCGACTCCAATTCTGGAGGTTGAAAATGATGTGTATTCAGAAATCCTTTATCACGTTGTGACCCGATTGAAAATGGATGAGGAAAAATTACAAGGCATCCAAAAATTTTGTTATGAAAACAGGGAAGGTAAGACGCGACTGGTTGATAAGGATAACGGATACTGTGAAATTGTTATTTGTTTTTGGGGAATTCGGAAACGAGAATTGATTTATAAAACCAGTGCCTATAAAACTGCTATCAACAGGGTCTTAGCTGAAAGAAACATAATGCAGGGGGGTTAGTAGTTACTTATTCTTGACACGGATGTTAGTGCTTCCATCTTGTCAGCATTCCATACTGACTCTGTTAGGTAACACAAGGTTTTATCAATGTTTAGCTCTGCTATGGATGGTCAAAGAGCATCCACACCACTATCAAATGGCAGCGAACCCAACAATGGTCTAACAACCGCAGTAACCCCTGGTGGTACTGTGTCGGTTGTGGCTGTCGAAGCACATCAGGGATTGACTGATACAGCCGGGGGCGATAGTAATGTTGCTGTACCCGTGTCTGTCAGCAGTCGCAGCTGTAATGAAACTTCCCCCACCCATTTAAAGGCATGGATCACCCATTCAAGGCAGGCATTCAACACCTGGTGGTATGGGGAAAGCGCACAGCCAGTATCAATCCCTGAAATTAATGCACAGTGTGATAATGAGGGTGAAGGCTTGGCAGCAACAGAAAGTATGCCTGATCCTGAGCATGCAGCTGTGAATCAGGATCTATCTGAGACCAATACAGGTACAACGGAACAGGTTGATCAGGGTAACGATATTCAAGTTTCTGAACTTCAACAGCTTTCCAGTGCATACACAACACCAGAAGAATCCGTAGAACCGGAAGATCATAATCCAGAAATGACGTGCTGTGAAAAATTCAGGGCATTTTGCATGGTAGTCCACACCGCTATTGTGATGTTGTGGGAGAAAGTTAAGTCATGTTTATATCGGTGTTTCTGTTGTGGCGCTGGTAACGATGACAGTCCGGACGAATTTAATGAGGCTGTTGAGGAAGGTGCCGAACCTTCAGCGGTGAATAACTCAGGTAATACCAATGTAGAAGTAGTAGATGGTGAGGAATTTTTTGATGCATTAATAGAAACTGAAGAGCAGTCAAATAAATTTTTATCTCTTGTTGGAGCCTATTATCGGGCCTTTTTCGATTACTCTAAAGTTGGCTTTTTTAGAGGTCTCGCTATGAATAATGAAAAAGTGAGTAGGATAATAAATAGTGTAAAGGAGAAACTTTATAAATATGCCAAAGATGAGGCGAAGACTGTTATTCTAGCCCAAGATGCACAGGGAAGAAGTCAGCGAGATATTGAGAACGATGTATACAGTTCTATATTGAAAACCGCGATGGCCAAGCTTGATTTTTCTGAAGAAAGAATAAAGGAAACTTACACAATATTTCATCAAGAAGCCAATGTTATGGGGAATCCTTATCTGGTGGATAAATCAAATGGGGATTGTATACTTATTGTTAAATATTTAGGTATGGATCCACGTAAATCACATCTTCCTTACAGTGTTGCCGCTTATAGAAAAGCGATTCGGGAACTGGCAACTGAAAAAGATGTTGATGTCACTGACCTCTAATATCACGACACAATAGAATGCATTGTAAATGCACATAAATATATAATGTTGGCATTGACTCTAATACTATAAATGCACTTCCGGTTTATATGCGGTGAAAGAAAACGTGACCATGACGACAACACTGAACCCACGTATCGCGTTAGTTGTAGGTTCTACCGGCGCAACAGGCTCGCAGTTGATGCAGCGTTTATTGGCATCAGATCACTTTTCACAGATTGTTATTGTTCATTATCGCCCTACCCAATGGGCAACACACCCCAAAGTCTCTGAATACCAGGTCACACCCGATGAATTGAGCCAGCTTTCGGGACTTCCACACATTGATGAAGTTTTCTGTTGCCTTGGCACGACCATTCGGAAGGCAGGTTCAAAGCAAGCCTTTCGTAAAGTCGATCATGATTATGTGATTGCCCTCGCACAGTGGATGTCTGCCAATCCTCAACCTCGCCTGCACCTGATCAGCGCTTATGGCGCGAATGCCAGATCCCATGCATTCTATATGCGGGTGAAAGGGGAGGTGGAAGACACCCTGAAAACCATGGGGCTGGATTCTCTGGTGATATATCAACCTTCCCTGTTGCATGGTGAGCGGAATGAATTCCGGCCGGCAGAAAAAGTCGGATTTTATGCCCTGTCCCTGGTTGCCTGCATTCCATTGCCTGCTATTCGCCGGTATCGTCCGACACGTATCGGTGCGTTGGCAGAAGCCATGTTTCAACAGTCATTGATTGAACGAAAACCTCTGACGGTCATGAAGCCGGACGATATTGCCGCTTTTGAACAAGTGGCTTGAATTGCGATGGCTTTCAGGGAATCAGCCTTGAAACAGTTCCATTAACAGTCGCCCGACAAGCAGGATGAAAACCAGCACAATGATAATGCTGGACATCCTGCTTTGCGCTTCTGCTGATACGGGCCTGGCATACTTCTCCAGTACCATGACCAGTACGCCCAGAACGGCGAAGAGAATCAGCAGGATTGTCAGCAGGTTGGTCATCGCGGATTCCTTATGGGTGTACCAGCTCTTTGGTTTGGGCGGCTTGTATGTGGTTGTCGCCGACGCTTAAGGCAACCAGACGACTGAGTTCAGACAATGACCGGCCACTTTCCTCTTGAAGCCTGTTAAAGAATGCCTGGATTTGTTGCCGGGAGCGTTTTGTGCTGGTGCTGCCATCAATAACTTTGTGCGCGCGCAGGTAGCCTTCCACATCACGACTGAGAAGAAAGGTGTCCTTTCCCAGTGCTCGCAGGGCGTATGGGCCGGTGTTGCCGCCCAGTCTTGAACCGTACTTTTTCAGGTATTGCCATAATCCGATGATGTTATCGGTTGGCCAGTCAGCAATAAACGTGGCAAAGCTGCCGTGTTCGCGCTGCACATCGCTGATCATCAGGGCGTTGTCGCGAATGCTCCAGACTTTTTTCAAGTGCCGGATGATGCGCGGGTCAGCGGCTTTCCGCTCCAGCATCTCGTCCGGCATCATCAGCAGCTTTTCGATATCGAAATGCCAGAACAACTCTTCGAAGGAGGACCATTTGTTATCCACAACACGCCAGACAAACCCGGATTGGAAAACCTTTCGGGTGAATTCTGCCAGGTAGCGATCATCGCCAAGCTGTGCCAGCGCTTTATGAGTAAGCGGTTTGGATAACAGACCTTCAAGCGCCTGTTCGCCACCTTTGCGCTCGCAGGCGCGTCCATAAATCGTTTGGTAACTTTCTGCTTGCACGTTCATTACCCTGATGTCGCGGACGACCAGTGTAACGTATCCTTTCGTGGCGGGTTACTGCCTTAACCGTAATTTCGCTATACAAACAGAAACGCCACCCGAAGGTGGCGTTGTTGAAGTCGGTAAGCAAATAAGTGCTTAGAAGACTTCGTAGGTGTAGGTCAGGTAGACACGGTTTACATCAGCATCATACATAACGCCTGGCAGGGAACTACGATCTCCGGTTGCCTGACCGCTGGTGCGGTAACCAACGTGATACCAGGCCAGTGACAGACCTTCCAGATTGCCGGAGAAGTCATAGTTGACGTAGGTGCCAATTTCTTTCTGCTTGAAGTTGTCAATGTCTTTGGCATCTTCGCCGTTGGCGTACCACACATCAACGCTCAGACCTGGCAGGTGATCACTGAAGTCATAGCCAGCACTGAGCATGTAGGCCTTGGTGTCTTCCAGGTTATAGCCTTCCCATTGATCCAGTGAGGAGTTATAGGTGCCGTGGTCACCGTCAAAGAGGGTGTTGTCATAGTCACCATCTTTGGTCTTGTTGTAGCTCAGGCCGACGTAAGCATTACCAAGGTTGAGTGTGGCATTGAAGTTGGTGTATGCAGATTTATAGCCTTCATCGTGAACCCAGTTTGGGCTGCTGCTAGTGCCTGCATTATAAACATACAGGTCACCATCTTCTTTAACCTTTCCGTAGCGAGCATCCAGATCCAGAGACATGTTATCGGCAAGGTCGAGGCTGTAGGAAACCTTGGCAAATGATTTCTTCAGGTAGTCCTTGGATTTAGCCTGTTCTACGACCAGACCAAGACCATTGATATCATAAGCTGCACCCAGAATAGTGATGTTGTCTATATCTTCATTTGCAGCATTTTCCAGATCATCCTTGAAGGTAGATGCGTTACGTGCACTGGCTGCAGTGATGCGGGTTGCATACAAATCCACACCATAAACGCTGGCGGCAAGATCTGCACCGTAAGTGGATGAGTTCAGGATACGTGAACCACTATCACCGTATGTTTCAAGGCCACGCTTCTTTACACCATAGGTAGCGTGCAGGTTCAGATCATCATCACCGAATTTTGCTTTCAGGAAAGCCTGCTGGAAACCGGCGATATCATTGGTTTTACCACTCTCGCCGGTGGGCAGGTTGCTGGGACCCCAAGCAAGGTTTTCTGTTTTGGTATTGATATCATTGGCAAAGCCTGCCTGGATATCGAAACCAATAATGTCAGCGTAATAGCCGGACTGATAGTCTGCTACCAGTGCGTGCACCCAGTCTTCACGAGCATTTGAATCTGCTTGGTCAGACTCCCAGTAGTAGTTCTTATAGGTAACGCTCAGCGAGCTGTCGTCTACAAAGCTGTTATCAGCCTGTGCAGCAGTAGCCCCCAGTGCTGCAGCGACAGCAACGCTTAATGCGCTCTTTTTCAGCATTTTCATTATGGTGTACCCACTCCAAGGTATGTTGTTTTTGTTGGTAGTTATGCTTAGAAGCGCTGACCCACATGCAAACAGCATGCCTCCCCGAGGTCAGGCGCATACGTACATAACGAAGCGCTAGTGTTAATCAGTTGTAGAAAAAATTCAACAATGTGTCACATAAAGGTGCATGTTTTGTCATCAAATTGTGCAGAGTGTCAGTTGAAATACCTGTCTGGATGTTCAGGCAGAGATAACAAACAGGGCAATGACACAGCCATAAGCCGCGAACCAGGACAGCGAACGCAGCATGTGTTTATCCACCAGGTAAAAGATGCCGTATAAGACACGCAGGCCGATAAAGGCCAGTGCCAGCATGTCGATGGAGGCCTGGCTTGCAACGCCGGCCTGATGGGCAATGATCACCGCTGCGGCAAAGATAGGGAGTGCTTCAAAGCAGTTCTGTTGTGCCCAGTTGGCCCGTGCGCTGAGACCTTCCAGGCCGACATAAAAATCCCGTGGGCGACGGTTGTTGTAGCCCGGTGTCGTGCTTTTGGAGATGAGGGTGAAAACGAATGGCATCATGGCGGCTGCCAGAACACACCAGTAAGCGGTTGTCATTATGCGTTCCTGTCCGTTGTTATTGAAATCTTCTGGTTCAAGAGAGGTGGTCACAGCGAATAGGCAAGACCGAACCCGTGCCGCATAATGCCACATCTCTGTGCACAACGCCTGAGTTTGTTCCCGGATGATACATGGCGATGATGGCCAGCACCGACATTGAGCACTACCAGCTTCCTGATGAAGAACCCCTTCAGATCATTCGCGTGGATGAATCGAACCGGCAACGCTTTCAGCGGCGTCCGCACCGGCATGACTATTTCGAGGTTGTCTGGACCGAAGTGGGTGAAGGTGAGCACAGTATTGATTTCACGGCTTTTCCTCTCAGACCTCGCACACTTTACCTGATTGCACCGGGGCAGGTGCATCAGATAGTGACGCCACCGGAACTGATGTATGTGCTGACGTTTCAGACGGACTTCATTGAATCAGGCTACCGCAATCGTCTGTTGCTTCAGGAAGCGTTTGCCACGTTCAGCATCGATCGTGCCTGCATCGAGCTGGATCAACCGGGATATCGTCATCTCGATCACCTGGGTGAAATCATGGATGATGAAATCCATCGTGAAACGCCAGACTGGGATCTGCTGGAGTCACTGCTGACGGCATTTCTCCATTACCTGACGCGCTATCTGCCGGATTTCACGCCAGAATCCGTTTACATTGATCCACGCATCATGAACCTGTTCGATTTGTTGGAAGCCCATTACCGACAGCAACGACATACGTCGTTTTATGCTGAACAGATTGGTCTGACGCCTAAGCGACTCAATGAGCTCACCCGTCAGCACCTGGGTAAAACGGTGACTCAGTTGCTGCATGAACGTGTGATTGTTGAAGCGCGCAGGGAGCTGACCTTTACCCCAAAAACAATCAAGACCATTGCCTATGAGCTGGGTTTTGAGGATGTCGCCTATTTCTGTCGTTTTTTTCGTCGGGAGACCGGCGTTTCACCGCTGGGTTTCCGTAAGATGGTATTTGCCTGAGATGTTCTAAAAACACCATAAAATGGGCAAAGCATCCATTTCTGATTCATTTTCTGTGCCGGATAATGCCATGCGTTTCGTGGTGCCTGTTAACAGGCACCCGTCGTTTCGTGAGGTTCAATAGCAACGATGGCATCCATTAACCTGAGAACCGACCCCGTTGGTTCAAGTTTTGTGCACTACCTGCTGCCGGCTGTCAGTGGCATGGTGGTGAAATCCCTGTATGTCATGGTCGATACGATCATGGTCGGTCGAGGTGTCGGGCCGGATGCTTTGGCAGCGCTCGCTTTGACGATTCCTTTTTTCGCGCTGTTTTTTGCCTTGTCTCTGATGATTGGTGTCGGCGGTTCTGCATTGATGTCAATCCGGTTCGGGCGTGGTGACTATGAAGAAGGCCAGGCGCTCTTTTCGCAATCGATACTGTTGACGTTGATTGCCAGCAGTCTATTGGTTGCAGTCGGGCTATATTGGCTGGATGACCTGGTGTTAATAACCGGTGCCAGTGGCGCATTGTTCGACATGACCCGCGATTACCTGGGCATCATGTTGATGTTTTTCGTCGTTTACTCGTTAGGCTGGGTCATATCATGCTTTGTTCGTAATGACACCAATCCACGGCTGGCGATGTTTGCCCTGGTGGCCAGTGCGTTAACCAACCTGGTGTTGGACTACGTCTTCATCTTTGTTTTCAACTGGGGCGTTCAGGGTGCCGCACTGGCAACGGGTATTTCCCAGCTGGTACTTTTCGGTGGTGTGCTGTTGCACTTCTTTAGCGGGAAAGGTGTTCTGCGCTTGAAGATGCCGGAGTTTCGTTTTGACTCTATATCGAAAATCATTACCACCGGATTGCCGACGTTTTTTATTGAGTCGACAGTCGGTGTCAGTACGTTGGTGTTCAACTGGGTCCTGATTCGTACAGGTGGGGATCTTTATGTCACTGCCTACAGTATCGTGATCAACGTTGCGGTGTTGGTGTTGTTTGTCCTGATGGGCATTGGCCAGGCCTGTCAGCCTGTTATCAGCTTTAATCATGGCGCTGATGCATCAGAGCGGGTACGTCAAACCTTGATGCTGGGAATCAAGACGGCCGTGGCCGTCGGTGCCTCTGCGCTGTTGCTGGCGACGTTTGCGTCAGACTGGCTGGTTGGCTTGTTTGTATCAGACAATCCTGCGCTGTCAGAGCTGGCAGGATTCGCCATGCCGTTGTACTTTCTGGCATTCCCCTGCATGGCCGTGAACCTGTTGATTGCGTCATTGTTCCAGGCCATTGAGCACCCAATGACTGCAACGATGCTGTCACTTGTGCGGGGCTTTGGTTTTGTCGTGCCTGGCTTGATGCTGCTTCCGTCATGGCTGCCGGAGGCCGGTGTCTGGCTGGCAGTGCCGTTTGCAGAGTTGATGACACTGTTTTGTAGTCTTTTCCTCTATGCTCGTTTCAAACCTGTGAGCAATAGCGCTATTTATTCCAGTGATAGCATTAGAATATAGTCATTCTATTCTTAATAAATATATGGGGTTAGTGAGCTAACCCCTTTTTATGGGGTAATTGCATCGCTATTTGCATAAATCTATCTAATGAATTGCGTTTTTATATAAACCATTTCTCTTTTTAAGGGTCTGATTTATAGGGTTGTTCTTTGTTGATTATTTTCAGAGGTTTCTTATTATCTAATGAATTCTGTAAGTGGCCATTCTGCAGTTTCTCAAGAAACAAAATCTTCTCATGATTCTGGGAGTAATGATGAGCGATGCTGCTTTTCCAGATGGTGTGTAGAAGCATGTCACTATTTAGGGGAATGCCTTTTAATTTTGTGCTCAATGGTATTTTGTTGTTGCTTATGTAATCGTAAAGTCAGTGGGGCTAACGCATCTGGCCAAAGCCGACAACAAAATACGCCTCCCCCCGAATCGCCGAAAGAACCAAAAACTAAACCAATGGGTAAAGGTGCAAAAAAAAGATTAAGAGAAGCTATGAAAAGAAAGGAAGAAGAAATAAAAGGATGGCCAGATTCTGACTCAGATGATGAATCTGATGATCGTAGCTCTGAAGTCAGGAGGCAGAGAAGGCGGCGGAAGCTGCGGAGTCCGACAGATCAAAATAATATCATATCAACAGATACAACAAAATCGTCGGGGAGTGGGAATAGACTTTCATCATCCTTAAATGGTGCTCGTATTGATGGTGATCGGGTTAATGATGAATCGGATTGTCCCAATAGCTCGTGCTCGTCAAATGAACCGGATGATGGTTAATGTTGAAGGCAATTTGTCAGCCTCTGTTGACTTTGATTCTATAGGAAGAGGAAGTGATGCGAGTACGGAATGACTACGGCACTAAACATGAGATTAATTTTTTCTGATTACTTAATCAGGCAATCTCTTTCTAAAATATAGAAAGTCCATATAAATCATAAGTATAAAAAAGCTATCTTCTTCCCCCCAACCTTCCATGCGAAAAATTACATTCATAGCGATTAATAGAAATCCACATATGAACTTTTTCTTCATAAGAAGCTCTTACTCTAAGAGCATCACATTTTTTGTTGATATCAATAACACTACCACACTAACAACCTGGCATGAGAGAAATAGTAAAATGGAAAGCAAAGCATTAATTCAAGCTACATTTCGTAATCCCTCCTTCCACAACGAAAAAAAAACGCAACAAACACTACAAAACTCTTATTTATCCCATACCGATTCCAGAATGACAGATTCAGTCAGCCTCAACACTGAACAAAATCAACCCATTAACAAGCGATCCATATCATCAACTGACCATTTGGAATTAACAAAATCATGGGAACTGGAATATTACAAATATTTATGCGCAGAAAAAGGTTATTGCCAGATCTGCATGGATGGCGATGTATTAGTGCTCACATCATTAATGCATCAAGAATTTGATGAAGCTAAAGGGGTTTGTCCTGGTTGTGTAAACGACTGGATAACCATGGGATGTACAGAACTCATACATGAACATGTCTGCAGCGATAACACACGTCACACATGTTACATAAATCATGGCATGTTGAAAAACACAGTAGAAGAACGCCTCGACAGACTGTTATCCTTGAATATAACCGATGAGAATCTATCAACTATCAAAAACCCGGATAACAAATTACCTAATATCAAAAAATTTGTATGTCAAAAATGCAATAAATACCAAAAAGATTATTGGGACAGCCGGAAAGACTGGTGGGGCGATTTTCTCTACAACTGGAATACCATTTGTCCCGGCTGTGGAGATTTCGTTGTTGTTGATAATGACCAGGGCGAGAATACGTGCAGTGTATTGTTGGCAACATGCTGCAACATCAAAATCTGCACGTATTGCCATCAATCCACTAAAGATGGCCACATATTAGTAAAAGGAACACTTGAAGCACCGAAACAATGCCCAAAGGATTGTATTGATCCTTTTCTAAAGAAAGATGCGACGGTCCGAAAGCCAATACCTGTCTGTAGCTGTGTAAACACTCAAGAACATTCAATAAGCATGGGGCAGGATGAAACGCCATCGGGTGTTGGAGACGTCAAAAATTAGACGTTATCTCAAAGGTATATTCGACGCCTTGTCCAGGGCTCAATCGTATAAAGCAAAAAAACAGACCTGAGTGGGTCCAGCCTGTTAACACCAGGGGAAGGTATTGGCATTGTACGTAGCAGCCTTGTCAGGTTTACCCGGTGCTGGCCAGTGTTATAACGCTGGCTTGTCTGACGACGGCGGTCGGTGTTGGGGTCTTCTGCGCAAATTTCTTCAGTAACCAGAGTCCGCATTTGATTGATACGTCGGCTATCACCGTTATCATGCTGGTGTCTGCTGTGGTGGCGTTGTCAGCGTCGCAGTATGGCGATCCATCGTCCTACATTCAGCAGGCTGGCCAGGGTTGCCGCCACATAGGTGTAGGCCGCGGCACGCAGTACACGCCGTGCGCCGGGCATATCGTCCGGACTGAGATAGCCTTCTTCAAGGATCGGCAACGCCCGGTTGAAGCTGGCATCCAGCTCAACGGGCAGCGTCATCAGTTGCACCCAAGTAGCGGCCAGCATACCGGCGAGAGCCAGCAGTACAGTCACCAGGGCGGTGTGAGGCAGTTTCGTTAACAGGGGGAGCAGTGGCGTTGCCATGATGGCAATGGTGCTGAAACGTTCAATCCGCTGAGCAGTCCGGATACGTTTCTGGCGATTCATGAAACGGGGATCCTGATGATGGTGCTGCAGTGCATGGCCGACTTCGTGGGTGGCCACGGCGACTGCTGTCACCGATCGACCGTCGTAGTGATCGGGTGAAAGCGACACAAGCCGTTTTTCCGGATCATAATAATCTTCATGAGGGCCGCCACGCTGGACCGTTACGTCCAGACCAAATCGTTCAGTCAGATGCCCGGCCAGTTCACCACCGGTACCGGGCATATCGGCTCGCTCGGCGCCATAACGTCGCAGTGTCCGTCGGACCCACCATTGGGGCAGACAGGCCAGCACCAGAATGAGCAGACCGATAATGGCAACAATCATGAAGCGTTTCTCCCATACAGCTTCGATGTGTTATCCGCTGGCCAGGTGAATGGCGGCCAGCCTTTATCATTGGAGTGGGTGTGATTATGCCTGCCGGAAGTACGCCATGCCAGAGACTAACGGTTAGATAGATCTGTCCCGATGCGGAGGTCTTTTGGTCTATTTCAGTTTACCCCCTTGGTGAGGTCTTCTGGGCGACCCAGCCAAAATGCCCCCACTTCATCCAGCTGTATCTGGTGCTGTGTCTGAATGTTCAGCAGTTGATGCATGGGAGTTCCCTGGAGCCAACATCAACAGAGGCAATAAAAGGGACATTATTGTAATGCACAGACGTTGGTGTAGGGAGCGTGTCGCTCTTGGGAAGGTGCAGCGCATAAGCCGGGTTCCTCTGTTGAATAATCCGAGAGGCGGGAGTGCGGGGTATTACATAAAACGGCTTAAATTATGGTTGCTCTTCCGTTAGAGTGCAGACGGATGATAACGACAGAGAATGATAATAATGAAAAAAAGCGTTACAGGTTTGGCTGTCCTGTTTTCATTGCTGATCACTGTCATAGTGGTCAGAACCTTTTTATATACCGATTCCGAAACGTCACAGGACGACATTCCAGCCGTGGATGTCGCACTGGATGAGACATCCGTTGTCAGTCGGTTGTCGCAGGCGATTCAATTCCCGACGATATCCCATGGGGGTAAGGCTTTTGATGCCGGGGCTTTTGCCGCATTCAATCACTTCCTGCGTGAGAGCTTTCCCCGGGTTTATAGTCAGCTGAAGGTTCAACAGATCAATAACTACAGCCTGCTTATGGAATGGCAGGGAAAGGATGACAAACTTCAGCCTGTTCTGCTGATGTCGCATATGGATGTGGTGCCTGTTATCCCCGGAACGGAAGATTCATGGACATGGCCACCCTTTGAAGGAAAAGTGGCGGATGGCTATATCTGGGGGCGTGGTACGGTGGATGACAAATCCGGCGTACTGGGCATTCTGGAAGCGACGGAAAAGTTGCTGGCAGAAGGCTATCAACCGGAGCGCAGTGTATTCCTCGCCTTTGGACATGACGAGGAAATAGGCGGGCAAAAAGGCGCCGTGACCATTGCCTCGCTGCTGCAAAAGCGGGGTTTGTTTTTTGAATATGTTCTGGACGAAGGCGGTGTCGTCACCAAAGGTGTTGTGCCCGGTATTGAAGGGCTGGTGGCGGTTATCGGGCCGGGTGAAAAAGGCTACCTGTCTCTGAAGCTGACAGCAAAAGGCGGCGGCGGTCACTCATCACAGCCACCTTCCGAAACGGCGATTGGCCGGTTGGCGAAAGCCCTGTCCCGGCTGGAAGAGGAACCTTTCCCCATCAATTTGCAATATACGGCAGATTTCATTCAGCAGCTTGGGCCGGAAGTTCCCTTTGTCCAGCGTATGCTGTTTGCCAATCGCTGGTTATTTGAACCGTTTGCTGATGACCTGGTACCCGATGTGCCGGCGCTGATGGCCGGTATGCGCACGACGACTGCGCCAACCATGCTCAGTGGCAGCGTTAAGGATAATGTTTTGCCGCTTAATCCCAGCGCTGTGGTGAATTTCAGAATTCTGCCAGGCGAAACTGTGGAGACTGTCACAGGGAGGGTCAGGGAGATCATTGACGATGACAGCATTACGCTGGAGCACTATGGCTTTGGCAGTAACCCATCCCGGGTATCTCCGACGGACAGCTTTGGCTACCAGCAGCTTGAGCGGAGTATCCACGAGGTGATTACAGATCCGTCGCTGCGTATTGCCCCCAGGATTGTGATTGCGGCAACGGATGCACGACACTTTGATGCATTGACGGACAGCAGTTACCGTTTTCTGGGTGTCACGCTGGGGCCAAAGGAATTGAAGGGTATTCATGGCACGGATGAGCGGGTATCGGTAGAGAGCTACCTGCAGGCCGTGAAGATTTATTACCAGTTAATCCGGAATTCGACCGGACAATCCTGAGTAAAAACGACGCCGGCAGTGTTTAAAACTGCCGGCGTTCACACCGATCAGAGCCCTTCGCGCAACAGGCGCAGTGGTGAAGTGCGCACAACGCGTAAGGTGCCCAGGTAACCGGCTGTACCTATCAGGATTGCTCCTGACAGTGGGAGCAACAGCCAGAGCAATGGCGTTGGCGTCCATGACAGTTCCAGTACATGGGTAAACACCAGCCATGTGCAGAGTTCTGCGCCGATGGCTGCCAGCAGGCCGGACAAACTGCCCAGCAACAGGAATTCCCCCATCTGAAGATGCTGCAACTGTCGTCCCCGGGTTCCCAGGGCGCGGAGCAGGGCGCTTTCCTTGATACGTTCATCCAGTGTCGTTTCTATGCTGGCCCACAGCACCAGTAATCCGGCCAGGAACAGGACAACCAGCATGGCTTCCAGCGCCAGTATGCCCTGCTGGATCATCTGCCTTGCCTGGTTGATCACGGTATCCATATCGATAAGCGTGAGAGAGGGGAATGATCGAATCATGTCGTTCAACTGGCGACGTTGTTGCTGCGGCAGATGGAAGCTGTTGAGCCAGGTGGCGGGATAGTCTTCCAGGGTCGCTTTGGGCATGACCATGTAGAAGTTGGGGCGGAAATTTTCCCACTCCACTTTGCGCAGGCTGGTGACATCAACGGTTAACGGGCGACCCGCGAAATTGAAACTCAGCGTGTCTCCCACGGAAAGATCCAGGTGTTCTGCAAGGTGGGATTCGACGGAGACTTCGCCTTCCTCACCGGCTGACCACCAGTCGCCGCTGATCAAGGTATTGGTTTCCGGCAACGTATCAGACCAGGTGATATTCAGTTCACGATTGACCGCATTGTGGCGTTGCTGCTCTTTATCCAGAATCTCATTCAGGGGCTGACCGTTAATCGCCGTCAGACGCCCCCGGATGATGGGATACATCTCGCTGGTGCTGATATCCCTTTCTTCCATGAAAGCAGTCAAAGGATCGACATCGGTCGTCTGGATATTCAGGCTGAAATAGTTGGGCGCATCATCCGGCAGCTGATCCTGCCACTGGTTCAGCAGATCTGTCCTCACCTGCATCGCGACAGCCATGACCATCAGGGTAAGGGAAAACGCCAGCAGTTGTGCAAGTGCCAGGGATTGCTGTCGGGTCAGGCGCCGCATGGCCATGCGCCAGACCAGTGTAACCTGACGTTGGTTAAAGCTACGGCTGAACAGGCGAAGAATGAACGACAGGAGTAAGCCTGTCAGAGGCAATATCGCGGCGGCGCCTAATGTCAGGGACAGGGTCAGCGAGAGATTACCCGTCATGTACCAGGACAGGCTGACCAGGCTGATCAGCGCCAAGCTGTAGACAAGCCACGCAGAAGCGGGTGCTGGTGCTGGCTCACGCTTCAGCACGCGTAACGGTGTAATGCCACCGAGCCGCAGCAGGGGGGCAAGGGCAAAACCGAGCAGTACGATTATGCCGGTGGCGGCACCCATCAGTATCGGTGTAATGCCGGCGGCTGGTAGCCAGGCGGGTAGCAGGTCTTTCAATAGTAGTACGGTGCCTTCTGACAGTAACCACCCCAGCAAAAGTGCTGGTGGGATGGCCACCGGGAGGATAAGCAGCAGCTGCAGAATCGCCATGGTCAGGATATCGGAACGACGGGCGCCAAGGCAGCGCAGTACGGCGACCGTATCATACCGTCGTCTTGAAAAACGGCGTGCCGCCATGGCGATGGCAATACCGGCCAGTAATACGGCCAGCTGACTGGCCAGGGCCAGAAAGCCGGTCACCCGGGTCAGGCTCCGATTAAGCCCACGGCTGTTGTCTTCTAAATCCAGCAGGCGGTAGTCCTTTGGCAGGTTGTCAGCCAGCCAGCCCCGGAACGGGGCAAGCGCGCTTTCCGGTCCGGCATACAGGTTGCGCCAGGCGACCCGGCTGCCGGGTTGTATCAGGTTGGTGTCGTCGAGATCTGCGAGATTAAACAGTAAGCGGGGTGAAAAACTGTAGAAGCCTTTGCCGCGGTCACTTTCCAGTGTGATGGCGCGGGTGATGCGGAGCTCTTTTTCGCCGAGGGTGACGGTATCTCCAATGGCAATATTCAGCAGTGGGAAGAGTCGCGGTTCCAGCCAGGCTTCACCCGGTGCGGGAATTGTATAGGTGGCCTGGTCCGGACCGAAAGGTTGGTCGGCGATACGCACTTGTCCCCGCAGGGGGTAGCCGTTTTCTACACCTTTGGCAGAGATCATCTGCAGCTCATCACCGGCCAGGATGACACTTGGGAATTCAATGGTCCGGCTGTGCCTTAGCCCTGTTTCAGAGGCCTTTTGGTCAATTACCGCATCAACAGGACGGGAACCCTGTACAATCAGGTCAGCACCAAGAACCGCCGCCACCTGTCGTCCAAGTCCCTTTTGCAGACGGTCGCCGAATAAACCGATCGCCGTACTGACGGTCACCGCCAGCACCAGGGCAACCAGTAACAGGTTCAGCTCACCACTGCGCAGATCGCGGTGTGTCTGTCGCCAGGCGGTGCTGAACAATGAGGAAAACGTCATGCAGCGTCCTCCATCCTGCCGCCGCTGAGCGTCAGCACCCGCTGGCAGCGTTGCGCCAGGGTGAGATCGTGGGTCACCAGAACCAGCGTGGTGCCCTGTTCCTCGTTCATGCTGAAGAGCAGGTCTGAAATACGGGCGCCCGTTTTCTGATCCAGGTTGCCGGTGGGCTCATCTGCAAACAGGAGTTGCGGGCTGGCGACAAAGGCCCTGGCAATGGCGACGCGCTGCTGTTCACCGCCGGACAGTTTGGCCGGGTAATGCGTCATCCGATCCGCGAGCCCTACCCGTTCCAGCCAGTGTTCAGCGGCTGCCCGCGCATCGGCATGACCGGTCAGCTCCAGCGGCAGCATGACATTCTCAAGTGCTGTCAGCGAAGGCAAGAGGTGGAAACTTTGAAAGACGAATCCTGTCGTTTTTGCCCGCAGGACAGCGCGCTGGTCTTCATCCAGGTTGCTGAGTGATTGCCCTGCCAGAGTGACCGTACCGGTACTGGGTTGGTCAAGGCCTGCCAGCAATCCCAGTAATGTTGATTTACCGGAACCGGATGTCCCGACAATGGCAACGGTTTCGCCTGTCTTGATTTCGAGGGTCACCTCGGAGAGGATAGCCAGATGTCCGCCACCCGGATTATCAACCTGCTTGCACAGGGACTGGGCCCCAACCATGATGTCACTGACCTGTTTGTTATCACGCATTCGCCGATCCGGATTGTTATTGATCTGTTGTCTGGTAATGGCTGTTCAGGCTCACGCCTCTTCGATGCCGGACCAGAAAACGCTACTGGTCTTTGGCGACAGCCTGAGCGCAGCTTATGGCATTGATTCTCGCAAGGGATGGGTCGCATTGCTACAGGAAAAACTGGCTGACAGTTATCCTGAGTGGCTGATAGTCAATGCCAGTATCGGTGGTGAAACCACGTCGGGAGGGTTGAGCCGGTTACCTGAGGCATTGGCAACGCATACCCCTGACCTGGTGCTGCTTCAACTCGGCGCCAATGATGGATTACGGGGCTTGCCACTTAAGGGCATGAAGAACAACCTTTCCCGGATGATTGCATTGTCGCAGCAACAGGATGCAGACGTTCTCTTATTCGAGATGCGTATTCCGCCTAATTACGGACCGGTATACAGCCGTCGTTTCCAGGGTGTATTCAGTGAGCTTGTTGAACAGCATGATGTCGAGTTAGTGCCGTTTTTCCTGGAGGGAGTCGCGGGGCATATTGAAAAAAATCAATCGGATGGCATACATCCAAAGGCATCAGTACAGCATGAGTTATTAGCGAATGTATGGACCGTGCTTGAGTCAGAATTAATGTTGAATAAGACCAGGGGCCAATGACACCACTCATGTCATAACCATGTTGTCAGGTTATTGTTGTTTGTAAATAAAACAATCACAGGCGCTTTTTGTCTATACATTCAGTAGTGCAATAAACAGTAAATTTTATTGTTTTCTGGACTTAAGAGGTTGTGGTTATGGAGGTAAAAAAAAGTGCGACTGCTTCAGCTATCCGTACGGAGCCATTAGGCGTTCAGTCACAGTTGGCGGATAGCCCTGATGACATCAGGCGGATTGCAATGCACCAAAAGTGGAAGAATAATTGTTTACATAAAAAAATATCTGGGGAAGGTTATACCTATTGCAGGGTTGCGGGAGGCAAGCCGCGACATATTTTCAAAATGCTTAACTCCATACGAAAAAAAGATTTGAAAAATCTAGGGTTGGAGGAAAGAATAATAGACTGCTATCCGTACAAAAAAAAGAAGATAGGTAAGCATACGCATCGATATTGCTGGGCTGGTAGAGGTATCAATAGTGTCGTCAAATTTTCCCTGATGCAAAATGTTTATTCGGATGGAGTTAAATTGTGTGTTGCAAAAAAAATAAAAAAACACTTTTTGGACAATGAATCAACTTTTTTCAGCGACGTACAACGTGAATGCCAGTTGCAAGAAAAAGCAGGTCCAGAGATAGCGCCAGTTGTGTATGGAGTGACAAAAACAACTGACAAGAATGACGAGTGCCAGTGCATTATCTTTATGGACCATGTGACAGGCGTATCATTGAAGAAATACCTGAGAAAATCACTTTTAGGTAAGAACAGAATAGGCAAGTATTTAAGAAAAAAAATAGTTTTAAAAATAATAGAAATGGTTAGTATGCTTCATAAGAAATCCATTTTTCATCGGGATTTGAAAGTTGAGAATATTATCGTGAATGTTGCTGGTAATGATTCTATCGATATGAGAATTCTTGATTATGGTCTGGCTACAGATAAAGAGAATGATAGCGGTGGTTTTTCAGAATTGCTTCTATATTCAGCGCCTGAACTAATGGATGAAAGCAGCAAAAGCGCGGCAATAGATTTTTTCTCAATGGGCATTTTGTTTTGTAAAATCATTTCTGATGGGAAAGATTTTTCTGTCAATGAGCAGAAGAGCAGTCAATATGCTACGGTGTATCATAAATTTACACGTTCTAATATAGGCCTTATGGAGTCTGTTATTGAAAGTGAACTTGAAAAGTGCGCCATTAAGTCAGAAGATATGAAAGCCTTTTTAAAAAGGATGATGGCTATTAATCCTGACCATCGCCCTGGCATTGCTGAAATTCAGACTAAATTTCAGCAATGGGATCGCAAATTGGCGGAATGGACATAACCCGGGACACTCAACCTGCATTATCCGCGAGTCGGAAACGTCCTTCGTAATCAAACAGTTTGTCGCGGATGCGCCAAAAGGTCTTTTCTTTGGATGCAATCACAAAATCCGGTTTTCGGAATTTTTTCTTTTGATCAATCACGGCCTGAACTGATGACGCACGAAACGCTTCTCCCCGGTTGATCAATGCGTGCTTACCAAAGTGATGGTAGAAAGCCCCTTGTTGGGCCGGGGTGTCCAGTCGAAAGTATTCCTGTAGTTCTGCACCGTCTTCGTCGTAATAGGTAATGGTAATCCGTTCATTACCCTGACGGTCAGTGGAAGGCTGCATCGTCATGCCGGCGCAACGGATGACCATGCAGCGCTGAAGGTTCAGTGCTTCCCGCAGTTTTTTATCCGGATCAACCAGCGCCTTGCTGCAGTCATGGCATTTGCGGGCGGCGATATCATTTTCTGCCTGGCACTGGTCACACTCCTTGAACCGGTAGCGGAAGTCGCAGCGTACTCGTTTGCCGTCGTATTCCTCAAAACCCTGACAGCGTCGTCCATAGTGTTCAACCAGATCTCCATCGTTATCAACCAGTCCCCAGAACTGATTATCGAAACTACAGGCCGGGCAGGGAATCGTCACTGGCACTGCCCGGGAATCTGGTCTGGCAGAGCCGATTTCCGGACTGAACAGATCAAAATGGTTGCCGGCAAAATCCATGACCAGACAGTCCTCCTTACCGGGTGACAGGCGTAGTCCACGACCGACAATCTGCTGGTAGAGACTGACCGATTCCGTTGGGCGGAGGATGGCAATGAGATCAACATGGGGTGCATCAAAGCCGGTGGTCAGCACGGCGACGTTGACCAGGTATTTCAGCTGTTTGTCCTTGAATGCGCTGATCAGTTTTTCGCGTTCTGCGCCCGGTGTGTCGCCGAGTATCAGCGCCGCTTCATCGGGTGGCAGGTAACTGATAATTTCCCTGGCATGATCCGTGGTGGCGGCGAAGATCATCACGCCGTGTCGTGTTTCTGCTTCCGCGATGACCTGCCTGATGATCTGCGCGGTAGCGCGGCCTTTTCCCTGCAGGAGCTGATTGAGATCGGTTTCCCGGTATCGGCCGAAGGGATCCCTTGGAAGACGGCTGAAGTCGTAAAATGCGATGGGTGCATCCAGCAATGTTGCCGGCGTCAGAAAACCCTCCCGAATCATATGGGATAAAGGCAGCTCAAAAATGCAGTCCCGGAACAGGCGCTCTTCTTCCGTCCTGACAGCGCCCTTGCAGTGATACTGATACAGCCATCCCAGTTCCAGGCGATAGGGGGTTGCCGTCAGGCCGAGAATGCGGAGATTCGGATTGTGGGATTGCAGGTGGTGGATCACCTTGTGGTAACTGCTGTCTTTTTCCAGGGAAACCCGGTGGCACTCATCAATGATCAGCAGGGTGAAGTTGCTGTCAGAAAAGGCCTCCAGGTTCCTGACAACGGATTGCACACTGCCAAACACGACCTGTTCAATGGCCTCTTTTTGCCCAAGGCCGGCACTGAAGATGGAGGCTTTCAGCCCGTAACTTTCGTACTTTGCATGGTTCTGCTCAACCAGTTCGCGAACGTGGGCCAGTACCAGTACGCGCCCCCTGGCGATACGTCCAAGCTCGCTGATGACAAGACTTTTACCGGCACCGGTTGGCAGCACGATGACGGCCGGTGCGCAGGACTTGCGGAAATGCTGGAGGGTACTGGTGACAGCGTCTTGCTGGTAAGGGCGAAGTTGGTAGGCCATGGCCGGATTATACCGGAGCTGAAGGGAACCACGCAGCGGCAATTCTGATAATTTTCCGTATTCCCGTAAAATGCAGGGAATGTCGTCGTTATCATCCACACTCTCCGCCTTCGTACTGAAATGATGTTCATAAACAGACGATATTTTGGGGGACGGAAAACAATGGCGCTTCCACTAACAAGTGATTTTTTCGGATAAATCGGCATCGGTAA
This sequence comes from Kistimonas ophiarachnellae, assembly GCF_057552235.1. Lineage (NCBI taxonomy): Bacteria > Pseudomonadati > Pseudomonadota > Gammaproteobacteria > Oceanospirillales > Endozoicomonadaceae > Kistimonas > Kistimonas ophiarachnellae. The sequence goes on along the minus strand of NZ_BAAJPA010000015.1, from coordinate 59,529 downwards.
AACCTCTGTATGCACGACGTAACTTGCATACCGGCATCCGGATTCTTTTTCTGCAGGTTGGGGCCCTTGAGTGTTGCGTAACCGGCGCTCCCTGGAACGGGAGCGCTTATTGATCAGGCATCAGTGGGCGTGCGTTACCGGGAAGCGGTCACGGGTACGGTTGGCATAGGCGACAAGCGCCAGCATCACGGGTACCTCTACCAGTACCCCGACCACTGTCGCCAGTGCCGCACCCGAGTGAAGGCCAAACAGGCTGATGGCGACAGCCACTGCCAGCTCAAAGAAGTTGGAAGCACCGATCATACCGCCGGGAGCAGCGATGCTATGGGGCTCCTTCCACTTGTACATCCAGAAGTAGGCAATGGTGAAGATCAGAACCGTCTGGATAATCAGCGGAATGGCAATCAGGATAATATCCACCGGGTTGGCCAGAATGCGTGGCGCCTGGAAGCCAAACAGCAGTACCACGGTCAGAATCAGGCCCAGAATGGAGAGTGGCTTAATTTTCTGGCCAACGTTCTGCAACGCCTGTTCGTTGTGCAGCACTTTACGCGTCAGCAGTCCGGCAACCAACGGGATAACGATAAACAGAACAACCGACAGGAACAGGGTATTCCAGGGCACGATCACATCGGTTACACCCAGCAACAGGGCCGCGATTGGCGCAAAGGCCACCACCATAACCAGATCATTCACCGCTACCTGCACCAGGGTATAGTTCGGATCCCCCTTGGTGAGCTGACTCCAGACAAACACCATGGCCGTACAGGGCGCTACGCCCAGCAGGATCATGCCAGCAATATACTCATCGCCCAGTTCCGGAGAAATCAGGCCGGTAAAACTGCCAAACACATAGCGGATAAAGGCAATCGCCAGCAACGCCATGGTGAAAGGCTTGATCAGCCAGTTGACCGTTAACGTGATAATCAATCCTTTCGGACGACGGTGGATGTTTTTTACCGCTGTAAAGTCAATCTGCATCATCATCGGGTAGATCATCAGCCAGATCAGTACCGCGATCACAAAATTGATGCTGGCGTACTCCCAGCTGCCAAGCAGGGAAAATAGTTCCGGGAACAGGCTGCCACCGGCCAGACCTGCCACCATGGCAAGCCCCACCCAAAGGCTGAGGAATCGTTCAAAAATACCCATAAATGTGACTCCTAAGTATCGAACATCGACGAAATACGATTAAAAATTTTATAAAGCCCGGAAAAACCGGGCATACATTGCTTATTTGACGTTCATTTCACTCAGCAGCTGCTGGAGCCGTACCAGAGCCTCCGGACGGAGACTGAAACAGGTGCGGGGATGTTGAACCTCCGCATGGACCAGGCCAGCCTGACGCAATACGCGCAGATGTTCTGAGACTGTCGATTGCGCCAGGTTCAGCTGGTCAACGAGATCAGATCCGAGGCAAACGCCAGCAGCCAGAATCTTGATCAGCCTCACCCGCGCCGGATGCCCAAGCGCCTTGGCCAATGCCGCCAGCTCTAACTCTTCGGCTTCATTGAATTCGAGGTCGTTCAGGCTTTTCAAACACTCAGCCATTGTCGTTCCATAATCGTATTTAGGCGATGAACGATACACCTGCTAATCAGACAAGGCAATACTCGAATTAAACGTCAGCGACTATCTATAAGGGGCAGTGTGTTGACAGTGCTGGAATATCATTTCAATATATATGGAAATTCGTATATTCATATATATTCGTTATGCAACCACACCAGTTTTTTAAGCTGCTCGCCGATGAAACACGTCTGCGCTGCCTGCTGTTGATTGCCCGCCACGGTCCGCAACGGGTGTGTGACCTGACGTCCGCGCTGGAAGAATCCCAGCCCAAGATTTCCCGCCACCTGGCCCAGCTGCGGACTTTGGGTGTGTTCCGGGATGAACGACAGGGGCAGTGGGTCCATTACCGCATTGCGGACACGATTCCCGGCTGGTGTCGTAAGGTGATTGAGGGACTTGCGGCCTCTAACTGTCTCAGGGAAACCTATCAGGCTGATATTGATCGGCTTGTGGATCAGCCCTGTCAATGTGACTAACCCAACGTATTTTTTCCAACCTGTTGTCTGGAGAATTTTCCATGTCACGTACCATCAAAGTGGGTATTAATGGTTTTGGCCGTATTGGTCGTCTGGCGTTGCGCGCGGCGTTTGACTGGCCGGAACTTGAATTCGTGCAAATCAATGACGTTGCCGGCGATGCGCCAACGCTGGCGCACCTGCTGGAATTTGATTCTGTGCAAGGGCGCTGGCCCCATGCTGTCAGTGTGTCAGGCAATACCATCGAGATTGATGGCAAAACGATTACCTGCACCCGTGAACGTGAGATTTCTGCCGTAGACTGGTCCGGCTGCGATGTTGTGATGGAGTGCACCGGTGTCCACAAAGATCGTCAGTTCCTGGATCAGTATTTGACCCAGGGCGTAAAGCGGGTTGTGGTCTCTGCACCGGTCAAGGATGACACGGTCCAGAATATTGTTGTCGGTGTGAATGACCACCTGTTCGACCCGGCCAGACACCCTGTCGTCACTGCGGCCTCCTGCACGACCAACTGTTTGGCACCTGTCGTTAAAGTGATTCACGAGAAGCTCGGTATTGAGCGTGGCTCCATGACCACCGTTCACGATATCACCAATACCCAGACGATTCTGGATGCACCTCACAAGGACCTGCGTCGTGCCCGCGCCTGTGGCATGAGCCTGATCCCCACTACCACGGGATCTGCCAAGGCCATTACCCAGATATTCCCTGATCTGGAGGGTCGTCTGAATGGTCATGCCATTCGGGTGCCTCTGGCCAATGCTTCTATTACCGATATGGTCTTCGATGTGGCCAGGGATACCAGTGCAGAAGAAGTGAATGCTCTGCTCAAGGAAGCGGCGGAAGGTGAGCTGAGAGGTATTCTGGGTTATGAAGAGAAGCCTCTGGTTTCCATCGATTACAAAGGCGACAGCCGTTCCTCAATCGTTGATGCCCTGTCTACCATGGTGGTCGATAACCGGATGGTGAAAATTTACGCCTGGTATGACAACGAGATGGGCTACGCCTGTCGTACCGCTGAGCTGGTTCTGAAAGTGGGAAAGGCTGACCTGTAAGTGTGAGCCCGGGGCAGCTCCTGCCCCGGGATGACCAGCGAGAGTGAATCAATGACATTTATTCCTGCCAGGCTGTCCGGTCTGGACCGATCAGTCCGCCAATATCTGCTGATTACCTTCAACTACTGGAATTTCACCATCACCGATGGTGCGCTGCGCATGTTGGTGGTGCTGCACTTCCACATGCTTGGCTACAGTCCGTTGGAAGTAGCGGCCCTGTTTCTGTTTTATGAGATCTTTGGTGTGGTCACCAACCTGACGGGTGGGTGGCTGGGTGCACGGCTGGGTCTGAACCGTACCATGAATATCGGGCTCGGATTGCAGATCGTTGCCCTGGGTATGCTGACAGTGCCGGCGACGATGTTATCCGTGCCCTGGGTGATGGCGGCACAGGCGATGTCCGGTATCGCGAAAGACCTCAACAAGATGAGCGCAAAAAGCTCTATCAAGATGCTGGTCAAAGATGGTGGCAAGGGTAGGCTCTACCAATGGATTGCCATACTGACCGGCTCCAAGAATGCACTGAAAGGGTTGGGCTTTTTTGTCGGTGGATTACTGCTTGCCACTGTGGGTTTCAGGTATGCCATGGTGGTCATGGCGGTGGTTTTGCTGGCCGTCCTGTTGCTCAGTCTTAAAATGCTGGATCAGGATATTGGCAAGGCGAAAAACAAGGCCAAGTTCTCGGAACTGTTCTCCAAGAGTCGGGCGATAAACATCCTTTCTGCAGCGCGCTTGTTCCTGTTCGGTGCCCGGGATGTCTGGTTTGTGATTGCGCTGCCCATTTACCTGGGGACAACGTTCGGCTGGAACAGCTCCGAGGTGGGAGGGTTCCTCGCGCTGTGGGTAATGGGTTACGGGTTTGTCCAGGGGATTGCGCCGAGGATAACCGGCAAAAACAATGATGGACGCTCTGCCATGATCTGGGCTGTCGGACTGGCCCTTGTCACAGCCGCGGTTGCCTATGGTGTCAGCACCGGATGGCACGCTCAGGCTGTTATTGTCGTCGGTTTAATGGTCTTTGGTGCGCTGTTTGCCATCAATTCTTCCCTGCACTCTTACCTGATTGTCGCCTATGCCCGTGAAGATGGCGTATCTCTGGATGTTGGTTTCTACTATATGGCAAACGCACTTGGTCGTCTGCTTGGAACAGTGCTCTCTGGGTGGTTGTTTGAGATGTCCGGGCTAGTGCTTTGTTTGTGGGTCTCAGCCGGATTTATTTTGCTGGCAGCACTAATTTCCATTGGCTTGCCGCGCAACCAAGCACTGGCTGACTAATGATTATGCGCCCCAGATACAGGGGCGCGTGTACAAACGGCCAACGTCTTTATCCAGAGAGAGGTGCCCTTCTTCTGCAGGATAAAGTTAAAGTACGAGGTTAATTCGGTACGCAGTACCTCGCAACAGGCAGAGGTGGAACGCATCACACCTTCCCCCAGAAGTTTTTATAGTTGTGTTCGTCGGAGTGGTCAGTCACTTCTAGGCTCCTGTGGCGGTAGCGTCGTCTATATGCTCGTCAGCCATCAATATGTCCAGAGATATCGCAAAGTTATTCCTGAGAACAGTGACAGGTGTGTTGCTGTTGTTTGCGGGTTCTTCGATATGGTGGTGTAGTTGTTACAGAACAACATCGTGCAGTGGCACGGTATTTAGGATGGGAGAGATCAATGAGAATTTGCATTGTGAACTCCTATGGTTGAGGGTCCATAGGAGTAATATTGGTTTATGTTTTGATACGCGACCGGCAGGTAGATGATTTTGAAATAGCTGGATACAATGACCTAGCCTCCAGAATGCTTAACTATTACTTCCCTGATGTTTTTTTATCTCTTTTCTTACAAAGCGAAAATAGGTAATAAACCTCTCTTTCATTTCAGTCTGATGCTGCTTCGCTAGATCGTCATTCCACTGTTTATTTTCATAGATCATTGACATTTTCAGGGAATCAACCCCAGCATGATTTTTGTTTAGAAAACGCTGTCGTTTTTCATTAAATGGTAGATTACTATATTCTGAATTGAGGCTTCGAGAGACTAGTGCCAAATTACCAAAACTGTCCAGAGCTTCTTTGCTGACCCTGTTGGTATCATATTTTGCCGGTGTTTGTGGTGAAATATGCTCGACAGAATTACGGGCAGTGATCCTGAAGTTCTTCCAGGCATCCCCCTTTTGGTCTTTTAATTGGCTCCAGAGAATGAACTCAAGTTTATAGAACCAATAGTGAGGAAAGCTCACTCCAAGAGTGTTATCGAGTTCTTCAAAATGCCGTTTACGCTTGAGTGAAAATGGATCTTCCAGTGGTTTGCGGGTGCGTTTGATCAGCGAGCTGCTCCTGCCGGTGCAAAATAACTGATTATCAAGATATTGCAGATACAGAAACGCATTGCCTCCTGGATTATCGAGAAGATATTGCAGTAATGGGGTCAGCCAATACTGAGTCGTCATCTGTTGGGAGTGGTACAGCATACTCTGCAACAGGGCAAAACCCACTCTGGAGTCACTGCTGTCACGGCTAAGGCTGTAGTAAACACTTTTGCCAGAAGTATTTTTGTTTTTACGAAGAGTGCGGATGGCATGTACTTCATCCTCTTCGTCTTCCACCCATTTGATAATGTATTTATCAAACCGGTAGCGAACCTCCCAGAGCAGCTCAATAAAGGACTTTACCTCCAGCTCGGTTATGCCGTCGTTGAGCCAGCTATGCTCAAAAATAGTGATCAGGTCTTTATCAAGAATCTTGATAATATCTGTTCGACCTTTTTTAACTAGCCAGATTCGTAATACATGCTGCAGCAGCATAGAAAAGGTTATGATACTGCGAACTTTATCGGACTCGTAATCATCTTCTTTGTCATCGGGCTTATCTTCAGCTACTACGGTTGAACCCTCAAGAATTTCTAATAAGGAGAGCGCAGTTTCTTCCTTTCCTTGTAGCAAGGCATCAAGAGCTATCACTACCTTGGCCGCAGATGCAAGTGTTTCTTCATCCTGAGCGCTGGCGTCATTATTAAAGTAATCTGTCAATTTTATATTAGTTGCTAGCTTCAGGTTTTTTTCAACATAGTCGCCCATGTATGAGCAAGCATCCCATAGTTGCCCATAACACTCCCGTTGTTGAGTGTCCGTCAGTTGGCTTAGTAACCGAGCCTTGAGAATTTCGTGATGTTGCAGCTGCACTCCGCGGTTATTGATCACCTCAAATAGCTTGTTCAGATCAGTGTTTTCCGGAATTTCGGTGAAAACCAGCTTTACCTTTTCGTAAATGAAATGCGTCAGTAGAGTAAAATCTAGAGGATCTTTATCTTGTGCCTTACGACTGGAAAAGTTCTCAATGATCGCCATCGCATCTTCCAGCTGTCGGGCTTCCGGTACACTGGTAGGGCGACCCGCAATCAGGGCTTCAAAAAAGCTTTTCACCTGAGGACGAATCGCGAAATTAATTCGGTGGCGCAAACCGGCTGCCGCGTCATGATAGCGGTAGTCCTTCAATGCTTGTTGCCAGGCTAGGCTGATTAACCAGAGAGTGGTAAATCTTTGTTGGCCATCAATCAGATCATAATAGCGGCCTTCAGATTCAGGGTTTGTTCGTTCAATAACAAGTGTGCCGCCTAGATAAAAAACGTCTTTACCTTCTTTGCAGGCTTCCCAGATATCTGATAGCAGAGTCTCAATCTGATTTTTCCCCCACACATACAAACGCTGATAGATGGGAATATTAAAAAAATAATTTTGCTCAACAATGCTGCTCAGAGTCACCAATGTTGACTTAACATGCTGTAACTTACTTTCCATAAATTTTTCCCTCAATAAACAAGTCTGTAATCCAATGCTGTTTGCTTTCAAGGGAAGACTTATCGTAATAGTTTAGAACGGCTTGCATATAGTGCCCCTGAACACCTTTACCAGCAGTCACCTTCAATGGTGATGCGTATAGTTTTTGGGCGTGAGCATCCTCAGCCAAGAACTCTGTGACTTCTTCCGGACGGTAGGCTCCAACAATGGTATCCAGTAGGTTATAACTCGCCTCTTTCAGATATTTCAAAGGAGCCTGTTTAAATATGTAAGCTTTCTCCAAGCGGATGGCTCCCAGTACATGATCAAGCCAGAGGGAAAAGCGCAACAAACCGACAGTGCCAAACTGATCTACATGCATCAGCACAGCCAGATTAAAAAGCTCCCTTAGGTAGTGTGAGGTATTGAGCATTACTTCCTTATAGAAACAACGAAATGCTTGAATTTCAGGCTCAGGGTTATCGTTATATAGTAACTGGTTTAACAGAGCCGCATATTTCTGGGTATAAAGGAAAAAGCCCACTCCCTGATGAACAGGCTGTCGTAGTGAGAAGGGCAGTACTGCAGGATTGCTGCTGATATCCAGAGATTGTAAATCCATCCGGTATTCATTATTCGGCATCAATGACAGATTGACTGCTAGCCGGTTGTTTACGCCGGGATAAAGAGGTATATCTGACACTTGTTGTGCGCTAATTCTAGAGACACTTTGTTTCTGAAAAGTGGCTAGCACATCGTCACGGGTTTCCCGTTCAATTATCCGCTGGCCTTTCCAGTTACGGGCGCGCCAGAGGTAATAGTGAAACAGCTCCGGGGCAAAATCATTGTCTTTTCGTTTAGTTCCCTTATGGCCCTTTACCTGTAAGGATTCCCAGCGGCGGGCGCAGTGTTCCTGCAGTTGTTCATCCTGTACGGAATTATTGCTGTGAATTGCTCGTAAGTGGAAAGCTTTTAAAAGGTCGGTAGCTGCTAGTGGTACGCCACGATTATTCTGGGTATCAAAAAAGGTAAAAGCTAAATCTTCATTTTCAACGGTAATCACAGTAAAGCAGAGGCGGGCAAAAATACTCGGTAGGGGGAGAGAATTGTTTAGAGTCTTATAAGTTTCTTGTGCCCGCTGTATGTTCTGTGCCGACAGGGGTGATCGATAGGAAAATTCGATGTTAATAGGTAGCTCATTGTTCAGTACATGATGTAGTACGCAGAGGCTGGTCAGCCGTTGCTGACCATCAATAACGAACAGCTTTTCCTTGCTCTGGTTACGGTGCAGCAGCAAGGTACCCATATAGTAATCGGGTGCGCTCGGGTTATTATTTTTCTGAGTTTCAAAATCACGTATATCCTGCACCAGTTGCTGTATTTTTTCGCGATTCCACACATAAGGACGCTGATAGTTATCGAGTGCCAGCGGAACACCTAAGCTAAGTAGTTTGGTAAAGGAGTAAACTTGAACATCGACACTATCATTGGGCACAAGAGCATTATTATTTGCGCCAACCATGAATAACCCCCTTTTTCATAAAAACTGTAGAACTTGCTCATATATTTTATTCGGAGTAAAAGATTTCATGCCACTGCCAAAGTCATGATCCCATAACTATTCGGTACTCGTGATAAGGCAGAGCTGTAGAAAAAACTCGCATTGTCTCAGAGTTAGCTGACGACAGGAATGTAAGCTGCTTTTATTGTGGTGGGCATTAGTGTGTAGCGTTGTGGATGGATTAGAAAGCACTGTCTCTGAGACGAGCAACGATTTCATAATAACGCTGAAAAGGAAAAGATGGGGATAGCATAACGCTGAAGGGAGAGCCCATAACCAATGCATCAATCGTAAATGGTCTGGTTGCATATTTCATACGTCCGTACAACAAAAAAAGCCCCGATGCTAATGAGTAACGGGGCTTTCCTGATATGGTGCCTAGGGGCGGAATCGAACCACCGACACGCGGATTTTCAATCCGCTGCTCTACCAACTGAGCTACCCAGGCACGACATTCGTGCACTTGATGATGTGCTTACCGCCAACGTACTTCATGGGAAGTGAAACATGGTGCCTAGGGGCGGAATCGAACCACCGACACGCGGATTTTCAATCCGCTGCTCTACCAACTGAGCTACCCAGGCATGGCGTGAATGCGGCGGTATTAAACTGTTTTACGTTCCGGGAGTCAACACCCCCGGCAGGATTTTTTGCAGGGATAAAATGCACAGCTGTGCACTTTATCCGCCCGAAGCGTTTAATCGTTCTTTTCCGGCACGTAGCCTTCGGCCATGTCGTAGTCGCTGCCGGCGAAGAATTTGTCCATCTGTTCGCCAAGGTACTTGCGTGTTTGCGGGTCGAGCAGGTTCAGGTGCTTCTCGTTGATCAGGCGGGTCTGATGCTGGGTCCACTGCGTCCAGGCTTCACGGGAGACATTCTCATAAATCCATTTGCCCTTTTCACCGGGGTAAGGGGGGATATCCAGTCCGGGGGCGTCTTTCTTGAGTTTTATGCAGTGTACGGTACGGCTCATGGTTGGGCTCCTGAGTTAACACTGGGCACAATCATAACGGTATTTGGCGGGAGGAGGGATATATCAAGATCGGTTAACTATGGGTAAGTGGTTCATTGTCAGCGTAAATGTCCATTTTTGTTAACTGTTACTAACACAAAACTGTGCGTACTTCGTTACTAAAATGGCGAAGTCCGCCTGTTTTAACGTGTTAAAAGGGGGGGGACCGGCACTATCGAAGAAACTATTTCCCTGTTGATATGTCAAAAAACGCAGAACACATGAACAAATTTCTTTGATGTTAAAAGATGATACCCATCTTGTTTTTGAGGTTAATACAACTATGCCCAGCACATGTTCTCTTTACCCCAACATTACAGGACACTTTACCAGTTCTCCTTATCTATCAGAATCTGGAGGCTATCCAGCGGATCCTCCTCCTTATACGGAAGAATATACAGATCCGCCTCCTCCTCCGTATTCACCTCCTCCGTACTCTCCTCGGGTTACTACGGTTCCAGGAAAGCCCGTCGTCCAGCAAACGAATACTCCCGGGCAGAATACTGGGGGGGATGTACCGCAGAAAAACCTGTTCATTCGTTTCATCGCCTGTGTATTTCTTCCGATTACTTTTATTGTTGGAACCGTGCTGGCTCCAATCGTGGCGATAACCAAAGCGCTCATTTGTTTCGTCAGGGCTGCTATAGCCTCAATAGTGTGTATATTTTGCGTTCCCTGCTATATGTTGCCGGCAATTTTGGCTCTTCCGATTGATATTGTAGGGGGAGCACTTTACGGCCTGTGTACGGGTGGTTATCGATTGGCGAGAGCTTCTGTTGAACCTGGATATAAACTCTCTGATAACGTTTACCCATATATTAATAAGAAGTATGAGGCGCATTTTTAGAGGCGCATAATAATTGGTCTGTCGCTTGTTGCCGTGTTGAAGTAAATGTGTGATGGATTTATGCCTATTGATTCAATATGCAATATTGTCGGGTTCTGAGCTGGATGAGTTGTGCAGGGAAGCCCTGTTTCAATGAAACAAGGCATCTTCTTTTTAGCCGAATCTATAAACTTTGCGCCAACTTACGTAATAGTTTTGTCACCGGTGCGGCGAGCCCGATAGTCCCGGGATTGTTAATCGCTGCCCAGCATCGCTGATCATTTCCCTGAAGAGCCTCTGTTTCCTCTGCTGTGAATGCTTTCACAGGAGTGATGTCCAGGTGGTAGTGGCTGAACGTATGGCGAAATGCTGTCCAGGTTTCAATGCCATACAGGGCCGTACCGGCGATCGCGGCAGCACTCTCATCCAGCGATGCATGGATTTCAATTTCAGGAAAGCTCCAAAGTCCTCCCCAAATGCCCTGTGACGGCCTTTTTTGCAGCAGTACTTCGCCTAAATGATTAACCACCATCAACATACGAACCTGACGCTCGGGGAGTGTTTTCTTTGGTTTTTTGCCCGGATAGGATGCCGTATCACCCATGGCGTGCGCCACGCAGCTTTCCTCTAGGGGGCAGAGGTGACAGGTGGGGCGGGTACGGGTACAGATCATTGCGCCCAGATCCATCATTGCCTGGGTGTATTGGGGAAGTCGTTCCCGGGGCGTATGTTGTTCTGCAATCTCCCAGAGTTTGTTGGCAACTGCGCTTTGTCCTGGCCAGCCATCAATGGCATGGTGTCGGGCCAGTACCCGCTTGACATTGCCGTCCAGGATGGGGGCGCGAATGCCCATACTGATACTGGCAATGGCGCCGGCTGTAGAGCGGCCGATGCCGGGTAACTCTGTCAGCAAGTCAATGGACCGGGGAAATTCACCGTTAAACCGCTCAACGACCTGACAGGCTGCCTTGTGGAGGTTTCTGGCACGGCTGTAGTAACCCAGGCCACTCCATAAGTGCAGGACATCATCCACTGGTGCCGCCGCCAGTGCATGGACATCCGGAAACCGTTCCATAAAGGTTTCGAAGTATGGGATGACGGTTTTCACCTGGGTCTGCTGGAGCATGATTTCACTGATCCAGACCCGGTACGGAGTGATATTTTGCTGCCAGGGCAGGTGCTTGCGACCATGCTGGTCATACCACTCAAGCACTCGCTGGCTGAAACTGCCGGAAGTTTGGCTCATCAATTGCGTATTCAAGGTGAATGTTGTTTATCTCGATATTGTTATCGTTGGACACTATGCGCTTGTCCTGCCTGATATAACAGTCGGGGTATTACCTGTTCAATGTGTGCCCATCCACAGCAAAAGCTGTGGATGGATGTGGATAACTTTTGTTGTTTGTAACTGATTCTATTTAAATAGATTTTTCAGTTTATCCCCAAGTTCTTCACCCAGTTGGTCACCGAGTTTTTCCCGGAGTTTGTTGTCCAGCTTTTGTTGCAGCTTCCCTTTCAATTCCCGTTCAGCCACCGTTGCAGCCAGTTCGGCCAGACGTTGTTCATCAATACCGCACAGGTCGCTGCCGCCAAGTTTACCGCTGCAACGTACCGGCCAGGAGAGATCGGCATATTTTTCATTGATGCGACAGGCAGGCTCATCTTCTTCGGCTGTACTGCCAGTGACCGTGACGCCCATGGTGTAATCAAGGCCCTGGTCGACCAGGCTGATGGTACCGCCGCCGCAGAGATTGATCTGGTCCATGGCGGCACAGAGGTTATTGTTGGTAGCTACACCGTTGCTGATATTGAACGTACCTTTGAGTGAGGTAAACCGGGTTTCATCAGGCCAGTCGTCCTTGGACATGGTTTTGTGCCGTATTCTGGCGATACCGCTGCAGACTGTCTTGTTCAGGTTGATACCGTTGATGGCGCCGTTATCCACATAAAACTCAACGACGCCGTTTAGGTGTCTGATCAGCTCGGCATCAGTCAGGCCACTGGTCAGCAGGCGAATGCTGGCATTGGCTTTGCCGCTGACAGCCTGCATGTCTGGTATCGCAGCAGACAGGGCATGGAGATCAATGTCCTGTATCATACTGTTTGCCGATACTTGCGGGGTGCCATTGACATCAATCCTGGCTTTGCCATCAATAACCCCGTCATAGAAACCGGCATTCAGTTTGCTGATCGACAGCACGCCATTATTGGCCTTAATGGCCAGTGTCGGTTTGTCAAAACGGAACCCCTTGGCTGTCAGGCCTGAGAGCGACAGCTTTCCATCAAGATTTAGAGGCTTCAGCAATTCAACGGGAATGACTGGCACATTCACAGATGCTTTTGTCGGAGGCTGGTTCTGTTTGGTCGCTTTACCATCATCGGTTTTTGGTGGTGTTTGAGGTGTCACCGGCAGGTAATCATCCAGTACCAGGTCAGACCCCTTGAGGGTAAAGCGCAGGGCATTGCTTTTGATGTCCGAAATGGCCAGTTTTCCATTCAGGTCAAAGTTATCCAACACCAGTTTGAGATCCTGGAGACTGGCGCGGTTATCGGCTGCGTTCACATTAGCGGTAAGACTGACATTGGTCAGGGCCTTGTTGTTGCCCATTTCGGGCAGGGGAAGCTCCAGCTGCTGCAGGAAACGTTTCAGGTTGACTGGCTGAAGTGTGATGTTTCCATCCAGCTGGCTATCGGTACCCTGAAGTGTGGCGATAATGGTCAGTTTAACCGGTTCTGCCTGTTTTTCCGGGATGATGGTCAGGTTCAGTTGATCAGCCTTGAATGCGCGTTTTTTCAAATCCAGAATCAAGCCGGCTTCCAGGGCGACAGCCGCGTGCAATGGAGGTTCGCTGCTTTCCAGTGAAAACCCTGCATCCAGGTTAAAGGGTTTGCCTGCTTCAATCGCATCGGTGTGCAGATGGGCGTAATGGATCGCCAGTGATTGGCCGGTCTGTTTATCCTGATAATTCAGGTTGATCTGGCTGATATCAATGCTGGCAATGTTGAGGCTCAGTGACTCTGCTGATGTCGTTGATGTTGAGGGCTGGGACTGGTCGGGCTTACTGGAAATATCAGTCGCGCCGGCGTTTTTCTCCTGATTGTCCCAGTTAGGGTTTCCCTGGGCATCGCGCTCAAGGTTCAGGGTTAATCCTTCCAGTACCAGTGCCTGCATATCAACGTGCCGATGAAGGATGAGTGGCATCACGGCGATGTGGATATCTGCCTGTTTGAGCGTCGCGAGCGGTTTATTATGGATGTCGTCAACCTGGATATCCTCCACACTCAAACCCAGCCGTGGAAAGAGCGACCAACTGATCGGGCCGTTGAGATGTAAATCGTAACCGGTGTTTTCAGAGACTGCAGAGCGAAGCTGCTCCCGGTAATCATCCGGGTTAATGACGACGGGTAACAGAACCGCAGCAAGAATGATGAGTACGATCAGGCTGACAAGAATGCCTGTCAGCCACTTGAACAGTGTCTTCATTGCAAGTGTTCCCTGGGACCGTGTCCCTCTAACAGTGATTCAACATACCCGGCCAGTGCCAGGGAGGCGGTGAGTCCCGGTGACTCAATGCCGAAAAGATTGATCAGCCCCGGTAGTCCGTGAGTTTGATGGCCCTGGATGACAAAATCCCGGGACGTTTCCCCGGCCTGCTGCAGTTTAGGGCGTATGCCGCTGTAGTCCGGTTGCAGTGCGCCATCTGGCAGATCAGGCCAGTAGCGGCGTATGGCAGCATACCAGCTTTCCGGAGCCTCGGCAGGCATACGGTAATCGACCGTATCGATATAGGCTGTGTCGGGTCCGAAGCGGGTATTGCCCGCCAGATCTATCGTGGCATGAATACCAAGACCCGTGGTGTTCTGCTCTGGTACAGGATAAACGAGGTGGCGAAAGAGCTGACGGCTGCCTTGCAGAGAACAATAGTGTCCCTTGCAGTAATAGAGCGGAGGCACTGACGTTTTGCCGGTTAAATCTGCTGCAATCTGTTGGGCGCCAAGTCCGGCAGCATTGATCAGGGAACGACTTTGAAACTGGTAAGTTTCACCATTGGTAACGGCGGTCACGAGAAAGCCATCTTGCATACGGTTGCAGGACACTGAAAGAACGCGGGTGCCCGTAACCAGCTCGGCCTCATTCTGTGTGGCTTGCAGTAACAGGGTTTGCATATAGGTATGACTGTCGATGATCCCTGTTGAGGGAGAGAAGAGCGCGGCTATACCGGTGACTGCCGGTTCCTTTTCCTTCAGTTCTTCCTGAGATAACCACTGAAGATCCCTGACACCACTGGCTGTTGCCTGGGAATAAATGTGTTCCAGCTGCCGGATCTCTTCTGTTGCATTAGCAACAATCAATTTACCGGTACGGCGGAAGGGAATGCTGTGCTGTTCACAATAGTCATAGAGCAGCGCTTTGCCGCGTACACAAAGAGAAGCCTTAAGCGATCCTGAAGGATAGTAGATACCGGCGTGGATCACCTCACTGTTACGGCTGCTGGTTTCTTCACCGAACTGGTCATGCTGTTCCAGCACAAATACGGACCTGCCCGGGCGAGCCAGTTGCCTGGCAATGGCAAGGCCGATTACACCCGCGCCGATAATAACGGTGTCAACTTTCTCCATGATGTTGTTTTAAACGGTTATCCATAATTTCCCGGTTATGATCCTAACACCTGGTTCCATTTGTTGCAGGGTATTTACCTGCTGTTCTGATGGTTCCTGTCTACACTCAAGGGCACTCCTGAAATTGTCTCGAACCTTACATCCTCTCGCCCTGTTTTTCTTTCTGGAGAAGTCCCGTGTGCAAAGTTGATGGTTTGTGTATTTTCCGCCGACTGGCCGGAGTCTGCCTGTTATTGGGAATGGCCTGCGCCGTTCAGGCCGAAGATTATTCACAGGATACCCGGAAGGATGACCACCTGTGGATGAACTGGCACCTGTACCGGGGCATTGACCAGCGCGGTGGTCCCTTCAAGTTTGATGATACCTACTTTGAAATTGAATTCGGCGGTCGTTCCGGGATCGTGGGCCTCTACGGTTACGTGGATTTCCTGGACATTCTCGGCAGCTCCCACAGCGACAAGAACAAGGCCGATAATTTTTTCGCCAAGATAGCGCCCCGGTTGTCGATGGACGGCCTGTTCCAGACTGACCTGGCGGTCGGGCCGTTCCGGGAGTGGTACCTGTCGTTCACCCTGAACATGATGGACGGGGACAAGTATGAGTTTGATTCCGAAGAACCTGACAAAGTGGTTGGCCATAATGGCGGCGGTCAGAACCTCTGGGTCGGGATAGGAACGGATCTCATGGTTCCCTGGCTGGGCAAAACCGGTGTTGATTTCTACAAACGGTATATTTACGACAATTACGGGGCGTCCAATGAGCGTTCATGGGATGGTTACGTGTTACACGCCAACTGGTTCAAGCCTCTGAAAATGCTTGGTGACGACCAGATGATTGTTTTCCAGGGCTATTTTGACTGGGAGTTCGACAGCAAAATGCCGAAGAATGAGAATGCCTTTGAAAAAGCCTACCGCACGGATGACTCCTTTCAGGCTTACCTGGGCCTCTGGTATCACGATAAACATTGGGGAGCAGGCTATGGCGCCAAGCTCTATCACCACATGACCCAGTGGAAGAATGGTGAAGTGCTTGATGGTAAGAAAACCGATTCCAACGGTGTTGGGCACTACTTCAATGTGTTCTATCGATTCTAGGAACCAATAGCGTTGCGAAGGCTGGCGACAGAACGGGTCCAGGGATTCAGTTTGTTCGCCAGTTCCCGCATACCAGGTTTCTGCAATGCCCTTTGTGCTGCCCGGCTATTGGGATACTGTCCCTGAACTAACACATACCAGTCACGGTCATTACGACGGAAGCGGACGGTGACAGCATCATTCAATTCCGGGTAGCGGTATTGCAGGTCTGCCAGGACATCCGGCTTGTTGGCTGCCAGCCACTGGATAGTGTAGGTGCCGTCAGGTGCCTGCATAAGACGTTGGATTGAGTCATCCATGGGAATGCTCATGTGTGAGTACACTGCCTGGGGCAGGGGACGACTGTTGCGGATGCTGGCCATGGGGCGTGTGACCGGGCGCAGGTCATTGGCCAGCATAGCCATGCGCGGTTGGCGCAGGGCGTCCATGGCGCTCAGATTATCACGATATCGACCTTGTACCAGGGCATAGCTGCTGCCGCCATGGCGGGGAATTTCGATCGCTTCCGCACCGGAAAGCTGGGGATAACGCGCCTGGATCTCACGGATTTCACCCGCTGTCCGGGCGATCGCCCACTGAATGGTGTAGTCCCCCTGGGGTAAGGCTGCAGGAGCTTGTCCTACGTCGGGTGTTGTACGCGTCGTATTTGGCATGACCAGATCCAGCTTGTGGATGCCGGCCAGGGATCGCGTCCATGGATTCAGTGCACGGGCGATGTGTTTCCAGGGTTCCTGGTTTAGTAACTGGCTGGCGCTGTGTTTATTCGGGTATATGCCGGTCAGGAGAATATGCCATGTTTGGCCCTGCCTGCGGAAACGGACAACACTCGCATCCTGCAATGCAGGGAAGCGTTGCTGCAGACGCATGATTTTGGCTGGCTGAGTGGTGGCAAGCCATTGGATCGTCAGATGGTTTCTGGGGGCCTTGAGGAATTGATCCAGTGTTGCAGGTTTGGTTGGCGTCGACTGCCGGTTGAAACTGACCGGTTGCACTGCGCCGCCACTATAGGAATTGGAAGCATAAGCGTTGTGCGTCGATGGCTGGGTAGTGGTTCGGCTATTACCCGTGAAACGGTTGTAGGCATCATCTGTTGATTGCCTGTAGCGATCATTAGCCGGTTGTTGCGGCGCACTGGACTGATAGGGCGACCGTATCGGATCCGGTTCAGCGGTTTTCTGCCGGAAACGTTCAATCGAGTTAACAGGCGTTGAGGGTTGTTCCGGTTTTCTTTTGCTTTCCGGTGCAGGCTGCTTTGC
Source organism: Kistimonas ophiarachnellae (assembly GCF_057552235.1). Lineage (NCBI taxonomy): Bacteria > Pseudomonadati > Pseudomonadota > Gammaproteobacteria > Oceanospirillales > Endozoicomonadaceae > Kistimonas > Kistimonas ophiarachnellae. The sequence goes on along the minus strand of NZ_BAAJPA010000015.1, from coordinate 42,289 downwards.
CTCAGGAGCACTGGAGGCCAGCTTGAAAATATCATTGGGTGATATCGGCGGTGGCCGGTTGAACTGCTTCATCCGCGAATAAGCACTATCGGGCTTCTGCCTGGGAATATCCTCTGCCGCTGCCTGGGGCCATGATGGCTCAGTACTGTATTTGGGCAGTGACGGCGCCAGCCGTTCATCAGCCCGGTAGCGATAAGGTTGTTGTGCTATCTGTTGTTGAACGTTTTGCCGGGGAGCTGGCGCCTGGCGGGGCGCAGGCGCGTAAGTTGCTACTGGCTGTCCTGACAGTGACCAGCTCGTCTGTCCATTGGGTACAGCATGGTTTGGCTGCGCCTGCATGGATGGCCGGTAGTTTCCTGCAGACTGTGGTGGTGCCAACGTCGAGCTTACACCGCTTTTATAACTGTAATGAGGCTGTTGAGGTTGCTGTTCGCCAATCCCCGGAACATTAACGTTTCTTGGATCGCTGCGGCGCTGTGGTGCAGACGCCAAAGGATGTTCTGCCTTCGGAGGAAGGGTGTTATGGGGCGCATAACGCCAGCGGTCAGGTGGCATGTCCATGCCGTAGGGCATACGGCGTTGAGGTTGACTCGCAACGCTGGGCCTCACGGCACGTGCTTCACGTTCCGCAGGTGTCACTTCGACATCAGGCAGTGGTGGCAGCGGTTGGGATATTGTCCTGGCCGTTGCATATGCAGGTGCTGATGCGGGCTCTGGCATGGGTTCCGGTGTCGGGACATATCCCTGGGGAACCGGTGGCTGACCGGTAGCTTGCCTGACTAACAGTTGTCCGCCAACGCCGATGGGCTTGGGAGGTGATACCGGTTGAGGCTGTGCAACTGGCACGGGTTGTGGTGCAGGTTGTGCGGATTGGGCCTGCTGCTGTGTCAGTTGTTTCGCGACAGTGTAGGGGTTTCTGACAATCGGTGCAGATTGCACCATGCCAGGTGGCAACAGGGAGTCCGGAGACGTGATCGTCTTTTGCGGAAACGCCGGGCCGGGTTGCAGACCGGAAAGAATGCCTGATGTTTTGACCTCTTCATCCCGTACGGACAAGGCCAGCTCATGGCTGTGGTCATCAGATTCTGTCAGTGAGGAGCGGGCTGTTGCCTTATCCAGCCACTGATCCGCCGATAAATCCTGTTCGCCGGATTTGGCGGCCTGCTTCTGTTCTTCGTAGGTTTCCCGTGAGTTGTCGACAAGATTGTGCAACAACCGGGTATCGTCCAGGTGGCTGACGGCTTCAGGTTCTTCAGCCTCTTTCCAGGATGAACGCTTCTTGGCTCGCTTCAGCCACTGGGACAGTAGAATGGAATTCTGAACTTCTTCTTCCGAGATGTCGCCCGCTGACGGTGCGGGCAGATCCGGCTCTGGCACCAGGTTCTGGTCTTCGGGCCAGGAGGAGGCGGTGGTTAACCGATCTACCCAATCCTGCTCAGCGAGACTGCGCATGGGATGTTCTTCGTATTTTTTCAGCGCGAGAATCTTTTCTGTCGGATCGACTGCCGGATGCCGTGGATTGGTTTCTTTCAGTGTCAGGTTGGCGAGTGAATTGGCAATCTCTGACCGGAGTTCCTTCACTTCCGCCAATGTCAGGGTATAGGGCTGCCCGGGGCCTGGGCTGCAGCGCCAGTCCTCATTGATGGTGGACATACACTGCCAGGCGGCGGTGTAGCCAACGGGGGATGACAGGGCTAAAACAGGCGAGACGTATCCACTGCCGCCTACGGCAGCCACCACACTGATGCTCAGCAGTGTTGGTAACGGGAACGTGCGTCCTTTCATTGTGTTATTCCGGTGTCGACTCTTTTAAGTTATCTGATTAGTGGGTGATTGCAAGCCCGCACCAGCCCGGCTGTGATGGTGCTTCGGGCGTGTTATGCACAGGAAATAACAAAAACCACTTTATATGCAGTGTTTTTCTTATCGCACACTATGCTTGCCTGGTTTGTAAAAATTTGAGGCTGGGTAGATGGCGTATGGTGAATTGCAGTTGAAAGGACGTGCACTGACGTCCGAACTGGTAAAGCTGATGGTAACCCTGTCATCAGAACTTGAAGCTGCGCCAGCTTCCAGGGAGTTGTTTCATATTACTGAAGAACTTCATTATCAGACGTTGAAGCTGGAGCGTCTGGCGCGAGAGACGTTAACGCTCAGTGATGTTACTGGACGCTCCTGTCGCCAGGCCCACGATGAAAACCTGGATGAAATCATGGGCTGCTGGTAAATGACTATTTAAAGCTGTGCCTTTAACCAGGCTGGCAGTTCGGATGATTGCAGCTTTGTGGGTATTGCACAGTGCAGTGCATGGTTTTGTTCGTCGGCTATCTGGTGCAGTACGTCCATGATCCGTTTTCCCACACCACGGTTACGCGTTACTTTTCGAACGCATAAGTAGCTGGCAGTCAGGGTGCGTGTGTTTTCTGTAACGGTGACAGCACCAAGCAGTCGATCATTAAATCGTGCCCCATACAATCGTGTATTGGCATCCGGGCGCAGAGTCGCGAGTAAGTCCGCAGTGTCATCCAGATTGCAGGATTCTGGTAACAGTCCGTCAGGTGCATCCTGGTAAATCTTCTGCAGGTCATTCAGGTCGCTGGGGGTGGGTTGTGCCGGGAGGACTTCGAGCAGAATAGGCATGAGGACAGTACCTGGAAACACGATGTATGAAATGAGAGAGAAATAATACGGCCAGCACAGCTGATCGCAAGTCTGCATTGACGACAAGGAATTCGTGTCACGCCCTGCGCAAGACTATATAATGCCCCCACCAGAATAACTCAAACGCCCCAGAGGCCTGTTGCTGATGGCTGTTTTTTACCGTAACAGCCAGCGACAGTTATCCCAAACGGAGCAGATTATGGCTGACCGCAAGGCCACCGTTGAGCGCAATACGCTTGAAACCCGCATCCGGGCAGAAATCAACCTGGATGGAGACGGGCAGGCTGCTTTCGATACCGGTATTCCCTTCCTTGAACATATGCTCGACCAGATTGCCCGGCATGGTCTGATTGACCTCAATGTCCGGTGCGAGGGCGATACGCATATTGATGACCACCATTCTGTCGAAGATATCGGCATCACCCTTGGGCAGGCTTTTGCCAGGGCGGTAGGCGATAAGAAAGGCATCAATCGTTATGGCCATGCTTATGTGCCATTGGATGAAGCGCTGTCCCGCGTAGTGATTGATTTCTCCGGTCGTCCCGGCCTGGAATTTAACGTGGACTATACCCGCGCCATGGTCGGTGGTTTTGATGTGGACCTGTTCCGTGAATTCTTCCAGGGCTTCGTTAACCACGCCCAGGTCACGCTGCATGTGGACAACCTGCGTGGCATGAATACCCATCACCAGATTGAGACGGTCTTCAAGGCGTTCGGTCGCGCCCTGCGTATGGCTCTGACTGCAGACCCGCGCATGGCGGACCAGATGCCGTCGACCAAAGGCTGCCTGTAATCCCGTGCAGGGCAATCGATTATCAATGGAGAACGCATGAAGACAGTAGCGGTCATTGATTATGGCATGGGTAACCTGCACTCGGCGGCCAAGGCGCTGGAGCATGTAGCGCCGGATGGCATGCGGGTGGAAGTCACCGCATCACCGGATGTGATTCTGGAAGCCGACCGGGTGGTGCTGCCCGGTGTCGGCGCCATTCGTGATTGTATGGCGGAAATTCGCCGGCAGGGTGTCGACAAACTGGTGCAGCAAGTGGTCCAGAACCGACCATTGCTGGGTATCTGCGTCGGCATGCAGGTATTACTTGAGCACAGCGAAGAAAATGGCGGCGTAGAGGGCATTGGCCTGGTACCGGGCAATGTAAAGTTCTTCGGTCGTGATCTTCAGGAAAACGGTGAGAAGCTCAAAGTGCCTCACATGGGCTGGAGCCAGGTGCGTCAGACATTGGACCATCCACTCTGGTCCGGTATAGAAGATGACAGTCGTTTCTACTTTGTCCACAGCTATTATGTCACGGCAGATAATGCGGGCGATGTAGCCGGTCATTGCCATTACGGTCTGAACTTTGATGCGGTACTGGCACGGAATAACCTGTTTGCCGTCCAGTTCCATCCGGAAAAGAGTGCAGACGACGGGCTTACCCTGCTGGGAAATTTCCTGCGCTGGAATCCGTAAGCCTGAATGAAGATGCGTTTTGCAACGCTGTGTTGTTGAGATACCAAAAGAAGTATCAGGGAGTTAATCACGTTCCATGCTTATCATACCTGCGATAGACCTCAAGGACGGCGCCTGTGTTCGCCTGCGTCAGGGACTGATGGACGATTCCACCGTATTCTCCGATGATCCTGTCTCCATGGCGCAACGCTGGGTTGAGGCGGGTTGCCGGCGGCTGCACCTGGTGGACCTTAATGGCGCCTTTGCCGGTGAGCCGGTTAATGGCGACGTGGTGCGTGCGATTGCAGCCCGTTATCCGGAGCTGCCCATCCAGATTGGCGGCGGCATCCGTACACTGGATACCATTGAGGCTTACCTGAAAGCGGGTGTCAGCTACGTGATCATTGGTACAAAGGCTGTCCGTGAACCCGCGTTTGTGGCGGAAGCCTGCAAGGCGTTCCCCGGTCATATCATTGTTGGTCTGGATGCCAAAGATGGTTGGGTAGCAACCGACGGCTGGGCGGAAGTTTCGGATATCAATGTCATCGACCTGGCTCGCCAGTTTGAAGGCGACGGTGTCTCCAGCATTGTTTATACCGATATCGCCCGTGACGGCATGATGCAGGGCGTCAATGTGGAAGCGACGCTGCGTCTGGCGCAGAGTGTGAATATTCCGGTTGTGGCCTCTGGTGGTATCACGAATATGGATGACATCCGTGCCCTGAAAGCGGTTGCTGATCAGGGCATTCTGGGCGCTATTACCGGTCGCGCGATTTATGAAGGTACGCTGGATGTAGCGCAAGCGCAGGCTTTCTGTGACCAGCCTGATAAGAGCTGTGTTCAGACAGCGGGAGAGTAAGTCATGGGTTTGGCCAAGCGAATCATTCCCTGTCTGGATGTGGATAACGGTCGTGTCGTCAAAGGCGTCCAGTTTGTGGATATCCGTGATGCCGGCGACCCCGTAGAAGTCGCCCGTCGCTACAACGAGCAGGGTGCCGACGAGATTACGTTTCTGGATATTACCGCCAGCCACGAAGGCCGTGACACCACGGTGCATACGGTGGAGCGGATGGCCAGCGAGGTCTTCATTCCGCTGACCGTTGGCGGGGGAATCCGTGAATTGGAAGATATTCGCACCATGCTCAACGCGGGAGCGGATAAAGTCAGTATTAACACGGCTGCTGTGTTTAATCCGGATTTTGTTCGCGCGGCATCCGACAAATTTGGCGCTCAGTGCATTGTCGTAGCCATTGATGCCAAGAAGGTCAGTCAGCCTGGAGAGCCTGATCGCTGGGAAATTTTTACCCATGGTGGCCGTAAGCCCACCGGTCTGGATGCGGTGGAATGGGCCAGAAAGATGGAAGCCTTTGGCGCCGGTGAAATCCTGCTGACCAGCATGGATCAGGACGGCGTCAAAAATGGTTATGACCTCGGTGTCACCCGGGCAATCAGTGACGCGCTTACCATTCCTGTTATCGCTTCAGGTGGAGCCGGCACACTGGATCATCTCGTAGACGGAATCAGGGAAGGACGTGCGGATGCGGTACTGGCCGCCAGCATCTTCCACTTCGGACAGCACACGATTCCACAAGCCAAGCAGTACATGGCCTCGCAGGGCATTGAAATGCGGCTGTAAGCCGATAACTGTTTGCTTCGGGGCCATCAGGCCCCGGCGCTTTGCTCCTCCGCCACCTCTCCTTTCTGAATTTTCCTTTTATGCAGACAGGTCGGACGAAGACCTTACGGTGTTTCTGTCTGCCTCAAGTGTCAATCGCTCAACAGGCCAGTGTTACCGATGGTCAGGATAAACAGTCTTGCAAGTATTGATAATGAACTTGTCGTCTGGAGTACGGGTCATAATCTGGCAGATTGAAAGTTCCCGGTCGATGAAAGCACCGGCATTGAAAACTGCGATACACATCACTCGACAAAAATCAGGTCCAGACTGAGTGAAACAATGGCTGTGATCTGCTGGTGATGAAATCCTGATGTGACGGTGATCGTCATTCCATTACAGGGAGTTCACAATCCAAATGATCAGATTCAAGGCATTCCCGGCACTGCTAAACCGTACGCTGGCGCAGGTGCAGGGGAAAATACGTCAGCCAGTAACCACTCAGTTTATTTCCCCACGTTACCTGGGCATGACTACGGTGCGGTATGCGGATAACGATAACACGCTGGCAAAACGGAATATTTCCCTGAAACCGGTATCGCTGGGATCGATCGGTCATCTGTTTGTGCCGGATTACCTGGAAAAAAGCATCAATGACGCACAGGACAACATGTACAGCGCTCTGGTCAGGCGCCCGATGCCGGAAGAGGCTCTCTATAGTTTCGATTACAAGGATGAACTGGAAAAGGTGCTGGAATCCTATGCAACGGGCATGGGGCTGCCTGAGCCTTCGGAATTAATTGCCGCGATCCGCAAGGATATCAGTCTGATAGAACATTATTCCGCTTCGAGTCAGAAGCGCGCGACGTACTTTTTTCACAACAACCAGCAGTTGCATAAAAGAATTGGAATGATGGTGCCTGATTATCACCACTGGTCCTACATCGGTGCAGGCTACCCCTGCTTACTGGATGACGCAACAGCGATCCCTTTCCTGGTTTTCAAACTCAGCGTCAGCCTTGCGGCGATCATGCATAACAAGCGGCGTGACGTTATCTTCTACGGCAACAAGGACAAGCTTTATGGTGACTTTTTGCTGGCAGAGCCTTTTTTTCGCGCCTTTTGCCGTGAAATTCGGGAAAACGACCGGTCTGCGCAATATTATCTGCAGGGCAGCAGGGCGAATCTGCCGTCGACTTACAAAACACTATCCGGAGAAGTTAAGAATTGCAGCCTGTTCAATAACAAATTAAGGGCGCTGGCTGTCAGCGTGCTCTACTGGGAAAAAAAAGCGCATCATGCCCAACTTGCAGACGACATCATCAATCGTAATACAGAAAAAATAAAAGCCCTCTGGACAGGTATGATATTGGGCTCCATGTTCAGGGCGATCCCGAATCCGGCGCTGGCTAATGGTACTTGTCTCCCGCCAGACGCCTTACCTGCGTCAACGGTATCTGGACGGCATGTCGGCTATAAAACCGCTGGAAAGGGAGGCGTGAGGCCCGAGACTGTAAGAATACCTAGCGGAATGTTCAAACTGGGTAACGAATTCAAATGGTATTTCACGGGCAGCAGGAATGACTTTGACAGGTTACTCGTGCACTGGGAAAACGCCCTGAAAGAACAGTCGCATCAACTGTCTGACATCCATTTCACCAGGGGGCCTGAAATTACTATTAGCGAGGGGCAAAGAATTTTCAAAAGAATGTACATATCCGGTTTTGTTTTTGACCTGTGTCTGCGCGAGAGCGATGGTCTCCTGGAACTGACCCATCCTCCCTATCTGCCAGATCAGCATTTGACGGTTTTTGGTGAAAAACTGACCGTTTATCAATGCCTGGACAGATTCGTCTTTTCCCCGGTAAATGCATTGCCCATGAAGGGACATTCATGGAACCTGCACCTTGATGCCAGTCTGGTACTTTCCAACGATCCGGTGCAGTTATACAGGTTGTTTGTTGATGTCGATAACCAGTCATGGATGCCAAAGCTGTACAGGACGGACAGGTTAAACAACCAGCCGTCATACTTTCTCTACCTGTCGCAGAAAGTGAATGAATGGGAAGAAAGCCTGGACCTGGATACGATTCAACAGGTTTTGGAGGGCTGTAATGTGTTAATCCGGAACGGTCACGAGTACCAGCCCATGGAAGACACGGACGCCTTGTGCCGGTTTGTACAGGATGACTTTCCCCTGGCGTCCAAAAGGACGACTTACCAGCCGCTGAAACGGAATGCGTTGGGTTTGAACCATATGGATATCGACAGGAGTGACCTGTCCGGAGAGGTGACCGGCAAGCTGCCGCCGATTCCTGAGCCTTACCATGCTGTTCAATTTTGTATGTTGCCCTGTCCGAAAGATGGCATGGAAGTGGTGCTTTTCATCAACCAGACAATTGCCTGGGTCAATACGCTGAGGAAGGAGCATAGGGAACGCAAGCCCATCCCGCCGCTGACGCTCCGGCAGCCGAATGATGTCGGCTATCCGGATAATGGGGAGGTTATTGCGTTATCCCACAGGTTTTTAGAGCGCATCGGGCTGGATGTAGAGACGTATGGGCAGTTGAGCCGGTTGAAGGGATAGTGTGTCCAGATGCCTTTAATCCGGAAACTAAAGGCATGGCAGTAATTCAGTCTGCAAAGAGGTAAGTGGTGCCGGTCATGGTAAAGTTGCCGCTGAAACCATAACCGAGCAGGAAACTGTTCGTTGGAGGCGGTGTCCGGGGGATTTTTGTTAATTGGTCGAACAGGTTGATATCCAGTCTTTCATCACGACCCGCCGTATCATTGAAATTGTTGCCACATTCGGAGCGTCCGGAGCAGCCTATTTCATAGCCATACTTGTCGAGTACCCAGAGATAGGCATCTGCAGAGAACGTAGAATCCAGAAAAATGTTGACCACCGCGTCGGCGGGGTCGCTGATAGTTAACCGCAGGGTCGCCTTTTCGTTGACATCCTGGATAGCGTTGTAAGTACAGCCACCTGTCCAGGTGGCTTGCTGGTAGCAACCCAAAGAGCCGTTGCTGCCAAAATTGCCATCCCAGCGCCTGCCGTTGTTATTGATGGAACCGTTAGTGGTGCCGCTGCCAATATTGACATTGTCGGAAAGGACACCCTTGTTAACGGTAACGGTAAAGAAATCGTTCTTCATGTGTCCCCTGGGCCTTGGCGGATTATCATCGCAGGTGCCGACAATGGCACCGCCGGCACAGTTATGCACACTGGGGACAATGATCACTTCGCCGGTGTAGGCGTAATTGGTGGGAATGGCGGTCAGGGGCGCTGCCGGCGTCACGGTTTTATCCGCGCTGGCATACAGGCCTTCCATCCCGATATTCCGGACCTCCAGGGTCAGGTCATGGCCGATGGCGATGGCGTCCTTATCACTGCCGGCCAGATTGACCACGTCGACGGTCAGCCCCTGAAGGGTGTAATCCATCGATACCTGGTTGGCGACCAGGTAGCCGTCATTCAGGGCGCCGGCCGGCTCAACGGTCATGGTGTCGATGGTGGTGGTCATGTCCTGGTTCAGGGTCAGGCCGGCCTGACCGCTGACATCCGACAGGTGGTCATCCGCGATCTCTTTCATCGCCCCCAGGCCCGGCAGGGCGACCAGCGACGCGCAGACCGCCAGCAAGGGTAAAATACGTTTCATCCGTTTTCTCCCCCTCAGTAGCTCAGGTCATGGGTGGTGATTTCCAGCGCCTGGATTTCCAGCCCCTGGACATCCACCACGTTGCCCACTTCCGGCTGGAACGCGTACTGCGGCACGCCATTGACATAACCGGTGATCGGCTGGTTCGCCAGGGCAAGGGACTGGATCTCGATACTGCCGATGGTGCCCCGGTATTCAGTGGCGGTGTAACGGTTTCCGGTTTCAGGGTTGGTATACAGTTTGTCGGCGATCTCCTGGGTCAGCGGCGCCACTTCAAGCTGGAGATTATTGGTGATGACAGACTGCAATTCGTCACTGCCTTCCGGCAGGTAAAAGGACTCCGACGCCACGGTCCTGACATACATGGGCTGATATTTTGAACCCATGACCAGGTTCTTGATAACAACGCCCTGGATCTTCAGCGGACTGGCGCTCGGGTCGGCCTCGTAGCCGCCAATGTTGAGGCTGTCCGCTGACATGCTGACCGTGCTGGCCATGCACAGGCCGTTGTCGTCAGCCCACATTTCCAGGTCGTTTTGCTGGAACTCAAAGCTTTCCAGCTCCATGCGGGCGAAAAACTCCGGTGTGGTGCTGAAGGTTTTGTTGATTCCGTCAATCGCGGTGTAATAGCCGTCGTAACGGATATCCAGCGGGTCGCTGCTGGCGGGCATGCTGAGGATGGCCACGTCGGCGCGGGAGCCGTCCGGCATCACCTGTTCAACCACATCGAACGTCATCGGGTCATCCACGCTGCCCAGGTTGGCGCCTTCGGTGTAGCCTGTGCCCGCTTTATAGATTTTCAGGTTTTTCAGCGTGGCGACATTGAAGTCATTCAGTTTGATTGCCAGCTGCCCGTCGTTGCCGGACTCGCTGGAAGCAAAGGAAAAGTCTTCCATCATCAACGCCATGCCGGCGCCGTTGATGTCCGAGAGGTCGGCGTCATCGACCGGCTGAAGGTCCGCCAGCGCGGGAGCGGCCGCGACGGCGGACAGCAGGGCAATCCACAGGTTGTTCATGGCCGGGCTCCTGTTACTCAAAATAGTTTTCCGCCCAGCCGGCATCGACCAGCTCCTGGTAGAGCGGATGGCCTTCCCAGTAGTTGGCAGGGTGCTTGTACTTGGCGGTGGCGCCGTTGATACCATCTGCCATGTTCAGCCAGAAACCCGGCATGGCCGTTGGGGCGGTGATACCGGTGGCCAGTTCCGGGTAGTCAATGGCCCGGCTGTTGATGGAGACGAACATGTCCTTGGCGTCGGTGACCAGCAATGACTCCACGGGACGCAACTGGGCTTCCGGCGAAAGATCCTTCAGGCTCAGGCCAAGAATCGTGGCATCGTCATTATTGATGTAGCCAGGGGTGCGGACACCGGCGAAGTCGAGTTTCACATCCGTGGTGAGGTTGGCCAGTCCCTGAACGGTAACCGCCACGTTGGGATTGATATTGCCGCTGATGACATCAATGGTGTTGCCCATCACGCCGCTGGCCTTGCCGTAACCGAAACGCAGGCCCACCATGTTGCCGTCGTTGTCGAAGGCGAACTCGTAATAGGGGTCGTCCATGATAAACGGCACCAGGTTGCCGTTGGAATCCACGAAACCAAAGCTCAGGTTCCTGAGCGCGACATCGGCATCGGTGACTTTTTCAAATCCTGCCGCGAGCTCACTAAACTGGTAATCCCTGTCACCGTTGACGAGGCCGGGCCATTTGAAGGTGCCGTCTACACCGCCACAGGTTTCGGTGGTGCAGGCCCATTCATTGCTGGTGTCGTTACACAGGCGGCCGCCATCGACGCAGCTGCCAGCCGCCGGGTCGGGCCGGTAGTACTGCCCCAGTTTGACCGACTCGATGTTGCCATTCATCTTCATCGTGGCGCCGAGGGTGATGCGGGTGAAATCCAGGGTGCCGCCCGATGACTGGGGAACATCGTTGAAATCTTCCATCTTGATCAGGGCCTGGCCAACCGTGTCGGCGAGTTCCTCATCAAACAGGGGCGTTAGCTGGGCTGTCACGACGGGCGATAACAGCAGGGACAGGCTCGCCATCAGTCCGGCGAGGGACATTCGGAAAAAGCGGCGCATGGAGACATCCTGTTTTTATTATTTTTTATTGTTTTTGTACTAACGTTCCGATTATGCCGCCTTGTCAGCCCATGTAAAGGGGGTGTCCGAAATTAACCGGTACTAATGTTCCATTTTTGGGGCGCTGGGGAAGCTGAGCTTAATGATCAGCTTCCTGCACTTCCTTTTTATCCAGCAGGTTGGCGCATTGCTGCACGATCAGATTTTCCACGTTCTCATCCACACCTGTGACCTGCCAGATATCTTCGCCATGGGAACTCTCTTCAGTGGTGACACCGGCTGTCTGAATCATTGTCTGATCCACAAGCAGCTGCTCATCATCGTCCAGGCTGGCGAGAAGCAGCGCTTTACTGGCGGCGGAATCCGCCAGCGCGGGGTGGGTATCGCCAGGCGTCAGGGGCGCGGCGATGGTGATGCCCGTACCACTTTCAAGACGCGCCACGGCATGTTCAGGCTGGTGGGCCAGCAGGGTGCGAATCAGCAGGGCGCAACAGACGGCGTTAAACGCATAATCGCTGTTGTCTGCTTCGTGGAAGCGGATGAACGCATTACCTTCCGCGGAATAGGTAAGCTGGCCGCCGTAGAGTTGCGCCGCCCGGGCGACCAGCGGAATCTGCTGGCGAATCAGCCGATGCAACTCCATGGCCGGCAAACACTGACGCAGCTTTCCGAAGTTCCTGAACCGGACGACCAGCAGGGCTGTTTCACCCAACGCTTCCGGTGGCAATGGCGCCAGTGCGGGTACCGGATGACTGACCTGTTCATTCGATTTTTCCGGTTGCGGAGCGGGTACTGCACCACGGGTGATCAGTAACTCCAGTTGTTTGACCAGGCGTCGTGGCTCGTCTTTAACACTGTCATCACAGGCCTGTTCGCCATCGCACAGCCCTTCCAGCTGGTGGATAGCCCGTTGCATGAGCCGGGTTCGGTTACGGCTGTAGTTCACAATCAGCACGGCGCCTGTTATCAGCAGCAGGACGGTAAGCGCCAGGATAATGATGGTGGCATCGGTTGCAGGTTCGGTCAGCCGCTCCTCATCCAGTTGAATGCGTACATAACCGGCAATGACTTCCTGATAATTGATCGGTTCGGAATAGGTGATGTAGCGATCATTCAGATCAACATCATCCTTCTCCGCAATCGCCAGGCGGTTGTTGTCGATGCTGTAGATGGCCGCCCGCGCCACATAAGGTTTATTGACCAGGTCATTGAGCAGCACGGTCAGGCTGAGCCGGTCACCGGTGACCAGCATGTCGGTGGCGAAACGGGCAGTCTGCTGCGCCAGTGCGGTGCCAAGCAGCTCGGCATGATGACGGCTGGCGCTGTTGATCTCCCGGGTCGCCACGGTGGTGAACAGGGTCAGGCTGGTTAGCACCAGTACCATGAACAGGGTGATCAGCTGTTGGCCCAGGGTCAGCCCGGACAGGCTGACCACCTGGCGGAAACGGCGCCTGATACGGGAAAACATTGAAGAATCGCTGGTTTGACTCACGGAGGTCTGCGCTTGTTACGGATTAACTGTTAATACTGTCGGTGTCTGCGGGCGTTGTGCAAACACTATTTCCTTCAGGAGAACATTCATTCCACTTATATTGAGGCGATTTTGCCTGATGACCGGCGATTTTGCATGTAAAAGCGTCTGCCGGGGGGGTCGGGTTGACGGTGCATATTCATCCCGGGCCAGGTACAGGGCCATTTTCCCGGAGGGCATTGTGTAGACCGGCACATTTTCCTGAATGCCTGTTGCCGGGAATGACAATGGTGTATCAATAACCGAACAAAAGCATGTGAGCTGTTTGTTTGTCGTTTGCGCTCTGCCGTATAGTTACGATGTTTATTCATCTGAATATTCTTATTGATCATTTCAGGGTTGCAGGATTGATTGTTGCAGTAATGTAAGAGTCACTATCCAAAAATGATACTGTCATAAATGTTAGATACAGGAAGGGTGTCCGGTAAATTAACCGATGATATTGAATCCGGTGACGCGCTTTTATGGCATACGGATTAATGAAATTTCGGTTGCTGGAGGTAAATATGGAAACATCTGGATCATCACCCGGTTCATCTCAAGGAATGGCGGCGCCACTGCGAGGTAGAGGTAGCGTTAGAGGCAGAGGCAGAGGCAGAGGCAGAGGCAGAGGCAGAGGCAGAGGCAGAGGCAGAGGCAGAGGCAGAGGCAGAGGAGTAGAGGCAACAGTAAAAAAGCAGGAAGCAACAATAACATCGGATACAAAAAAGAGCGGACAATCAGGTGCAAGCGGAACAGTGATGCATTTTCGATCTGTGACTCTTCAGGAAATCGCTAACCGTTTATATATGACGCCTGATTCAATCAAGTCGATAAGCTCTATGAAAGATAGCTCGTATAAAATACTCAGTGATAATGAGCTTGAAAGAATAACTGATTTTTGTTGGGAGCAACTCGATGAAATATCGACGCGTGTAAAATCTGAATATAAAGTGTTCGATCGTATTGAAAATAGAATAGGCTTTTTATGTACGGCTAAAGGTTATGCAGTTTACCCCAAAGAAGTTAGTGGGAGGAAACAGGGTTTAGCAGAATCATCAATATCTAGACAGGAAGAAGAAATTATTAAAATGTATGGTGGTACAATGAAAAAAATGCTTTTAGATATTGAGATGTATTTAAGGATAATGGAATGTTATTACGTGAATTGTTATTTTGGTGGTGTGTCATCCAGTTTTTCAGAAAAAGAAGCTGATGTGAAATCCCATTACAGAGCGCAATTAGATAAGGGCGGGCGTAGTAAAAAACTTGCGGAATTGGATATGGCCATTTATGGTTTTACTGAAAAAAAACTTGGCGAAAAAATTGATTTTAAGCAGAGTTTAAAAAAACATTTTTTATCGTCTTTCAATATCTACTCTTCGGTAAAAAATTATCTTGATAAGGCTTTTCAGGCAATACAAGAGCAAATAAAAAGTGAGGCAGGTGATAGAAAGAAACAGTTTATGCATCAGCAATACCTTAGAGACATGTTATACGTATTAAGATACGGTTATTGTTCTTATGCCGTAAAACAACTAAGTGGTCAGTCAGGGAAATTAGAATCAGTAGCTATAGCTGGTCAGTTAACCATGATACTGTTTACCCGGCTGCTGGATCACGATGATATAGATGTTTTTGTTGATGAGTCTAAGCGCTACATGCGAGATGTTAAAATAAAGTCCATGTTAATGTTATGGATAGATATGTTTGACCTGAATGAGGATTCGTTCAATTTAGGTCAGGATTTTACCGGAAGAATGATAACCTGTTGTCTTTGTGATCAGCATGAAAAATTTTCCCATGCATTGGACAATATTAACCTGCTTTCATTTGCCTCGGAAAAACAGATAAGTTTATTAGATCAGACCGGTATAACACTGGCTAACCTGACCCGGTTTTACGGAAAATCATCAGGCTGTTATTCAGACGACATAAAACGATGTCATGATTTTAATGACATACTGAAAACCATGACTAAATGGTTTGAAAAGATATTGACAGTGAGTGACGTTTCCTCGGAAATCCTTGGGAAAGTAAAAAGTCTCATCAAAGATAATTCTGATAACCTTAAATATCTTGAAGACTCCCTTAAAGAATTTACTTGTCAGGAAAACAATAAATTATATTTTGGTTTTAATTTGGATCAACAGGATGTTTATGATATTCAAAATAGTATAATGCGCAGCATACGGCAGGAACGAAAACACACGGAAATTGAAGGGCAAAAAAGCAAGGGACAAAAAGGTAAAGGAAAAAAAGGAAAAAAAGGAAGAAAAGGTAAAGGTAAAGGACAAGATCATGGAAACAGCGCTTCTGTATCGGGCAGACATGGGCATTCATGGTCTGAGAGAGAAACAGGCGGTAATATTAAGTCACAAACGCCTGCTTCTGTTGCCATGGGTGAAGTTCTGCATCCAGTTATCGATAATGCCGTCAGTATGTTTGTTGATGGCTTGAAGAGAAATCAAGAGATCGTACCCCTCGTTGATAAAATAAAAGCAGAACTGGAAATTGTTAACAAAGAGAATGTTCCTGTTTTTGGTTATCAATCCCGTTATGCCCTGATGGATCTTATACTGTGCTGGATGAACATGTCGCTTGATAAATGTTGTTCCCCTTCTTCCATGTCAACGATTGAAAAGGCGAAGGATTTTCTGATTGCAGCAAATGATTGTCTTGAAAAAACGGATGATCAGGAGTTCCTGAAAACAATAATCAGGTTTGGTGAACTCCACGATACATTAAATGATGTTTTACCGATGTTGGAGCTTGCCAGACAATCATTTGATAATTATTGCAGCGACAAAGGTATTCCGGAAAGACAAGAGATTTCCGATCATATAGCGTCGACCACTCAAACAGTTAATGACAAGATCGTGATGTTCAGGGAATCATGCAGCGAGTTAAAAATATTGTACAAGAAAAGGGGCGAAATCATTCGATTAAGGAAACTCGGTGAAACGGCTACCTACTCAAAGGAAAAAGAAAAGCAGCTTGAGAAGCTCCAGCGTATCATGGATTTGTTTGAAACAGCGTTGGTGGATGATGAGTGGCTGCAAGATAGTGAAGCGCTCCCTGTTCACCGGGAAACGGCGCCAGCTGTCACGGCGGTCAACACTATGCCATTGCCGACATTCATCTTAAACCAGCTGTCCCGCGCATTGCCGGGACAACAGTTACCCTTTGTCGCACATGCCGCCGAAGACGAGGCTGTGGCTGCCTGGTGCGGGCCGCTCACACAAGGTCATCCGTCAGAAGCGTTGGCGGTGCAACTGGGGCAGACGCTGGTACTGAAAGACGGTGAAAAATCTTATATCGTGCAGCCCGAGCAAAGCCTGCAGCAAGCGAGAGGCGCATATCCACGACATGCGGTTCAGCTGACCATTCAATGGCCAGATGACGTACCGTCGCCACCAGAGGGTCCTCCCCCTGCCAGACTGTATTCACAGGTGTTAGCGCAGGCCGCTGCTGAACCGACATCCCGGCAAACCGGTACAGGTCAGACACATTCCGCTTCGAGCCGTCGATGAAGGGTAAGAATGCCGGCGCGAACACATAACAAACGACAAAGTAGGAATAGTAACCGGTCGTGTTGAAGGAGTCCAAACCGTAACATCTGGTCGTGTGATTCTCATTCCATTGATACCGGCGACCCGTACAGCGGACGACTAAATGCCCCTCCATTCGGCCAGCTGGCAAACAAATTCAATAGTGCGTTGCCCTGTTTTCAGGCGCCGGTCGTGAAAGGCGGATTTTCTGGCGCATGCCGTCGCCGGGACTGGTAGAATGCCGCCATAACAATTTCCGATAGTAGCGATGAGGGGCAGGGTGTGTGCAGAATTATCCTCTTCAATGTCACCGGGCAGGACAAACCGGGGCTGACCTCCGGCATCACGTCGATCATGGCTGAGCATGACCTGGAAATCCTCGATATTGGCCAGTCCGTGATTCATGACACCCTCACCTGGGGCATCCTGGTGCGCCTGCCGGATGAAGAAGCCAGCGACCCTGTTCTCAAGGAATTGTTGTTCCATTTCCATAAAATGGAGCTTCAGGTGCGTTATCAGCCGGTCACTGAAACCCAATACGACGATTGGGTGCAGGCGCAGGGCAAGGATCGCTATATTGTTACCCTGCTGTCGCGTTGCGTGACAGCGGAGCAGGTGGCGAGGGTATCCGGCATGACCGCCGCACACGGCCTCAACATTGATCGTATTACCCGCCTCTCTGGCCGTGTCCCTTTGGATCAAAACAGTGCTGATGCACGCGCCTGTGTGGAATTTTCTGTCAGGGGAACACCTGAAGATCTGCAGCAGGTACGGGCGGATTTCCTGCAACTGTCGTCTGAGATGGATGTGGATATCGGTTTCCAGGAAGACACTATCTACCGTCGTACCCGACGACTGGTGGTGTTTGATATGGACTCCACGCTCATTGAGGCAGAAGTGATTGATGAGCTGGCGGTTGAGGCTGGCGTTGGTGATGAGGTCGCGGCCATCACAGAAGCCGCCATGCGCGGTGAGCTGGATTTTGCCAGCAGCTTCCGCAAGCGACTAGCCCTGCTGAAAGGGCTGGATGAAGCTGTGCTGGAAAAAGTGGCGGCACGGCTCAAGTTGACGGAAGGTGCGGAGCGCCTGGTCGGTTCCCTGAAACAATTGGGTTACAAAACCGCTATCGTCTCCGGCGGTTTTACCTATTTCGCCGAATACCTGCAGCAGCGCCTGGGCATTGATTATATCCACGCGAATACCCTGGAGATTGTCGACGGTAAGGTAACCGGTGAAGCTAAAGGGCGAATTGTGGATGCCAGCCGCAAGGCCGAATTGCTGCGAGAGCTGGCAGAGAAGGAACAGTGTCGTCTGGAGCAGGTCATTGCCGTCGGTGACGGAGCCAACGATCTGGACATGCTGGCCGCCGCCGGCTTGGGCGTTGCATTCCGTGCCAAACCACTGGTGAAACAGTCCGCCCGGCAATCCATATCGACACTGGGCCTGGATGCTATTCTCTACCTGCTGGGCTGGCGTGATACTGATCTGGACGCGTTGTTGGGGTATTGACGTGTGGTTATGGGGGCGGGGCTTTGTCAGCCCCGCTGAGAATACTTTGGTACATGTAAAAAGAATCTGTGTTTTTTTGGAGGGATGAGCGCTAATCATCTTGTTGGTTATTAATAATGGTAGGTTGTCAGTATTAATGACGATTATGTCATGGTTCGCTGTTAGAATTGAATCAATGACTAAAGCGCAAGTCCTATATCCTATGTGCATGAATTAGGTTTGATGGAAGTTTAAATATACAAGATGAAAGATGGTGATCCAAAAATAAATCCAATCAGAATTCATAAGCTGTTTGATTTTTCTGTCAAAGAATTGGATGTTGCAAAAGATACCGTGGTTTTTGTAAAAGGTCGAAGGCTAAAGTCGTTACCTGCGATTGAAGGACTTCAGAAATCAATGCAGCAGGAATTAAGGTCAATGTTCATTGCTCACCTCAATGAACTAAAAGCAGGAGAGCTCAAAAAAAAACTGACGGAAAGAATTGTTGAACAGGAGAGTCTTATAAAGTGCAAAGATCTGTATGATATTGTCGATGGGTTAAGAAGACAGGCTGAGGATGCAAAGCAGTTGTTAATGAAAAATATACAGACATGCTTTGATAAAAAACACTTAACAGAACAGATGAGCCTGGTTCGGGATTTAATGGTGGAAGCAGGGATTGACAGGCTAACAGGAAATATTGAGAGATTAGAAGCATTATATTCACGTAGAGAACCCAAAAAAGATATTCTTCCACTGATCAAATACATAACGATTCAGTGCATGGCGCTGGACATGAATACAGGTTATGAGAAACTGGAAACAGAATATCAGTCCTGTCTACATTTGCTGATGGATTTTCCGGTTAACAATGATGAAGAACAACAGGAGCTGATTCGGTGCGCCAGTGTTCTGGAGGGTTTGCATCGTATATGGGTTCAACACAACCCTGAAGAATGGGATAAACTGAGTTTAGAGAAATCCCCCCGATATGACGCACCTGCCATAGAGAGTGAGGGTAAAGCCCCCGAATCAAAAGAATCTGAAACAAAACCATTAGCCGCAGAGGATGTCCCACCCAGTGATCCGTCAGGAGCTGATCAGCCCGGCAGCAGTACAAACGTCCTGCGCCCCAGGGAAGCTGCAGACTCCTCGCAAGAACCAGCACACGCCAAGCCTGAAACGGATCAGGATAATGCAGTAGAAAAAGCCACCGGTGCGAGACGCAAAACAATCACACATCCCGCTCCACGTACCGCGCTGTCGTTGGATGATGAGGTTACAATCAACAACGAAGAGCAACTTATGCAATTTCATGTGCAATGTTATAGAGAACATATAAATGAGATTAAAACACGAAATGATATAATTGAAGACTGTATTGCAAGCAAGAAAGACCATGAAAAAACGGCTAAAGCACTCAGTGCGTGCTCTAAAGGAATGTGGTCATCTTTGGAATTATTTGTTTCACTTAAACGGCTGTATAAGAAAAGCGAAGATGTTAGATTTAAGGAAAAATTTGATTATTTAATTGAGCGTGATTATTTTTTTAATTTTACCCCTCCTATGGATATAAGTACCAACGAAACATATATGAAGCAAGAAAGTGGTGGAAAAGATTACATACTAAAGCTAAAAGAAGGTTCTACGGCTACAGATGCGTTGAAATATTGTGTGGATAAATTCTCAGTTGCTCCCCAGTTTACCAGGGAAGTAATTATTTTTTATACGTTGCTGCTTAAGTATTTTGGTATGTCATTATTTGATGATTACTTTGGTGGACAAGATAAATGGTTTACTGTCGTTATGCTTAGTTCTTTGGGATCTTCATTTAGTAACCCATTATATAATTTTTTTGAGTTAAGTCTCGTCGAGAAAGGAGCGAAGCCAAAATATGGTGAATTATATAGTTTTTCAAATCATTCAAGATTTTTTAAAAAAAATATCGGTAAACAATCTTTCATGTTCGCATTGTGTACAAAAGAAAGTCCTCCAAGGTTTATTTTGCTTGATCTGGAAGGCGAGGTGGAAATAAAAGATATAATGCTATTTCTTGTAGAAGAATACAATAATTCCGGTTCCTTGGATGAATTCTTTACGGATGAGGAGCTGAATAAAGTATTTGAACAGGCTGAGCAAGATCGTGAAGAGTATAATAAGCTAAAAAGCGATAAAATTTCCTTAAGAGATTTACTGGAAGACAAAGGGATACCAGCAGAAAAAATACCGGTTGCTGACGAAGAAATCACATCACAAGTGCTGATTGAGCTTGGCGTGTTTGATAGATTAAGCTATAGGCTCTCGTTTCCCAAAATTAAAAAGATTAAAGAAGACTGGCAAAAAACACAGTCAGTAAAATCTGCCTGCTATTAACGGCTCAGGTAATTAAAGCATTTGCGCAATGCGTTACTGTTAAGCCAGCATCACCCGGTCTGATACGCAAAGCCGTGGTAATAAAATCCATGCTGAATCCCGGTGAATTGCGTGCGGGATTATACTCATGGGCAGGCAGAACCGGAATCCACCCGGGAACGGGGGCTGCTCGAAGTCGTAATGCATCCCGGGTTCCGGCGCCTGATAGAGTACCCCTGCACATTACCCACACTCATCTGCCACAGGTAGGGCAATTCTCTGGCTGATTCAACGCGAACAATGACGTGCAGGTTTTCATGCTGTTTCTCACAGAAAGAGGTGATGGCTTTCAGACGATTTGCTCAAAGGCCATGAGAAGCGCTATCAGAATGAAGGCAGTGCCGCAGCACTGATTAAAGATCTTGCCCCGGGCACTGAGCCAGGGACGCAGCCAGTGAGCAATTCTCGCCAAAGTATATTCGACCATGAATTCACAGGCTGCAAATGTCAGTATCATGACCGGCAGCTGTGACAGAAGCGGGCGGGCTGGATCAATAAACTGCGGAATAAAAGCGGCAAATACCAGGATAACTTTCGGATTTGCCAGTGCCGTCAATGACCCCTGTCGAAAGAGTATTCTTCGGCTGACCCGGTCATTGGTTTGGTTTTCCTGCCATTTTGGCGCTGGTGTTTTCCACAGTTTGAGGCCCAGCCAGGTCAGGTAGAGAGCACCTGCCGTCTTCATAATCATCAGCAGGCTGCCATGGGTTTGCATGATCGCACCGACGCCAAGAACAGAGACCGCCATTAAAAGAATAAAACCGGAGACACCACCGAGCACCGTAAACAGTGCCTGACGATGGCCATATATCAAACCGTGGGACAAGGCCAGCAAGCCATTGGGGCCGGGCGCCAGAGCCAGACCAATCATCGCCAGGGCAAACAAAAACCAGGTTTCTAACGCCACGAAAGAATCTCACATCATTGAATCAAAGAATCGCGAGTATACTGAGTCCCGATTCTGACTAGACGGTCTGTTCTGGTCGTATACCGGTAATTTCAGGACAACTCGGGATGTTGGATGACGACGTCAAAATCACCGCTTGAAGCGGGTTTTCTGCTCTTGCCGCTGCCGGGATTTTCGTTACTGGCACT
Source organism: Kistimonas ophiarachnellae (assembly GCF_057552235.1). NCBI lineage: Bacteria > Pseudomonadati > Pseudomonadota > Gammaproteobacteria > Oceanospirillales > Endozoicomonadaceae > Kistimonas > Kistimonas ophiarachnellae. The sequence goes on along the minus strand of NZ_BAAJPA010000015.1, from coordinate 20,772 downwards.
GGGCGGCTTTGTGGACAAGTTGCGCTTTTCTGCGGATGAAGAAGACCATAGCCAGCAACGTTATTGCCGTTGGCAGTTGGCGGGTTTGGAGGCCGGGGCTGTTACCGCCAGCAGTGGTGTGCCGGTTGAGGTGGAGGCGCTGATGGCACCTGAGGGGTTCACAGGCTATGACTATCTCGTGATATTTGGTCCCCGGACAACGCAAGCGGCCCTGGCGATGGCACCGTCTTATCGAACATTACTGAACCAGGCTGCCCGGCGTGGCCTGACGCTGGTGGCAGTGGATAACGCCAGTTTTCTGCTGGCACAGTGTGGTTTGCTTAAGGGTTATCAGGTGGTGGTGCATTGGCGGCACTTGGCGGAATACAAAAATGCTTTTCCTGATAGCCGGATACGGGAACGGGATCTCTACTGTATTGATGGCAAACGGGCCACCTGTGCAGGTGGTTGTGCCACGGTCGATCTGGCCGTTGAGCTACTGGCTCGTCACAGTGGTCGTGAACTGGCGCTGAAAGGGCTGGCGGATATGCTGGTGGATGAGAGCCGGGGTTCGCACCATGCGCTGCGCTCGCTGAGTGAAGTGCCGGGTCAGAACCGTCTGGTTGGACGTGCTATCGCGTTGATGCGACAGAATCTGGCAAAGACGCTTTCCATCGAACAACTCTCTCATCAGCTGGGGGTGAGTCGACGACAGCTGGATCGTTTGTTTGTTGATAACCTGGGTCATAGTGCCCGTCAGCACTGGTATGGAATGCGCATGCAGCATTGCCATTGGCGTCTGTTAAATAGTACCCACCCTATTGGGCTGCTTGGACTGGAGATTGGCATTCACGATAGCAGCTACCTGAGTAAACAGTTCAAACGGTATTTTGGTGTTACGCCGCAGCAGTTGAGGTCACAGGCCAGACAGCAACAAGATCATGGACGTGAAGCGACAGGAGGAGTTCTCCTGACACCAGAAATGTCAGGAGAATAAATAGAAAGAAACATGGTGTGTTTATCGGGCTACTGCTCGAAATCGTAATGCATGTCCGGTTCCGGCGCCTGAATATAATAACCCTGCACATAAGTGACACTCATCTGCCACAGGCAGGACAATTCACTGGCCGACTCAATGCGGGGCATGACGACTGAAATATTATTATCGGACAGCGTGTTGACGAGATCCTGTAGCTGATTTTTGCTCTTTTCGTCCGTCGTGATATCAGCAATGTAGCTGCCATCGATTTTTACCCGGTCAACAGCAACATGTGAGAGCGTGGCAAGCGGTTTATCCGCCAGCCCGAAGCGGGAAATACTGAGTCCGAAGCCATTTTCTTTTAATGCACTGAACACCGGTTCCGCTTTCTTCAGGTATTTTACCAGTTCACCTTCCGATACCTGGATGGTAAGGCTGCTGGCGGGCAGGTTGGCGGCTTTAAGGGCAATGTTCAGCCATGAGGACAGCGTCTGGTCCCGCACGGATTCTCCGCTGATATTCACAAATAACCGCGTCTCCGGATGTTGCTTTCGCTTCTCTGCCAGTTGCTTGATGGCCTGAAGTATCACCCAGCGATCCACCTTGCGGGCCAGACCGGCTTTCTGACAGGCTTCCAGGAATTCTGCTGTGGTGATGCTGTCTTCCTCATCGTTGCTGTTTAGCCGGACATACACTTCATACTGCTCTTCCGGATGCTCCAGGTTGACGATGGGCTGATACAGCAGGGTAAAGCCGTTGTTCTCCATGGCGTTCTGGGCCATGGCCACAATGTTGCCTTCCCGCGCCCTGCGCTCCAGTTCTTCCTTCGGATCATGCAATGCCGCCTGGTTACCACCGGCCTTGCGGGCCTTGAGGCAGGCGTATTCTGCCAGGGTCAGCAGATACTCGACATCCTGCTGCTGGCCGTTGACCGGCATGATGCCGATCGACAGGGTGGACTGTAGCGTCTGTCCGGAGATTTCTGATAAATGCCGTTCAATCGATGCCAGCAGGGTTGCGGTCAGGTTATCCAGGGTTTCCTCGTCATCCCCGTAGATCAACGCGAGGAATATATCGTCCCCGTAACGGGACAGAAGCTGCGGCTCCCGAATATGTTCCTGCATGACTTTCGCGACATCTGCCAGCAACAGGTCGGCATCGGCAAGGCCCCGTGATCGTTTGACTTCACTGAAGTTGTCGAGACGTATATCCAGCAGTGTACTGTTACGTTTTCCCTGGGCGGCCAGTTCAATGGCGCCGGCCAGCTGTTCGGTAAAGTATTGCCGGTTGAACAGTCCGGTCGTCAGGTCTTTGTGACTGAGTTCATGGAGGCGAGCTTCAAGCTCTGGATCCACGCGATCCATGCGGATCACTACCTGGGTGCAGGGTTCGCCTTCATAACTGGCGGCGGACAGTGTCATCCGGGCGTTGAAGGAGCTGTCGTCATTACGAACGCCCTGAAAGTTCAATTCGCCCACTTCGTTGCCCTGGTGAAAGTCCTTTAAAAACTGACGAAACTCCGCCTGACTTTCCCCGTGAATGAGGTCAATGGCGGGGATACAGATCATCTCATCAGGATCATCACAGGCAAACAGGGAGAGGTAGGCGGGGTTGGCATAGATGTGCATCCCGTCATGGACGTAGGCGATGGCATCCTTGGAACTTTCCAGCAGCAGTTCGCAGCGTTTCTCGGTTTCCGCCAGTACCGATTCCGCCTGTTGCCGACGCCGCCTGTCACTCTGGTGACGCACTTCCCGGAGTGCCGCCAGCAACAGGTGCCCCTCATGCTCTGCCGGGATGGCATCCATGGCGCCGGCCTTCAGCCAGTCTTCAATGGTTTCCGGTTCGCTGTTACCCACGCGGATTATGGCCGGTATATCCCGCTTCAGGTGCCGGATAAGGTCAAGTACCTGCCTGGCGTTCAGGGTGTCGGTTTCTTCTGCGGCAATTAACAGGTCCCAGGTCTGGCTGGTGAGAGACTCTTCCAGGTCTTCCGGCGAGGTGATGCGATGCACACGCACAGCATGTCCGGCATTACGAAACAGGTTGACCTGTTGTTCGGCGTCATTCTGGGATTGCTCAAGCAGGAGCAGGCGAATGGTCTGGTTATTATGTGCCATGGGTACCGCTGTGCATTGTTATTGAACGCTATCTTAAAGGATTAGTGCGCTGGTACAAGGGCTCGGGTCTGCTTTCAGAGTGATGTCCAGATCGTGCTGAAATCATCATCCGCGTTCGTGTCCGCTGTCTTCTCCTTGGATTTCTGTGCCAGCTGTTCAAATGTGCGGTAGGTAAAATGACTGAAACTGCCCGTGGTTTGCAGACAGTCGATCAGTTTCGCGCGCAACACCTGATGGCCAGTATTCAGCATGATCTTGTTACCGGGTTTGAAGGCGACGCGGGGCAGAATCAGGCTTTCGGTATGGTTGGTGGTACGGAAAGCCGGCAACAGGAAGCAGCGCATGAACGCGCTCTGTTCCTGCGTTTTACTGAGCAGTGACACAGCGCCGGGGCGTGCACCGGGTGTCAGCAACTGGGTTCCAACCAGCATGGAATTGTCATCCGCGCGTTTTAGCCATCGGATGTTGGCCAGTGTCCACTGCTGGTTTGTCTTATCATGCACGGCAATCAGTTCACCACTCTGGATCTGGGAGGGAATCGTCCCGGTCAGGCGCAGGCAGTATCCTTCCGGGCTCATGTCCTGCATTGCTGCTTGGTAGATGGTATGTCCCTTGCCTTTGGTAGCCCCGGGTTTCGATGTGGTGCCCGAGAACAGGATCGTATCGTTGTGGGTGACAGGTGCATCGCTGCTGATACCGGTACCGTTATCCACATGGGACCAGACATCACGGTCAACTTTGGCCATGGCTGTCTGGTTTTTAAGAATGGCGGTATATCCCATGGTGCGGGAGAGGAAGCGGTCAAACGGTACCTGATTGCAGAGGTAAAAGTGGCAGGCGGTAAACCCGGTGACAAGAGATAGTTCTCCCTCGGTGGGTTGCCGGTTGTACTTGCGGCTGGTCTTATGGCTCCAGGCGGACAGCAGGTGGCGGGTAAGGTGTTCTGGTAGCGGTGGTGTCATCAGGCTGTCGGCGGAATTCTGTTGTGCCAATGAACCCGTCAGCATGTTGATCAGCTCCCGGGTGTCGATTCCGCGGAGATTGGCATCGCTTGCCGTTATGTCCTCCGACTGGTAATCCGGCCCGCGGTTGCCAGCAATATTCACCACGAAGGGCATTTCTTCTGCATTATTGACGCTGTTGTCAACAATTCTGGCTGTTCCGGACCAGTATTTGAGCGTGTCCGAGAGTTGCTGGAGTTCCATCTGGCGGAGCATATTGGGTCGTGAGCGAGCCATCAGCAGTGCGCGCTTGTAAATATCTTCAATGGTCAGTTCAGAAATGCCTGGTGTTTCCGGGTCGCTGACTTTAACTGCCTGCAACTGGTACTGGGTCGCCAGCCGGTAAAATGTGTGTAATTCCAGCCAGAAGTGCCTGGGGAGTTGTGAATAAAGCTGGTAGGTGGTCAGCATGTGGTCGCAGCTTTCCGACAGTGCACGGTGCAATGCCAGTGGCAATCGACGTTGGCGGCGAGAGTGGTTGCGCCTTGTGGATAACCTGTTGGTTTTTTGTTGTTTCTCTGTGTGTGTTGCGAGAATAACCTGTTTGTAACCACAAAGAAGGTGATTCCTGAGCGCCTTGGATAGATTCGCAATCTTCTGCTCCCGTGGATCCAGCGTCACGGTTTTGCGGAGAAAATGCTTGCCCAGTGCCTGACAGGTGTAATGCACACAGGGGCGCATTTGTTCGAGGATATCGAGGCGCAGGGTAGAGGAGAGGCGGGTTTGATTCAGATCCTGCAACGCGAGGTAGAGCTGACGGGCCGTCTCGCCCAGGTTGGCCTTGGGCAGCTGACCCAGCCAATGGTGGATGGCAGGCATCTCCGCTGCGCAGAATTGCAGTGTGTCCTGAGTGTGTGCGGGAACATTGAGCGCCAGGTTCTGCTCTGACGTATCCATGAGCCCCTCTCCATGCTGGGTGCCGGACGGCGTGAATTCGTATTGTTATCCCAACATGGTAAAGAAAGTGTGACGCAGTTGTCATCCGGAAACCGTAGTCAGTCACTGGGCGGTTTCCGGAATGGCGGGAGGGCCTGCTAGTCGTTGTAGAGGGGGGAAAGCGTGATTTTGCAGGGGGCGTCGGCTTTTTCCCGGGCCAGGCGCGGAACCATGTAGCCGGAACAACGGTAGCTCATTTCTCCCAATAATTGACGAGCGCGGGTTTCATCCAGATCGAAATGGGCGGCGCCCTGTACTTTGTCGAACAGATGCAGGTAATAAGGCAGCACGCCGTTGTCGAACAGGGTCTCGTTGAGATCGACCATCGCGTCAACGTTGTCATTAACGCCACGCAACATGACGGTCTGGTTCAGCAATGTGACGCCAGCATTTCGCAGGGTCTGCAGGCTGTGGCTGACATCCTGGTCTATCTCGCGGGCGTGGTTGCAGTGCACTACCAGGATCGGCAGCAGGCGGGTGCCGGTGAACCAGCTGACCATTTCCTCGGTAATGCGCTGGGGTACAACGATGGGCAGCCGTGTATGGATGCGCAGGCGCTTGATGTGGGGAATGTCGGCAATGGCTTCGGTGAGCCAGCGCAGGCGGGCATCGTTGACAGCCAGCGGGTCGCCACCACTGAAAATCACTTCCGTCAGTGAAGTATCCGCCGCAATGTAATCCAGTGCAGCCTGCCACTCGGCTCGGTTCATCTTGTTGTCGTCATAGGGGAAATGACGGCGGAAACAGAAACGGCAGTTTACCGCACAGGCGCTGCCCAGCATCAGCAGCAGGCGGTTGCGGTACTTGTGGAGAATGCCTTTTTGGGCGTTCTTTGGTGCTTCCCCCAGGGGATCAGCAGAATATCCCGGGGTTTCGATCAGTTCATCTGCAACAGGCAGCACCTGTTTCAGCAGCGGATCGTCCGGATTGCCTTTCTCCATACGGGCAATATAGGGCAGCGGTACACGCAGGCGAAAGGATTGGCTGGCTTCCTGCGCGGCAGGCAGCAGGGCGGGATCCAGTTCCAGCAGGCGTAGCAGTGCGGCGGGATCGGTAATCGCGTCGCTGAGAATATGCTGCCAGGCAGGCCGGTGTGCCGGCGCGACAGGGTCGGTAATCAGGTTTTGAGCGGATCGCATGATCATAGGCGATGTTCAGGTTCCCGCGGTTTGGCAATGTAAGAACAATAGCGTGTTGCAGCCGCTGACTGGTATTTCCTGGTGGAAAGTTTGTCAGTGGCATGACCGGTTCCCTCGGTAGAACCGCCCTTTATACAGGGCTAAGCCCGGTTGGACAATCCGCAACCAGGGCAGTGTTGCTGGGATATTTGTAAACAGTGGTGTTGAACGCCTGATTATGTAACGTATTCAGACAACACTATTTTGAGCATTGCCGCTTGGCGCTCATCTGGGTAATGGGCATTGATGCTTTCTGCCCACTGCTGATTTAGCGTTGATCAATCACGCAGTGGGCATATTTTTCAGGTGCTCTGGAGGCAAACAGGGCAGTGCTTCAAGTTGTGTCAGATGGCCGTATATTTCTGCAGACGTAATGGGTTTTAAACCGGCTTCGGGTTCTTTAAACATTCTTATCACAATTGAGCGAAGCATTTTATCTTCCCAGTCCATTTCTTCGATGACTTTCAGAGTATGCTTAGACGTACGGTCATCACACTGACTACAAGAAACTGAATCGCCATAATAACTATCGGCATAAAATGCTTTTTTCGGGCATTGATGGTCACTCATTGACTTGATATGGGTGATTACCTTTCCCATATCCTTAAGCATCTTTGATTCATGTTCTTCTTTTGATGGGGAAATTATAAATAGATTAAAGTCAGTGATTTTTAATATACTTTTACTGAAGAAATATAATATGTTAATTCCGGTTATGTTGTCATGCCATACTCTTTGTTTATGCATGAATTCAATTGCTCTGGTGGTATTGTCGAGAATGAAATTTAAATGACCGGCTGTGAGCTTTATATTGTGTGATCTCATAGCTCCGCATAAGTGTCCTAGGTCAATATCTGCTAGTTCAAGAAAAATATATGTATCATAGTTATATCTATATTGATCAACGCCTGAGGCTAGCATGTCGACTATATAAGGGCATTGTCTCATTTTATTTAAGCTCTCAACTTCTCCATTAAAACATGCCTCTGACCCTGATATTTTAACTGCAAATCGTTCGGGTATACCTTTTTTCTTTACGTTCAGCGACCCAATAAATACTTTGGAAAAAAATCCAGTTCCTATCTGCTTATGGATAATCAGTGTTCTTGAGGAAAATAATTTACTGACTTCTTTTTCTGTGTCCTCGGGTGGGTGGCACACTGATGACTGATGATTGCATGTTTTTTGAAACTCAAATATTAATTTTCCCATGTTAATATCCTTTGCGTAATTATGTAGAAAAAACCATGAGGTTTACGTGGGATTACGTCGATCAATCTATGAATTTTATAGACAAATTATTATGTAATTAGTTCCTTGATGTTTGGTAAATATTATTTTTGGTCGAAGTCTATTGTGATTATATGATCGGTGAGGGTGAGGAAATGATACAGGAATACGTTAAATATTAGACAAAATAAGAAAGGCTTCAGCAGGAGTTAAATGTTCGCTATTGAGCTCTGGGGTTTGGGGAGAACTTAAGTCAGTCTTGTCGGAAGGCTGACATATGGCCTCTTTTGGGAGGCATCATGCAAGTCTACGTTATAAGAATGTGGTTGATTTCGTTCTCACAAATCGCACAGGTCACAAATAGCGCTTTAGATCAATTAATAAACAAGTTCTCAGGCGTAAACTGAAGCTGGCGGTTTTCAACAACAGGAATTATAAAATGAAGCCTTTCCCAAAACTGAGTGCCGGACTGCTACCTACTACTGTTGCCTGTCTTCTTTTATCCGGCTGTATAAGTTTAACTCCGGTAACCTACCGTTCATCCATGGCCACCATCAATCAGGAAACGGTACAGATCACAGCATCATTCAATGAGATTCTTGCCAATCATTTGAACGTAAAATTTAACGGCATCCCAGTGATTGATCAGTCGATTGGTAACCCCATATTCCCTGAATATGAGGGGAATAATGAGAAATACATGCGCCAGCCTATAGTGTTTAAACCGGTTTCCGGACAATGGCAGACGAAAACAGTCATTGCAGAATGTGCACTGGGCACTCCGAGCGGTACGCTACTAAGACCCGTTTGCCTGATCAAAGTGGATGGCAAGGACGTTGCTGACTTCTCGTTCTAGAGGCCTGTTAACATTGGTCAGAACCAAAATCAGGATGATTCTGGACATAGCTTCTCCTGCTGAAGCGTACTTCTCCGGTTCCTGATCGTTCAGGACCGGAGAAGTCCATGTCCTGCAAAGGCAGGATACGTAAGCGCATAGTTAACGTTTTTGGCCTATTAATAAGCCGTTAGCTATCCACTCTCCCTTCCTCATTCCATTGTCAGCCATAACGGTTTTTGTAGGTGTGTATTCACAACATTTTGGGTTGACCTGTCTACAACTTCATAGTTTAAGGTGCTTCATATTCACCGGGCACATTGCCGCAGACCGGAGCCAACGAATGTACCTGATTGCTGAACTCGCGGAATGCGTCGGCCTTTCCCGCAGTACCCTGCTCTACTACGAAAAACAGGGACTGATTGCAGGGAAAAGACAGGCTAACGGTTACCGAATCTATAGCGAAAAAGACGCTCAGCGGTTACGGCTGATCCAGAAACTGCAGGCAGGCGGGCTGACGTTGAAAGAGTGCAAGGCCTGCCTCAATAGCAGGGTGGATCGTTCCTTATTGCTTAACCGTCTGCAACAGCTGGATGAGGAAATCGCCCGAAAGCAACAGTCCCGCCAGTTACTGGCAGCAATGCTCGGTGAAGGAGAACTCAAGGCGTGGCATCAATCCCTGGACGAAGTGGCACCGGATGCTCACCTGGAGTGGTTAATGAATCAGGGCTTCACGGAAAAAGAAGCGCTCAGACTTAAATGGTTATCAAAAGACATGAACACGCACGAACACTATATGAACGACTTTATGCAGGTATTCGAAACGCTGGACCGATGGGGCCCCGGGTCGGAGCAGGATACGCTGAAAGCGCTGGAGAAAGTGCCGTTTAAACCTGCGCGTATTCTCGAAATTGGTTGTGGCAAGGGGATCGCAACAACGTTACTTGCAGCCCACACATCAGCGCACATTGCTGCTTTGGACAATGATGAGCCTGCCTTGGCACGTCTTGTCGAAAGGGCTCAGGAAAGTGGAGTGGCTGATCGCATCGAAACAGTCTGCGCCAGTATGACCGATTTATCCTTTGAAGAAGGTAGTTTCGATCTGATTTGGGCAGAAGGCTGCGCCTACATCATGGGTGTCACCAGTGCCTTTGAACAGTGGCGTCGGTTGCTGGGGCCAAAAGGCGTCCTGGTTTTAAGCGATCTCGTATGGCTAAATGATGCACCGAGCCATGACGCGTTGGCGTTCTGGGAGCAGGGATACCCCGATGCGACGACAGTCGCCCAACGCATTGAACAGGCTAGTGAGGCAGGTTATTCGGTTATCGATAGTTTTACCCTCAGTGATGTTGCCTGGCAGAGTTATATCGAACCACTCAAGGTGCGTGTTGATGAACTCAAATCAGCACTGCCTGATTCAGCAGCACTCAGAGATATCGAAACGGAGCTGAACATTTACCGTCACCACCTGGGTGAATTTGGTTACCAGATGTTTGTGCTTCAAAGGTAATGCCATAACGGCAACAGTCAGGTTTTTCCCTGCTTTCGGCAGGGAACCTGCGATTGCCTCAGGCCCATGGATCCAGCATGACTTTTCCGACGACGCGATTTTCTTCTACCAGCTGGTGGGCTTGTCGGATTTCACTTAATGGTAATACCTTGCCAATCACTGGTTTGATTTTGCCAGCGGCCAGCATCTCCAGGTAGATTCGCTGGTCATTCAGGCGTGACCCCCGAATTCCCAGGATTGTGGCTTCCTTGGCAACAAGGTCCATGACGCCCCAGGGCATGCCCTGTTGAGACATATCCCCACCGACCGGACAAATCGTGCCACCCAGACGTAAAACGTCGTATGCCAGTTTTTGCAGTATTTCGTTGCCGGTAAATTCAATGACATGCTCAACCCCCTGCTGGCGGGTAAAGTCCATTATCGACTGGCAGGCTTCTTCGGGCCGGGTTGGATCAATAACAAGGTCTGCGCCATTGTCTGATAACGCTTTTCGTTTGGCTTCGCTGCGACTGGAGGCGATCACTCTTGCGCCAGCCAGTTGGGCCCATTGCATGGCTGCACTGCCCATGCCACCAGTGGTGCCTGTTATTAGAATGGTGTCGCCAATAGAAACACGACAACGATCAACAATAATTCGATGGCTGGTAGGGTAGGACCAGGCGCCGGCGGCAGCATCCTCGTAACTGACGCCATCAGGCAGTTTGAACCAGTAGTTTTCTGGTCGTGATACAAACTGGGCATTACCTCCGGCCATCACATGACCCGGATAATCCAGCCCTTTACTGAGATTGCCAAAACCCCGGATAGCATCCAGATCACCAACTTTCTCCGGATGCACCAGCCCCAAAACCCGATCGCCAGGTGTAAATAATGTGACCTGCTTGCCGACAGCAATCACTTCCCCTGCTGCTTCTCGTCCTAACTGCTGTGGTAGTGGGTACGCTTTTCGGCCGGGAAGTATCGGGCGATTTTGCGTCTTTTTCATCAGGCTGCCATTACGGTACTTGATATCCCAACCCGATACGGCAGTACTCATGACTTTGACCAGAAGGTCGTGTTCGCCCATCTCCGGCATCGGATAATCATCAAACGTCAGGACATCCACACCACCACAAGATTCAATTCTTACTGCTTTCATCGTATTCATGTTCGGCTGCTCCAAGTGACATTTTGAGCATAGGGTATTCAACGGTTTATTGTGCGTGTAGCAATGATGGATACACCCTGGGTATCAGATAAGACAGTTAAATCACCTTGTTCCACGCTGTAAGGATTAGCTATTATCGTTTCAGCACCTGATGTGTATGGCACTTAAACGACAACGAACACATTACGTGTAAAAACAGGGAGTGTTATTCATGAATGTGGTCGTTCTGTACTCCGCAGGTCATCTGGGCAGTGCAGTGATTATGAACAAGCTATTGACCATGCCGGGGGTTAATATTGTCGGTGTCGTCAAAGCCCAGCCGTTAACGCTGTCCCTGCAAGGGCGCACTCGTGTCATCAATCACCTTAAAAAAGTCGGCTGGAAGTTCGCCTGGTTACTCTTCTGGCAACGTTGTATTCAGGTGTTGGGTTACCTCATCACACTGGTATTCCCCTTTTTACGTAAACGACTAAAGCCTGCCTGGAAAATCGCGGTGGATCATAATATTCCTGTATTCCATTGTGGCAATATTAATGACGAAGCTTGCCAGGCATTTATCCGGCAACTGCAGCCTGATCTGCTGATTTCTGCCTATTTCTCACAAATACTTAAAAAAGGGATACTCGCTCTCCCAAAACTCGGGGTATTGAATGTCCACCCGGGCTGGCTTCCCGTTTACAAAGGGGCGATGGCTTATTTTTGGGTGTTGAATAACGGGAGTGACCGGGGCGGTGTGACCGTTCACTGGATTGATGAAGGCGTAGATACCGGTGAAATTCTGGCCCGAAAATCGTTCAAGCTAAAAGCCCATGCCACACAGGAAAGTGTCTTAATGTACACCGCCGTGATCGGTGCAAAACTCTTGGGTCGTGTGTTGAAACGATTAATGGCTGGAAAAGATCCAAGACTACATACGGTCAATATCCATGATGAGGATGATATCTATTATCCGATGCCGGGTGAAAAACAGTTTGAATCGTATTTTAAGCAACGGCGCTTTTTCAGAATACGGGATGTGTTGGGTACGTTGGTAATGAAGAAATACCGGTAGTCTGCTAAGTAAAACAAATCAGCATATTTCCCTTCTGAAAAAACGCTTCCTTCACTGCTTAGTCGCACTGGTAGAAATTCATCATGTAGATAACAGGCATAACCTCATACAGAGACAAATAACCTGCAACTGAAGTCTTATGTGCGAAAAACAGATAACTGGTCCCAGCCCGTTTCTGCTGGGCAACGCAGATAGCTGTGTCTGAACGAATTATGACACCATGAGTTCCGATAAAACATTCTCCATGGTTTGTACAACGGTTTGCGTTTTTTGGGTGTCTAGCGCATCGGGGTGAGGGGGCGAAAACTTGCCGGTATCGTTGTCAAAATACTTGCCGGAAGCGGTCGCAAATTCATCAGAAAGCGCTGCACGGCACAGGATGTCTGCGCCAATGGCGATATCGCCTCCTACTACACCAAAGCCTTCCTTCACCATCTTGCTGCCAAGCATCGAACCGGGATTAATTGCAACAATCATCGGCCCTTTATCCTTCAATGACAGGGACGTATAGCGCGACCACATAGTGAGCGCCAGTTTACTTTGCGCGTAAACAGTGAAGTCGTCGTCTAGATGGACGCGTCCGGCAAGTGCTTCAATATCAACAGGGGACTGTGCCGCCGATGAGAGGTTGATTATTCGCCCGGACGTACCCAACACTGGCATCAGATGCTGCATCAGCAGGTAAGGGGCAAACGTATTAACCGCAAAGCGCACGTCAAGCTTATCCTGCGTGATGGGTGCGGGAGTTCGAAAAATCCCGGCATTGTTTATCAAAACATCAAGCTGGTTGTGGTGTTCGGTAATTGTTTTGGCCAAAGCCACAACATCAGCCATACGTGATAGATCAGCCAGATAACTTTCAACACGTCCACCGCCCGGTAGTGCGGCAAGCGAACGCTCCGCTTCCTCCAGCTTGGTGGGATTACGACCATGCAGAAGAACATGATGCCCCATGGAAACTAATTGCCTGGCGGTGGCCAGCCCGATGCCATCAGTGGATCCCGTAACAAGAATCTTCTTTTGCATGGTTTTTTTCCGTTATCTGTTTTCATTCAATGCAAGGCTTTATTGTCTGGATAAACGATTATGGTTTGGGTTTATTCAGTCAAACAACCTGATGCATCTCATTGAGTGTGAAGTTTGCCACGGCGCCTTCAGTTTCTTTCATATACGCCTTGAGGTGATCGTTGTTCATGTGGATTTGCCACAAGGCGCGTGATGCCCAGTTTTCATAAAAAACGAATACTTCCGGGGTTTCATTGTCCTGATGCAGGTCGTATTGCAGGCAACCGGTTTCCTGACGCGTAGGTTCAATAAGTTTGAGCAGGGCGGCTTTTACCCTGTCGACTTCACCTGGCCTGGCTTCAATACGAGCGACAATGGTCAATGGTTTGCTCATCTCGATACCTCAATACGTTGGTTAACGAGTGCGTTGAATAAGTGACTAACCGTTATGTAAGAGGTCAACATCTGTTCGTCAGCGTGCGATGAGCGTGAATAGCCCATCGCCAGCCGGTGATCGTTGATGCTAAAAACCTTCAAGTACTACCTTTCCCACAGCCTGATGGCTTTCAATGTGTGCATGCGCCAGCTTTAGGTTGGCGGCATTAATGGTGCCGTAATTCTTACCCAGCGTCGTTTTTATCATGCCATCATCGATAAGCCTGGCCATGGCATTGAGTAAATCATGTTGCTTTTGCATATCCCTTGTTTGAAACATGGAGCGGGTGTACATGAACTCCCAGTGAAGGGACAGGGATTTCGTTTTGAGTTTCATAATGTCGAGACCGGCTTGAGGGTCGTCTATCAGCGCCAGCTTGCCCTGTGGTGCCAGCACCTCAACCAGTTGCTCAAAGTGCTGATCAGTGTGGGTAAGACTGATCACATGGGTGACATCCTCAATGCCCAGAGCCTGGAGTTGTGTCAGTAATGGCTGGTAATGGTTAATCACATGATCGGCGCCCAGCTCTCGAACCCAGTCCTGGCTCTCCTGACGAGAGGCGGTACCAATCACCGTGGCATTGGTGAGTTTGGCAGCCAACTGGGTCAGGATGGAACCCACGCCACCGGCTGCTCCCATAATCAAAATACGTGGTTTCGGGCTGGCAGTTTCTGTGTGATCAACCTTGTCGTTATCAGCTAGCAGTGGCGTAAAATCGAGACGGTCAAACAGCAATTCCCAAGCCGTGATTGCGGTTAACGGCATTGCTGCTGCTTCTGCGTTGGATAAAGATTTTGGCTTCTCACCGACAATACGTTCATCCACCAACTGGTATTCGGCGTTGGAACCGGCACGGGTAAGATCCCCGGCATACCACACCTCATCCCCCACCTTGAACAGCTCAACCTGGTCACCGACTGCAACGATTTCGCCAACAGCATCCCATCCCAGGATTTTGTATTGACCAGCTTCGGGGGAGACTGCAGCCCGTATCTTGGTATCTACCGGGTTAACCGAGACGGCTTTTACTTTCACGAGCAGATCACGTCCTGATGTCTGAGGTGTCGGCAACTCAATGTCGACTAAGGCATCGCTCTGATCAATGGGGCTGGCTTGTAAATAACCGATGGCTTTCATGTTAGGTTCTCACTGTCATCTATTTGCGTTTGGTCAGGATTTGTCTCTCTGTGAAACTATTATTGGTCAGTGTATGAATGGTATAAACGCGGTAATGCTTCAAACATATTCAAAATATTTTTGATAATGAATACCGGCGATCTCTCCCTTTTCGTTCATACAGCCGACAGTGGCAGTATTACCCGTGCAGCTGAGCAGCTGGATTTGTCCACAGCGGCAGCCAGTGCCGCGCTGAAGCGCCTGGAAAAACAGCTTCAGATACAGCTCTTCATTCGATCTACACGACAGCTACGAATTACTGCAGAAGGTGAACGTTTTCTGGCTTACTGCCGCGAAGCCTTAAATACATTGGAGGCGGGTAGGGTGTCAGTGCATGCCCTGAAAGGAAAAATAGCCGGTGAGTTGCGGATTTCTGTATCGTCAGATCTGGGGCGTAACCTGCTGTTAGACTGGGTTGACGAAATCATGGAAGAACATCCTGATTTATCGATTAACGTCCTGCTGGGAGACTCGATTGCGGATTTTTATCTGGACCGGGTGGATCTGGCCATTCGCTATGGCAACCAGCCCGATTCATCAATGGTTGCCTTCAAGCTGGCATCCATTGAGCGGATCCTGTGTGCATCCCCGGCGTATCTCTCAAGGTTTGGCATGCCTGTAGAACCTGATGACCTGCAGCATCACAACTGTTTACTCTTTCAGCTCAACAGCCGCCTGAATGATGTCTGGGAATTTACCGGCAAACGAAATGAGAAACAGGAGCCATTTAGCATCAGGGTTAACAGTAACCGCTGCACCAATGATGGGGATGTTGTGCGCCGATGGACCATTGCAGGAAAAGGTATTTCCTTTAAGTCACGACTGGATATGGCTGCAGACCTTCGTGCAGGCCGGGTTGTGAGAATATTGCCTGAGTATCAGTCGCCGGATGTGGATTTGAATCTCATCTGTCCGAGCCGTCAGCAGATAACGCCAGCGGTATTGTTGTTAAGGGACAGGCTCAGGGATAAGTTTGCAGAATGGTTAAAGTGAGAACAGGACGGTAGCGAATCAGCATTTTTTAATACTGCTTACAGGATGCTGTAGTAGTGCTATTACCCATTTCTCTTGTTTGGAATAGTTATCTCTTTCGTTAACTAACGCCTTGTGAAAGAGAGTGGAAATGAAAGTTTGACTATTGATTTCAATATAATTTGTCTGCAGTGGTTAGTGATTTAAATGCTTTGATTAATGGGGCTCATTAAATTGGGTTTAAAAATAAATTCAGATTATAACACTAAATCACCTGATGATACTGCTATGTAAATACTTGTTGTTTAATTATAGGCAGCCACCATTCATGGTTTTATGGTAATTTGGTGTTTCTTCAGTTATGCAAGTTATCATTGTATTCATATCGTATGATGACAAGATTGCACCAAGGTTTTCAGGTTTCGCGTTATAAACCTTTGTTGAGTAAAAACCCATCGTCAAAATAAAAACAACAATCAGCAATAAACATGACGTTTCAACCAGTGCGGTGCCACGATTTTTCTTGATAATTGATGTCTGCATAAGCCTCCTTCTTCGTATTCTCTGGTGACTAATTTTCGGTTGTTAGTGTTTTTCTAATTAAAAAGCTAATGAGGTGTAAATAGTTTTTTAAATTAAAAATAAGGTTTTTGATTTTTAGTTATAAACTACAGAGTTAAATCGTTTCAGTCAATAAAAATAAAAATTAAAAGATGTTTTTAATATATAAATGCATTTAATTGGTTGTTTTTTAATAAAGGGTTGGGATTAAATTGCTACTTGCTCTAATAGGTGAATAATGGCTATTTCTATTTGTTATATAAAAATTACAATAACGTAGCCATTTCATGAAATTGCGGGTTATATATGAAGGCGTAGATCGACAGCATGCCAGCTTATTGGCCGCAAAGATGGATAATAAGTAGTACTGGTTTTTTTATTTCCCTTCGAAAAGGTTCCTTCCGGAACTTGATGAACATCTATACTTCATTTCCTTCCCGATCAACAGAATCAGGAGATAAGCTGGTATGGGGCACGAAAAACATAAGTCTTTTATAGAAGAGCGTGTCGGGCATAAAGTTTGAGGTTGATGGCATCACGCTTTCCGACGAAGGAAAGGAAAAGTGTGGAATCGTGACCTTATATGCAAAACAGGTGAGTGCGGATAGCATCAAAAGTTATCTGGCAGCGCATAAGATCAATGTGTCTATATCAAAAGGCTCGGGAAGTCTGGTTTCGTTTGAGAAGCGAGGTCTGTCGGAAGTCGTGCGAGCATCACTGCACTATTTCAACACAGAGCAGGAAATTGACTATTTTTTTGGGACGTTAAAAGAGCTCATACGTCAATAGTGGACTGTTTTGTTGTCATATCATTTGGGTCAACTGCGCGATGATTGATAATCATTGATCTCATATAGTCATTATTGGCTTTGGTGTAAGACATCCTGGTTCAAACGTGGGTTCATATCTTGAAAAACGGTGTTGCAGGATGCACTTAGCAATGCTCTACCGGTTAGACGGTGTGAAGTATCCATGTTGTTTGAGGATCCAGGATGAATGAAACATCGGTGACAGTTATCACCTGTCTGATAACTCTCTTCTTTGTGTTTGCCAGTTCGATCAAAATTCTGGGTTGGCAAAAGCTGATCTTTGAAACGCAGTTGCAGTTTTTTATTAAATATGGGCTTAGCCGTCAGGTTATGGCTCTGGTTGGTATTGTTGAGCTTTTCGGTGCCATCGCGATCTGGTTGCCGGGTTTTATGGCGATTACTGGCGCTCTGGCAATTTTTTCGACCTCTGCCGGTGCGATCTTTTGCCACCTCCGGTTTGATACCTGGAAGGATGGGGTCCCGGCCATGATAACGCTTATCCTTTCAGGTCTGATTTTATGGGAAAAGTTGAGTACGTCAGGTGTTTTATAATCACAAAATGACGATTGCGTCAGTGTTTACGGTGTTTGCCCTACCACACTTGGTAGGGCGTCTTATGCACCATACATTGGGATCCTCTCAAGATCAGGCTGGATAAACGTCTGCCGGGCCTTTTTCGAGAAAAGCACATCCGTTGTGTAGTGCGTCAGCATGATGTCTGTATCTAACATCTCCGGATTCTGGTCAATAAATGAAAGGAACGATTCTGCCTTTTCGGTTTTATGTATGAAGTGATGGACAGCCAGTAACCAGGCTTGGGTTAGCGTTTCATGGTATTTCGAGGCAGGGACGCCATTGTGCTGTATAAAGCGATTTAGTGACTCCCGCATCATGGGAATAGCCGTCTCAATCGTATTCTCAACCAGATAGATGTAGGCCAGCCGTAGATGCGATTTATGGTCAAAATCGGAGACGTGGAATTCACAGGTTTCGAACTGTGTTTTGAAGATTGAGTCTTCTTTAGATAATAAGTGTCGCATTGTGTTGTCCATTCTGAGTATTGCTTTCTTTTGAGTGAACCAATGGTAAAAAGTTGCAACGCATTATCACGTTTTTCTAGTGAATAGGGTTTCGTCTGCGTGCAATACCGCATAGGCATTACACGCAGCGTCTTACTTATTGCCTCGACCAGGCGCGAATATCAGCAATTTCATCTTGATCAATTTTCAGGGATTCCAGGAATTCCTGATGTGCATCGGGCTCCATTTTTTCAAATTGCTGATGCCAGTTCTTCATGTCCTCTTCACTGAAACCGGCGGCTTGCATGATTTCTACCCAGCGTTCTTTGTTGACCATCTGTTGCTCTAATAAATCGGGTTGTTCCAGTAGCATGAAAATCGCTTTCTGCTGTTGATGCAGTTTCTGGACCTCTTTTTCCAGCAACGTAAACTGGTCTCGCAGAATGCGCTCTTGTGACAGGTCGTCCTCACGGTCCAGCAGTGATGCGATGTTACTGATTGGCACGCCAAACGAGCGATACGCAATAATGGCTTCCAGTCGTTTGATTTCTTCTTCACCGTACCACCGATAACCATTCTCTGAACGATTGCGGGGGCACAGTAGTCCGACACGCTCATAGTAAAGAATCGTGGTGCGGGAAATATCGTACTTCCTTGCCAATTGGGTAACAGTGAGCATATGACTTCCTTCGTGAGCACAGGAACTATTCTCAGCCCTACACTTGTAGACGGGTCAACAGGCGGGTATGGCAGTTTAGGGAATTATTATTCGAGGCTCTATCTATCTTTGGATGATGAGGTGGGCGTTCTGACATGTGAGCTAGGAGGTTTGTGACGCTGGTTTGTCACAATAAAAGTGTATCGCTCTATCGCCCTGACAATGATAGCTGGTATTGCCCCATAGGTCATTTGCTTTGCTGGTGGTGTGTGTTGCAGGTGTTGCGGCGACGTGATTGTCTGTCCAGAATCTTTGTTGCTGTCATTTCTCAAGATGAGCTAAAGCGAGAAAAGCCAGGGATCATTGGTGCTGGCCGGGATAAAAATTCACGTATGAGTATTGAGTCTATATAATTGTCGATTTTTTAGGGTGTAATCCTGATGGCTAACTATAGTACCAACGAATTTCGCTCCGGCCTGAAGGTGATGCTTGAGGGTGATCCCTGCGTCATTCTGGAGAACGAATTCGTTAAGCCGGGCAAGGGCCAGGCGTTCAACCGCGTACGTCTGCGCAACCTGATGACCAACCGTGTCTGGGAGCGTACTTTCAAGTCTGGTGAATCCCTTGAGGCGGCGGATGTCATCGATCTGGATATGGAATACCTCTACACCGACGGTGAGTTCTACCACTTCATGATGACCGATGGTTCCTTCGAGCAGCACGCTGCCAGCAAGGAAGCCGTAGGCGACACCATCAACTGGCTCAAGGAGCAGGAAGTTTACACCGTTACCTTGTACAACGGTTCCCCCCTGTCCGTAGCGCCGCCGAACTTCGTATTCCTGGAAGTTACCCAGACTGATCCGGGCCTGAAAGGTGATACTGCTACCGGCGCTACCAAGCCGGCAACCCTGAGCACTGGTGCTGTGGTCAAGGTGCCCCTGTTCATCACTGAAGGTGAAGTACTGAAGATTGACACCCGTACCGGCGAATACGTCGGTCGCGTGAAGTAATCTGTTCGGCCCGGGCTGGTGTCCGGGCCCGTCCCGCCTTTTTTCTTGCCAGAAATCCGCTATCTTCTCCTGACCTCTTTTTTAACTGACTAGCATTGAGGCTGCCATGGCTGTAGAGCATGACGACTGGAAACCGTCTGCATCGTTTTCTGAATTGCGTCGGCGCGGCGAGTTGTTGCGGGGTATTCGGGAGTATTTTCATGCCGAACAGGTGTTTGAAGTGGAAACGCCGATGCTCTCCTGTGCTGCCACGGTAGACCCGCATATTGACAGTTTTAGTGCAGAATTTTGTCCCGTAGGGACTAGTGCACGGCAGACGGTCTATCTTCATACCTCCCCCGAATTTCCAATGAAACGGCTGCTGGCCGCAGGCTCAGAGGATATTTATTACCTGGGTCGGGTATTTCGTAATGGTGAAGCTGGTGGTCGCCATAATCCGGAATTCACCATGCTGGAATGGTATCGGCTGGGGATTGATCACCACGCCCTAATGGATGATGTCTCGGCATTACTCTCTTCAGTCACGCCTTTCCGGGAAATCGGTCGCTACAGTTATCAACAACTGTTCGAGCAGCATTTTGACATTAATCCCCATACAGCCAGCGATCAGGCGCTTGAAAAACTCGTTCATGAAAAGGTAGATGCCTCGCTTCAGGGACTGGCGCGTAACGATTGGTTGGATCTGCTGTTTTCCGCAGTTATCGAACCAGAGCTGGGCGGGTGTGAAAACGGCCAGCTGGAAGGTGTTTATGTCTATGACTTTCCGGCCTCTATGTCTGCGTTGTCTCGCATCATGACGGATAAGGCGGGTCAGCAGGTGTCTGCGCGGTTCGAACTGTTCATTAATGGTGTCGAACTGGCCAATGGCTATCATGAGCTGGCAGATGGTGATGAGCAGGATGCTCGTTTCCGTAATGATCAGGAAGAAAGAAAGTCTCTGGGGCGCTCAGTCTATCCCTATGATCAACGCATGGTCGACGCACTAAAAGAAGGTTTCCCGGATTGTGCCGGTGTAGCCATGGGTATTGATCGGCTACATATGTTGATGGCGCAGACCCGGCAGATTGCGGATGTTTTGGCATTTGATTTTCATCGCGCCTGAAATAGGCGCTGGTTGAAAGATAGGTGTATTTACACACTAGGCGGGAGGCGTCAGCACT